>DATBGU010000232.1:0-51560 GCA_036557825.1 Gemmataceae bacterium
GACCTGATTGCTCGCGGCCAGAGCCAAGACAGCCGCGTCCTCAACGAAGTCGAAGCCCTCTGGGATGAACGGTGCGAGCGCTATAATGCCCACCTCGCATCGCTCCGGGACGAGTTGTGTCCCGGTCTGCGTCATCTCGAAGACAACTATTATCTGCACGATGCCAAGGTGCGCGGCATCGGGTACCGGGAGGGGACATTCATCCTCATGCTCCAACTCGACACGCCGCCGCATTCGCTCTTGACTTTCCGCTATGAGTTGGTTGAGCCGCCGCGGATCGATCGAGATGTCTTCCCTGAATCGGCTCGCTCGCGCGGAGAATTGGCAGAGTGGCAGTACGATGAGATCGAGAAGGTTCCGGGGGAACCGCCGACGTGGCAGCAATCGATTCTGCTGAGCAATGGCTGGGAGGTCGTGGTCCACTTCCGCGACGTCACGGTCGAGGAGATGCAGGCTGTCCTGCCGATGCGGGGGAATGGCTCGATCCTACTGCCTGCCGCCGATCTCGCGCCTCCCATCTAACGGCGACGAGGTTTACCGCTACGTTTGGCAGCGGAGCGCGGGCGGACATCCGCTGGAAGCGACGGCGGCCGCCTGATCGCGCCGCCTCTCGGCAAATCGGCCGTCGTCGATGCGCAAGGCCGACGGACCGCGGCGTTCTTTCGATGGCGAGCGAACGGACGGCTGATGCAACCGTCGCTCCGCGGCATTGGAGTTGCTATACAATCTCTATTCAAGGGGCCGCGTCCCGCGATGGCGGGTCTGTCTCTTCCGCCCCGTCCCTTCGCTGCAAATCGACCGATCGTAAGAGCTTCGTGCTCAACCTGGTTCCCCAGATGGCAGCATCAGCAGGAGGCCATCCCATGACGGTGCATTTCTGCTCTCGTTTGCTTGGCACGATTGTTGGCGGCTTGTTGCTCATCGTGAGCATTTCCGCACAGGAGGAGCCGCCTCCGCCGCCGACTCCTCCGGCCGCCCAGGAAGGCGTCGAAGTCATGGCGCGCGGTCCCGTTCACGAGGCCTACGCCGAACCGACCGAAGTTCGACCGCAGGCGTCGCCGCTGGTCGAGAAGCAGCCGCCCGATCCGATCGACGAACTGCCGCCGGATCAGCGGCCGGAAGGCGACAATGTGCAGTGGATTCCCGGCTACTGGGCCTGGGACCAGGATCAGAACGATTTCCTCTGGGTGAGCGGCTTTTGGCGCACGCCGCCTCCGGGACGCCAGTGGGTGCCAGGCAACTGGCAGCAGGTCGAGGGCGGCTGGCAATGGGTGGCCGGCTTCTGGGCGCCTGCCGGGCAGGAAGAATTGCAATATGTGCCGCCGCCGCCGCCGTCCCTCGATGAAGGGCCATCGGTGCCGGCCCCGGATGCCAATAGCGCGTATGTGCCGGGAGCCTGGATTTACCGGCAGTCACGGTTCCTCTGGCGGCCGGGCTTCTGGAACGCCTACCGTCCCGGTTGGGTGTGGATACCCGCTCACTACGTCTGGACGCCGGGCGGCTATCTGTTCGTCGAAGGTTATTGGGACCATCCGCTGGAGGCGCGCGGACTGCTGTTCGCTCCGGTGCGGTTGGCCGCTCGTCTGCTGGGGCGGGCGCGCTGGGCCTTTACGCCGTCCTACGTCGTGCAGCCGGACTTCCTGCTCGGTGCCCTGTTCGTGCGGCCGGCGGTCGGCCATTACTACTTCGGCGATTACTTCGAGCCGCGCTACACGCGCGCCGGCTTCGTGCCGTGGATCGATTACCGCGTCGGCCGCTCCGTCTTCGATCCCAACTTCAATTACTATCGTCTTGGCTTCGCTCGCTATGGCGGCTGGGAACGCGCTCTGCGCAATCTCTACCAGGCCCGCTTCCGCGGCGACATTCCGAGGCCGCCGCGCACTCTGGTGCAGCAGAACGAGGTGATCCGGAACATCACCACGAACAGGACCATGAATGAGGTGGTGAACAGGAGCATCAACCTCACCAACGCCCAGAACGTGTCGGTGCTGGCTCCGCTGTCGCGGGTGAACAACACGCGCGTGACCAACTTGGCCGCGCTGGCCAGCGTGCGCGAGGGCGAAGCGAAGTTGCCGCACATCGCCAATCCGGTGTTGAAGATGCAAGCGGTGTCGCGCGAGCAGCGTGGGCAGGAACAGAAAACGGCGGCGCAGCTGCACGCGCTGGCGCAGCAGCGCCAGAAGATGGAGGGACGGTTGCTCTCCGACGGCGGCCCGCCGGTGCGGGTCACGGACAAGCCGAAGCAGGGCAAGATCGAACTGCCGCGTCCGGCCCAGCCGCCGCGACCGACGCCGCCGATCAGCCCGAAACCGGATGGCAAGCCGACGCCGCCGCGTGTGGCTCCGCCTCCGCCGGCGCTGCCCAAGCACGAAGACAAGCCGATCCCGCGACACGAGGCGCCACGCCCGCCGGCGCCGCCCAAGCAGGTCGCTCCGCCGCCCAAACCGCCCACTCCTCCCAAGCAGGTCAAGCCGCCGACCCCGCCGCCGCCGCCCAAGACGACTCCACCGCCGCCCCCGAAGAAGGAAACGCCTCCACCGCCGCCCAAGAAAGAACCGCCGCCTCCGCCGAAGAAGGAGCCGCCGAAAAAAGAGCCGCCCAAGAAAGAGCCGCCCAAGAAAGGTTAGCCGAATGGCGAGCAGGGGGCGTCAGCCCCCTGATGAGGGAAGAATCAGGGGGCTGACGCCCCCCGCTCGCCTAATTCGAGTGCCGCATCCGTCGCGAGAATCCGGGAAGTCGAGCGCGAGTCGTTGTCTCTATACGGATAGAGCGCCCTAATTCCGAACCGGGCGGTCTGACGAAAGACACGCCGCGGTACTTCCTCACCCACGTCCTGAAGTTCCGCGCCGCCTCTCCCGTCTCGATCGATCAACCGCCGCACACCGCATCTTAGGAGTTCTATCATGAGTCACTGGATTTGCGGCCTCGCGTCGAAACTCCTCCGCCGAACTGCCGCCTCGTCCCCGCGCTGCCGTCCCACCCTGGAGCAGCTGGAGGACCGCTGCGTGCCTTCGGCCAACATGATGATGTCGATGGGCATGACCACGCCGTCGATGAATATGAACATGCCGTCGATGGATACAAACATGCCGTCGATGAACATGAACATGCCGACGATGAACATGCCGTCGATGAACGTGCAAACCACGAACATGCAATCCTCGAACGCGCAGTCGATGGGCACGAACACGCCCAACATCGTGCTGAATCCGGCCACGCTGGCCGCCATCAATCAGTTCTTCGTGGATTTCAGCCAGACGTTGCAGCAGGTGATGTCCAGCAATTCGGCGCAACAATTCGTCGCCAACGAGGTACACATGATCGAGGTCATCACCCTCGACATCGCGCAAATTCGCATGGCCGCCGGACGCCCCGACCACATGGGATAAGCGCGCGACGAGCGCCGCCGTCAATAATCCGCCACCGATCCGTCCGGCAGCGTGGCTCCCGGCCAGCGCCATTTGTATTTCGGATCGGTGGCGATTTTGGCCATCTTGTCGGCGTCGAGGTGAACGCCGAGTCCCGGCCCGTCCGGCAGCGTGGCGTAGCCGGTCTTGTCGTCCACCTTCCAGGGACGGTCCATGAACTGCTCGCCCCATTGCAGCGAGCCGGGAGCGGTTTCGTGGATGAGCAGGAAGGGGATGGAGACGGCGACGCTGAGGCTGGCGGTGGCGCCCAGCGGCGACGTGGTGCAGTGCGGCGCCAGCGGCACGTGATACGTCTCGGCCAGCACGGCGATCTTTTTCATCTGCGTGATGCCGCCGCAGTGGGCCACGTCCGGCTGAAGCACGTCGATGGCGCGCTCGTGCAGATACGGCATAAACTCCCAGATGGTGTGGTCGCGCTCGCCGGTGGCCAGGGGAACGCCGATCTCCTGCTTGAGTCGTTTGAACACCTCGATGTTGCCCGGCACCGCCGGTTCCTCGATGAAGAGTACGTCGTAGGGCTTGATGGCGGCGGCGAATTGCAGCAGCGTAGCCGGCGGCACGGCGCAGTGAGCGTCGAACATCACCGTGCCGTCCGGGCCGACCCGCTCGCGCGTCTCTTTGATGGCGTTGACCATACGGGAGATGTCTGCGGGCCGGCCGGAATGCTCGTAGATACCGTGCGGCGGAACCTTGTGGGCCTTGGCCGTGGGATAGACGCGGACTTTATCGCGGCACGGTCCGCCCAGCAGCCGATAGACCGGCACGCCCCACAGTTTGCCGGTGATGTCCCACAGGGCCATGTCGATGCCGGCGAGTGTGTGGCACATGAACGGGCCACCGCGGATGTCGCGATGAGCGCGGTACAACTTCTGCCACAGATGCTCGATGCGCGTCGGGTTCTCGCCGTCGAGCAGTTCAAACAGCGCCTTCGCCAACTCCTCGGCCGCCGCCGGCACCAGGGCACTGATCTCGCCCCAGCCGGTGACATTTTTATTCGTCTTCAGCTCGACGTAGACCTTGTGCTGAACGCGGTGAGTGCGCAGGGCGGTGATGCGGAGGGCGGCGGCGCTGTCGGCCACCTGCGCCGCGGGGTTGTTGTCCGCGGCGACCGCGTGGGCGACCAGCGCCAGACCGCCGGCCGCCGCCCCCAGAGTTCCCAATGCGCCGCGGCGCGACATCTCTCCGTCATCGTGTGTTGTCGTCATGGATCGGTTTCCTTTGATGTTGAAATTCGGCGGCGGACGAGCGTGAGCGGTGCCGTCGCCCTTCGCCGTGTCCTTGACGAATACCTTCCTTCGATCGGTTCCGCAAAAGATATTCGATTTTTTCGTTGTAAGAACAGCATACGCTCCCCGACTAACCCCCAGGCATTCAATCTCCAGCCTCCGGGAATTTTCTTCCGCCCGAAGCGGTATTGGAGTTTGGAGGAGATGCCGGCGCTTGTTCTTCTCCGGCCGGACGGGCCGTGCCGGAACCCTTTTCGCTCTGGATTGGAGGAGAAGCCATGTCTTTTGTTACACCGATTCGGCTGCTACGTCTGGGGTATGTCGCCGGCTTCGCCGCGCTGGTGGTGGCGCTGTCGGCGCCCGCTCCCTCGAAGGGTCAGGTGCCCACTTCGCGTCTTCCCATTGCCCCTCTTGTGGCCCAGAGCAATAGCTTGATGCAGCCCTCGATCCAGCAAGCGCTGGCGATGCTGCAATTAGGGGGCCGCAGCACCGGCTTTGGCGGCGCCGGCTTTGGCGGCGGCTTCGGCGGGAGTTTCGGCGGTGGTTTTGGCGGCGGTTTTGGTGGCGGCTTCGGTGGCGGTCTCGGAGGTTTTGGGGGTGGATTTGGAACCTTTGCCGGCGGGTTTACACCCTTCGGCGGCAACTTCGGTGGCGGGTTTGGCGGCGGCTTCCCCGGCGGTTTCGGGGGCGGTCTGGGTGGGGGGTTCGGCGGCTTCGCAGGTATCGGGGGCGGTTTCGGAGGTCTAGGCGGCGGCTTCGGCGGAATCGGCGGCGGCTTGGGCGGCTTCGCCGGCAAGGGCTTTGGCGGCTTCAGCGGGAATAAGGGACTTTAATCGGCCCACCGACGAAAGCAGGACTGACGAGCCGAGCGGCACTTCGGTCCGGCTCGGCTCGCCGGACCTACTGTTGCGAGCCAGCATCCTCCTCGTCGAGCGCCCGTTGGATACGACTCCGCGCTTCCGGCGAGAGGACGGGCGAACCGGCGGCATCCTCCACCCCCTTCTCCTCGAACTTTCCCGCGGCGCGATGCAAAAACAGCAGCTGCCGGCGAAAGCGCGAACACATCGGACACAGCAGCAGATGCAAGCGCACCGCCAGACGCTGCCCCAGGGCCAGGCCGCGATCCAGCGACTCCGACATCAGACGCACGGTGTCTCGGCACGAGAACAGGCTCACGGTCGCTTTTCCTCGTTGGCGAACCAGTTGGTTCCCAGACAGCGCCACAAACGCAGCCGAGCGCGATGCAGCAGCACCGACAAGTTGCCCGGCGAAACCGCCAGCGCCTTGCAGACCTCGGCGCTCTCCACTCCGTCCATCTCACGCAGCGAAAAGGCCTCGGCCAAGCGTTCCGGCAACTTGCTCAGGCACTGCGAAAAAACGCCCCAGAACTCGGCGCGCTCGACGGCTGCGTCCGGACTGCTCCACGCGGGCGGTCCCTTTTTCCAGTGGCCGTTCCGATCGAACAGTTCGCCTTCCCAGTTGTCGTCGCCGAGGTCGCTGACCGGCTGCTCCCGGCCCTTGCGGCGAAGGTGGTCGATGATCTTGCGCTTGAGGATGCTGACCAGCCAGGTCCGTTCCGAGCAAGCGCCCTTGAACTGTTCGCGCCCGCGCAGCGCGCCGACAAACGCCTCCTGAACCACGTCCTCGGCGGCCTCCGATCGGCCCAGCCGGACCAGGGCGTAGCGGTACAGGAAGTCACCGTGTTGCTCGACCCAGTTCGCCGGATTCAGTTCCACGGCCGCCTCTCGCGATTGGCGGATCGTGTCGTGGATCGGCCGCGCGACGACTCGACAGCCGAAAGGCGCGCGTCCGATTCTCCGCTGGGGATGATTGTCGGCGGCGGTGAGGCGGGGCGTCAAGGGGCAAGAAGGGGCCGTTTGCGGCTTCGCGACGGAACGCGCCAAGCCGCAAACGGCTTGCGGTTGTTTAGAACGTGGGGACGACCGTCACCGACGTGATCGGGGCGGTAGAATCGACGAAGGTATTTACGGAATTAAGGTTCATGCCGACGATGCTCAGCAGGGTCGGATCGGTGGCGATGGTGTTGGCCTGGGTCACGGGAGTCGTGAGGGCGGTGAAGGTATTGAGCTTGAAGAGGGGAGTAAGGAACACGATGACCGCGTCTGTCTGATCACCTTCCCCAAACTCGGCGATAGCGGCTTGGCGGATGAAGGCCTGGTCCGCGTTGGATACCGCCGTGATTGCCGCATTGTCCGTCACAATACGCTGCCAATCCGCAATCATCTTCCCCGCGACCTGCTCCGCTTGATTAAACCCCAGGGGAGTGGCCCCACCGGGCTTGTTGGCCGGATTGTTGAGTATGGCGAACTGCGCATTCAGGTCGGTCTGGGCGCTTTGCATGTCCTTGACCATGTTGTTCAGCGGTGTCGCCAGGTTCTGAACGTTTGTGGGGCCTTGTGCAGTAAACAGGCCGTTAATTAGAAACGACGGCAGCGAGCGTTCTTCCAGTTGTTCGAGTTGAGGCTTGACGGTAGTCGTCTTCGAGTTGCGGCTCATGGTGACCTCTCTTCTGGGATCGAGTGAAACGACCGTGCGCCCGACCCGTTGTCTGGGCGCGTGACAAATCCTGCTCCGCTGGCTGGTCCAGCCGAGGTTGGCGACGCCTTCGAGAGACAAATGATATAGTGCGCAAGGAGGGCCGAACCCCGCACCGTGCCCCGAAAGAGAAAAAGCAAGTCGTGCTCTCCAAAGCCGGCGGTGTGGGCGTGCGTCTTCAAACCCCCTCAACCCCCTAGGCACGCACATTCGCTAGAAGCGGACACATATTTTTTTCAAAATAGGTAATTTGAGCGTGCATTGCCGTGGGCCTCGACGTTTAATATCAGGAGTTCGTGGAGTTGCCCTGTATCGGGCACTTCATTTGCGGCCTCTACCGGCCTCGCAGGGCGGCGGGCGCGGAGGATTACCGTCCAATACCCTGGTTGTGGCGTGGGAGGTAGGGAGCGCGATGAGGGAGCCAGAACCGACACCGCAACCAGCAGAGGTGGAAGGCTGGATTGCGGAAGCTCGCGCGGGTTGTCGCGCCGCGCTGGATCGCCTGTTCGGCGTCTGCCGGGCCTACCTGTTGGCGGCGGCCCGTCAAGATCTCGGCACCGCCTTGCGGACGCGCATCGACGCCGCCGACGTGGTGCAGGAAACCTTGATCGAGGCCTGCCGGGACTTTCCCCATTTTCGCGGCCGCACCGAGAAGGATCTGCTCGCCTGGCTGCGGCAGATCCTGCACAACAACCTGGCCAACGAGCGCCGCCGCCACATTCAGACGGCCATGCGCAGCGTCCACTGCGAAGTGTCTCTGGAGGAAGTCGCCCTCGACCAGTTACCCGACGTTGCGCGTGGAGACGGCGAATCGCCCAGTGCGCGGGCGCAGGCGCGCGAGGAAAACGAGGCGCTGGAGCAAGCCCTGCGGCGACTGCCGGACCATTATCGGCAAGCCCTTGTTTTGCACACCTGGGAGGAAATGACCTTCGCCGAGGTCGGCGAACAACTGCATTGCTCGGCCGAGGCCGCCCGCAAACTCTGGGGCCGCGCCGCCGAGGAACTCGTCGCCGTCCTGCGCGACCGCGACTAATCTTCTCCGATCGCTTTCACCAGCAACGTGGCGTAGCAGCCGCGCGGCAACTCGAAACCCAGCGTCAGCCGATCGCGTCCGCGGTGGTTCTCGTCGGCGGCGAACTCGTGCGTCAGACCGCGCGGCGAACACACAGCGGCGCGTTCGCCGCGCGAAAAAAACATTTCACGGATACCTTTTATCTGCATTTGCCGCGGCTCCAACCCCTCCTCGGCCAGCACCGCCTTCACCGATTCGGCGCGAGGGTCGTTCTCTTCCAGTTTGAGCCGGGCCGAGGGCAACGGCAATTGCAGAGCGGTGAGTTCGTCCCGCTGCCCGGCTTCGAGTTCCCGATGAAAAGGAACGACGCTCAGGCGCAGCGACACCAAACGCAGCTGTTCCGGCCGCAGATGGCGGCGCAGCCAGTGAGCGAGCATACGGTTCCACAGATGGCTCTGATACGCCGACAGATACAGGCCACGCAACTCCGGACGCAGCCGGGCGACGGCGCCGCGAAAATCGCCGGGATGCACGCGCAGATAATCGACGAGGCTGCGCGCGTGGCCGCGCGGCAACACTTCCTTCAGGTGTGCCCAATCGCCCCAGTGGGCCGATAACAGGCACTTCTCCTCCTTCTGGGCGGCGCGGTCGAATTCATAAGGAGCGGCCAAGGCCAGGCGCAGCGCGTCCTCGAAGCGTCCCCGCACCAGCAGCCGGGCAATGAATTCGCCGTCCTCGCCGGCCACCGAACCGAAGCGCTGATCGTCGAAATAATTCGGCACTCCCTCGCGCGCCAGCGCGTCCAGACCCTGCTCGATGGCGGGGCGAGCGTCGGGCGGCAGATCGCGCAGCGTGAGACGAAAGCGATTGGCGTCGATGTCGCGCGAGCTGTAAGGCGCGCCGACCTGACCGAGATATTGCACCGTGATGTCGTGATGATGCAGATTGCGGCGCGGGCCGTGGAAGATGGTCAGATATTGCACCGTGGCGGCGTGCCGGTCCTTCAATCCGCCGTAGGAGATGCGGCGCGGCTCGACGCGCCAGCGGCGGCGCACGGCGGCCAGCGCATCCGGCGTGGACCAGCCACGCTTCTCCATCCGATACAGGGCATACGGGCCGTCCGACGGCGTTACCGCAGTGATTTCCTCGACCTGGAAATCATCCGGCTTCTGCTTGAGTTTCATGGGGAAATGGAGAAGGGAAAAAAGCGAGGCCGAGAGAGGCGGAACCCAAAACCGTCGCCCAGTCAGCTTTGAATCCCTACGATCTCTCGGCCTCATCAGTGAAGAGCAAGTTGCCTCGCTCTGATTGTTTTTTACCACGGTCGCTCAGGAATGCAAGACAATTCTGCAAGATTTTTCTCGTTCTCAACCAGCCCGGAGCGCCAGCGACGGGCACAAGCGCCCGTCGCTGGCGCTCCGGGCTGGTTGCCTACGTTCATCGCTCGTCCATGCGAATGCAAATCTTGCCGAAGTGCGACGCGCTCTCCATGTGACGGAACGCTTGCACCGCCTCGCCGAACGCGAAGACGCGATCGACGATCGGCCGCAATTCATTGCGGGCGATGGTGGCGTTCATCGCCTCGAACATCTCGCGCGAGCCGACGAAGATGCCCTGCACGCGGACGTTCTTCATCAGGATGGGCAGCGGATTGACCTGGCCCATGCCGGACAGCACGCCGATAAGACTGATCTGTCCGCCCATGCGCACGGCGCGCAGCGATTGGCCGAGCGTGCCGGCGCCGCCGACCTCGACGACGTGATCGACGCCGCGCCCGTGCGTCAGTTCGCGTACTTTATCTCCCCATTCCGGGGTGGTTTTGTAGTTGATACCGTGGTTCACGTAGAGCGCCTTGGCGCGTTGCAGTTTCTCGTCGCTGCTGGAGGTGATGATGACGCTGGCCTCACTCAGCTGCGCGAATTGCAGGGCGAACAGCGACACGCCGCCGGTGCCCTGCACCAGCACGGAGTCGCCGCGTTTGACGCGCCCCTCGGTGATGAGTGCGTGCCAGGCGGTGACGGCGGCGCACGGCAGCGTCGCCGCCTCCTCGTAACTGAGATGTTCCGGCACCTGCACCAAGCCGTCCTCGTGCAGCACGGCATATTCGGCGAGCAGGCCGTCGATAGCGCCGCCCAGCGCCGATTTGGCCTTGGCTTCGTCCACCTCGCCGTCGATCCATTTCTGCATGAAGATGGCGGCGACGCGCTGGCCGACCTTGACGCGCGTCACGTCCGGCCCGACGGCCGCCACCTCGCCGGCCGCGTCGGAGCATGGGATGCGCGGCAGCGGCATCTTCGGATTGTACTGGCCCTTGACAACCATCAGATCGCGATAATTCAGCGACGCCGCCTTGATGCGAACCAGCACTTCGTGCGGACCCGGCTGCGGCTGCGGCCGTTCGCACAGGGTCAGCGCGTCCAGCCCAAAATGATCGCGGATTTCGTAGACCTTCATGATACGCCTCCGATTCATCCCCTGACTCCCGGCACGACGGAGAACCAGGGGATGTGTTAGGTGCTGGGAGGAGTTTTGCAAAGGGTCAATGCGACGCCACAGTCGGCGTGGCCGATAGAAGGGACAGGCCGTGGCCGTTCCGGAAACGAAAGAGCCACGGCCTATTGGCAGCGCGATCCCGTAGAACCGTCAGGAAGGCCGTCCAGGCACGCTGGCGGCTGAGTTGGCCTCCCGAAGCGAATCGAGGGTCTTCCCATCCCAATCGGCGAACAGTTGATCGAGCGCCTGCCTCAGCGACGCCGGTTCCTTCGTTATCAGGTCTTCCCACGCGCTGAGGTTCTGCTCGATGACACCGAAAACGCTCGATTGGAAGGCGGACGAGCTTTCCGTGTTCGACGAGACGCCGCTGGCAGCGGCGGACGGCGTCCGGTTCAAGTTGGCGAACACGCTATCCGTCCGCGGCGTGAAGCCGTTGTCAGCGGGCGAGGAGGAAATCGGGTCCAGGACGTAGTCGCCCTCGGTGAAGTTCTGTCGCGATACCTTCACGTAGTAGGTGCCGGCCGTCGGCGCCGTATAGGTGATCGATTCGTTACGGCCGTCGGCCAGCACCGTTCCGGTAGCGACCAGCGTTTGGGTCGGATCGTACAGCTCGATGTGCGGATCGAGCAAGTTGGCCGGCTGCCCCGGCCCGTCGCCGGGCGTCGAGGTGCTGAACGTCACCGTCTGCCCCGCCGCCAGCGTGGTTTGGTAATAATCGGGCGAGACACTCGAGCGCAGGATGTCGTTGCCGTTGAAGCTGGCCACGTAGAGCGACCCGCTCGCGTCGAAGAGCAGGGCATTGGGTTCGGTCAGGCCACCGTCGTTGGGGGGCACGTAGGCGTCGAGGAAGGCCCCGGGCTGCGCCCCGGACAGCCCCTGGTAGCGCAGCACGCGGTCGTTGCCCCAGCTGCTGACGTACAGGTTGCCGTCCGGACCGAACATCAGGTCGGTCGGGTGGGCCAGCCCGCCACCGCCGGACGCAACGAAGGCGCCCAAGAAGGCGCCGCTCGTCCCGTCGTAGCGGAGCACGCTGTTGTTGTTCGTGCTATTGACGTAGAGTTTGCCGTCGGGTCCGAAGACGAACCCGGTCGGGGAAGCCAGGCCGCCGCTGCCGGCGCTGACGAAGGCGTTGAGGAACGCCCCCGTGGAGCCGTTGTAGCGGAGGATGCTGTTGGTGTTGCCGCTGCTGACGTACAGGTTGCCGTCCGGGCCGAAGGCGGCGCGCTGGGCCTCGGACAGCCCGCCGCTGCCGGAGGTCACGAAGGTGTCAAGGAAGGCGCCCGTCGTGCCGTTGTAGCGGAGTACGCTGTTGTTGCCCTGACTGACCACGTACAGCTTGCCATCGGACCCGAAGAACAGCCCCGTCGGGTGGTTGAGCCCGCCGCTGCCCGAGGACACGAAGGTGCCGAGGAAGGCCCCGGTGGTCGGGTTGTAGCGGAGGATACTGTTGGTGCCGAAGCTGGCCACGTACAGGTTGCCGTCCGGGCCGTACACGGCGCCCACCGGTTCGTTCAAGCCGCCGCTGCCGGCGGCCACGAGCGTCGTGGTCAGCTGCCGCTGTGCCCCGACCGCACCTGGCCGGCCGCTGATGTTCTGGGCGGTGGCGAAACTGTTGTCGCCGCCATTGGCCTCGAACGAGCCGTTGCTGACGGCTGCCAGGCCGTAGTTCACGGAACTGCCGGTCAGACCGGGGCCGGTCGTCACCTTGACCTCGTAGGTTCCCGTCGTGGTCGGATCATACTCCAGGAACCCATCGAGGGTGCCGCGCGCGCTGGAGGTCGCCACTGGCGTGCCGTTAATCGGATCGACGCCCGGGGCGTACAGGGCGAGCTGCGCCTGCGCCTGCCCCACGAGCGAATCGCCCGTGGCCACGCCGAACGAGAGAAACTGACCGGCCATGGCACTGATGCTATAGACGTCAGCCACGTTGGGCCGCGGGTTGGCCGGCGTTACCAGGCTGGCCGTTAGGGTGTAACTTCCCTTGCCGTGGCTGCTCGTGCTAACGGTGATGGTGTAGGTGCCGGTCGTCGTCAACGTGAAGTTGGCGATGGTGTAGTCGGAGCTGGCGCCGGACACCTGCGTGCCGGTCGTTTGCACTCCGTTGGGGCCCTGAAGCGTGAGCAGCGCCGGGTTCAGGGACCCTCCGCTGCTGCTACCGTGCGTGCGCAACGTCACTACGTCGCCGGCCCGGCCGTAGAACGAGTAAGCGTTCGTGGTCACGCTTTTGCTCAGCGATCCGGTCACGCCGCTGTCACTGTTGATCTGCCACGTGGTCGAGGCGCCGACCTCGTCCCAGCTGCCGCGCAGGTCATTGGTGACGCCGGCCGTCGCCGTGTTGATGCGGGCTACCGTCTGCTGGACGTTGCCCAGGGCGGCGGCGCGGTTGATTCCCTGCGCCGGGTCCACGGTGAGGGTGCTGGGGGCCAGGAGCTGGACGGAGACCGAGCCGTCGGTGTCCGTGTCGAGCTGGGCGTTGAGTGTCGCCTGGACAGTGTACGACCCCGTGGTCAGGCCGTTGGGCGCCTGGACGCTGATGGTGTAAGTCCCGGCGGTGGCGATGGGATACACCCCGCCGGCCCCGAGAGCGACGGGAGTGCCCGCGAAACTGAGCGAAACGGTGGCCGCGGCCGCGGAACTGACGGTCAGGGCCAGCGTCTGGTTGGCGTCCAGGTTCAGGGTGTAGTTATCCACGTCGCCGGCCCCGCCGTTGGTGCCGTCGAAGCGCAGCACGGAGGACTGGTTCTCGGTCGAAACATACAGGCCGCCGTCGGCCCCGAAGGCGAGGTCCGTGGGGCGTGTGAGGCCGGCGGCCCCGGTAGGCGCGAAGGCGCCGAGGAAGGAGCCTGTCGTGCCGTCGTAGCGCAGTACGGAGTTGGTGTTAACGCTACTGACGTACAGCTTGCCATCCGTGCCGAAGGCCAGGCCCGCGGGATAGCTCAGCCCGCCGCTCCCGGCCGGGACGAAGGCGTTCAGAAACTTCCCTGTGGAGCCGTTGTAGCGGAGGATACTGTTGGTGTTGCCGCTGCTGACGTACAGGTTGCCGTCCGGGCCGAAGGTCAGGGACTCTGGCGTGGTTAGCCCGCCGCTGCCGGAGGCGACAAACGGCGTGGGGTTGCCGCTCTTGTCGAAGCGGACGACGCTGTTGCTGTCGCGGCCATCGACGTATAGGTTGCCGGCGGCATCGAAGGTCAGCCCCAGTGGGTGGGATAGCCCGCCGTTGTTTGAGGCCGAGACAAAGACCGCGCCCGACTGGCCGGGTGCAGGGGCGGGGTTGCCATTCTGGTCGTAGCGGAAGACCTCATTCGTCGGGGAGCTGACCACATAGAGGTATTTGCCGTCCGGGCTGAAGCGCAGGTATTCCGGAGCCTGCAAGCCACCGCTGCCCGCAGAGACGAAGACGGCGCCCGGCTGCCCCGCAGAGGGGAGCGCGGCACCCGTTGTACCGTTGTAGCGCATGACTTGGTTGCTGTTCCAACTGCTGACATAGAGGTTGCCGTCCGGGCCAAAGGTCGCGCCAATGGCACGGTTGAGCCCGCCGCTACCCTGAAAGATGAACGGCGGCACCTGCGAGTTGAACCGCCCCGTGACGCTCCCCTGGTAGACCTCCGAGCCGGCTGGGTTGACCGGCGGCAGGGGCGTGGGGAACGGCACCGTGCCGATATCGACGCCGTAGACGGCCGAGTAACTCGTCGGCATCGGGTTGCCGAAGGAGTCGTTGAGCACGCCCGCAGCCAGACCGACGTTTACCGACCCCTCGATCAGCCCGCCTATCGTATAGGTCACGCTGGTGTGGTCGCTGCTCACGCTGACCGCGCTCACCGTCCCCTGGCTGAGGGTCAGGTTGCTGGTGCTGACCGTCGTCGGATCGACCGCCTCGTTGAAGGTCATTTGCAGCGTGGCCACGACCCCGCTGGACGAGGTGTTCAGGATCAGGTTGCCTCCGGCCGCCGGGTTGGTGGAACTGACCTGCATGGGGACCACGTCGTAGGAGAAGGTCCTCGTCCAGGCCTCCAGCGCCTGGTAGGAGGCCGGCAGCGTCGTGTCGGCTGCAGTCACCGAGCCGGCGGCCATCGCCATCGTCTGCGGCCCCTGGGCCGTGACCGGCGAGGTGTTATAGTGGAAAGTCGCGTCATTGGGGCCGGTCTGGGTCACGCTGTTGGCGCCGATGCCGTTGACCGTGAAGGCGCTGGCCGAGACGCTTGCCGGGGCCTCCGAGAAGTGGACCGCGAAGTCGGTGGGCAGGGTGGCAAGGGAGGTGCCGGCAACGGGGTTGGAGCGACTGACCGCCATCGGCTTGGACTCGCCGGCAGCGCCGTCGT
Source organism: Gemmataceae bacterium (assembly GCA_036557825.1). Lineage (GTDB taxonomy): Bacteria > Planctomycetota > Planctomycetia > Gemmatales > Gemmataceae > JAJPHU01. The sequence continues at coordinate 15,035 of DATBGU010000232.1, forward strand.
TGAAGATGCCCAGGATCTGGGTGCTGGTCAGCGCCGTGCCGACGTACAACTGGGCCTCGTCGATGTCGCCGTTGAGATAAAAGTTGCGCGTGTCGGTTGAGCCTGGGGTGTCGGTGGGATTGCCGCGGTGGCCCAGCTTCAGCGAGGCGGTGGAGTCGAGGTTGTACGAACAGGTGCCCGAGGCGATGGCCTGGCCGTTCATGAAGGTAGTGACGGTGTTGCCGCTGCGCTGGACCGCGAATTGGACCCAGGTGTCTGTTGGGATCGTCAGGGCCTTGGAATCGATGTTCACGGCCGGATCGACCCCATCGGTGAGAGCAAGGCGCAGGACGTTGTTGGACAGCTTGGTCAGGGTCCAGCCCGTGGCGGAGGGGCTGAGGGTTTCAATGTACTTCTCGGCCAGCACCTGCTCGCTGGAGGTGGAGTTGAACTTGACCCACATCGAGAGGGTGAAGTTCCCGGTGCCGACGTTGAGAGACGAACTGTTTGGGACGTTGACGTAGGCGCCGCTGCCGTTGAGGACGAACGCCTGATCGACAAGTCCTTGCCCGGTGGTGGCGCCGCCGACCAGGGTGCCGTTTTGCCTTCCGATGAGGTCGTCGGCACTACCGTCGCCTGTCCACCAGTCGGTTATGCCGGCGGGGGGAACATTGCTGAGTAAGCAGCGATCTTCGAGGACTTCCAGTCGCGGGTGAAACCGAAGCGGAACGCGCCGGCTCGCTCTCGGCGAACGACTCTTGTGTGTAAGGCTGAACCACATGATGGAAATCTCCTTCGTTGGAGTCGGTCCGCGATACAATGGTGACAACAACGCCGTGGGCGCGCAGACCGAGCGCTCGGGCGTTGCGAGGCCGGTGAGGACTATGCTTGGTGGCGAGAACTCACCGGCCACCTTTTTTGTCCACTTGCTCCGTGTCCGCTCCACTCTGTTAGCGACTCAGTTGATAGTCTCTGTCAGCACGGACGAGGTACTGGTCAGGAAGTTGCCGTCGCCGCTGTAGACCGCCGTTATTTTGTACTTGCCCGTAGCTGTGAAGGTATGGCTCAGGATGGCCACACCGCTGCTGCTCAGGCTCGCTGTTCCCAGCTGCGTCGAGCCGAGCCAGAACGTCACGCTTCCCGTTGGGGTGCCCGAACCTGCGCCGGCCGGCGACACCGTCGCGGTGAAAGTGACTGGCTGGCCCGCGGTGCCTGGTTGACTCGACGAAGTTAACACCGTTTTGGTGCTGTCCTGATTGACCGTTACCGCCAGGGCCGGGGAAGTGCTGCTCAGAAAGTTGCCATCGCCGCCGTAGAAAACGGTGATACTGTTGGGGCCGACGTCCAGAGCTGAGGTCTTGAGCGTGGCAACGCCGCTACTGTTGAGGGTGGCGCTGCCCAGCAAAACCGTCCCGTCGTAGAAGGTCACGGTCTCGCCGGTCCTGGTGCCGGAACCTGGCGCCAGCGCGGTCACGGTGGCCTTGAGTGTCACGGACTGCCCGTACACCGGAGTGGTCGCTGGAGAGGTGACCACCACCGCCGCCGTGGTCCCGTCCTGCCCCACGGTTACCGGATACGCCGTCGAGGTGCTTGTGCCAAAGTCCGAGTTGCCGAGGTAGGAGGCGGTTACGGAATGGCCTCCGACGGCCAGCGCCGAGGTGGTGTACGAGGCCGACCCACCGCTCAGGCTGACCTTCTTCAGGACCGTGTTACCGTCCATGAAAGCGACCGTTCCCGCCGGCGTGGCGCCGCTGGGCGCGACGGCGGTCACGGTCGCCGTGAAGGTCACCGATTGCCCGAACACCGGCGAGTTGGTGGTGGCCGTCAGGGAGGTTGCGGAGCTGGCCTGGCCGATCGTCAGGGACGCGCCGGCAGGAGAGCTGCTGGGCGCGAAGTTGTTCGCGGGATCGCTGAACGAGGCCGTCAGCGAGTGTTTGCCCAGCGACAGCGTTGAGACAGTCAGTGTGGCAATTCCGCCGGCGCCCACCGTGGCGGTTCCCAGTTCCGTTGACCCGGCGTAGAAGCCGACGCTGCCGGACGGGCTGGCGGAGCTTTGGGTATTGGTTACCGTGGCGGTCAGCGTGACCGGCTGCCCATAGACCGCGGACGAAGACGACAGGCTGACGGTAGAGGTGGTGGTCGCGGCGGGATGGACCATCTGTGTGTCCGCCGGCGAGGTGCTGGTCAGGAAGTTGCTATCGCCGCTGTAAGTGGCGGTGATGGCATGGCTGCCGGCGGTCAGCGTGGAGACGTTTAGCGTGGCGACGCCGCCCGAGAGCGCGACGCTGCCCAGGTCGGTGTTCGTGGACGTGTCAAAGAAATCGACGCTGCCGGTCGGCGTTCCGGAGCCGGGAGCGGTGGGGCTGGCCGTGGCCGTGAAGGTGACGCCCTGGCCGTAGGTGGACGGGTTGACCGTGGACGAAAGGGCCGTGGTCGTGGCGTCCTGATTGACTGTCTGCATCAGCGTGGCGCTGGTGCCGAGGAAGGTGCCGTCGCCGCCGTAAACGGCCTGGATGGCGTGAGTACCCACGCCCAGCCCAGAGGTGGTTAACGTCGCGGTGCCGCCGGAGAGGGGCACGCTGCCCAGGTCGGTGTTGGTGGTGGTGTCCACGAAGTCCACGCTGCCGGTGGGAGTGCCGCTGCCAGCGAAGGCGCCGAGGGTGGCGGTGAAGGTCACGGGCTGTCCGAAGACCGAGGAAGGAGCCGAGGAGGTCAAGGTGGCGAGGGCCAGCTCTCCGTCCTTACTGAACCCGGAAGTATCGTTGGTGGTCAGGTTCGTCGCGGTGGCCGAGAGGGAGGCCTGGCCAGCGGGAACGAGGGCCAGGCCGGTGGCCGTGAAGGTGGCGTTGCCGTTGCCATCCGTCGTGACCGTGGCAAAGCCGAGATAGGTCTGGCCTTCACCATAGCCGGAGGGATTGGGCGATTGGTTGGCGAAGAACTCGATGCGGAAGGTGGTGTTGGCCACGCTGGTCAGGGTGCCGCTGACCGTCGTGCCGCTACTCGAACTGCTGGCCGAGGTCAGCACCGGAGCTGCCTGGTTGTCGTTGGCGCCGCTGGCCAGGAAGATGCCCAGGCTGGCGTTGTCGTGGATGGAGTTACCCAGGACGCTATTCCCTGCGCCGGCGTACATATTTACTCCGCTGCCGGCGTTCGAGGCGATGGTGTTCCCCGCACCGGTGGTCGTGCCGCCCACCATGGTGTTCAAAGCGCCTTGCAGGTATACGCCGTTGCCGCCATTCCCGATGATGGAGTTGCCTTGGATCACATTGCCGTTACTGCCGTTCAAGAAAACACCCGTGCCGTTGTCGGCGATCACATTGGCTGCCGCTGCTGTTGTGCCACCGATTTGGGTGTCCGAATAGTAGCCCTCGATGTACACGCCTGTCCCGTTGCCCAAATTCGTGGCACCTGCGGCATTGGTGCCGATGAAGTTGCCCTCGATCACGTCCCCCGTCGAGACGGGTGGGCCGTCGTTGACCATGGAGATGCCCCTCCCATTTCCGGAGATGACGTTGCCCGCCCCCAGCGTCAAGCCGCCGATAGTGTAGTTGGAACCTCCGCTTTGGAAGTAGATTCCTACTGCGTTGCCCAGTGGCTGCTTTCCCGTGTAATCGGTGCCGATGAGGTTCCCCTGGATTACAGTGCCGCTGCCATCTTCCCTCCCCCCCGCGCTCCCCCCCCGTATGTCTATGCCGGCCCCGTTGCCGGAGATCAGGTTCCCGACGATAGTGGTTCCGCCTCCGAAAAGCTCGATCCCGCCATTGTCCCCAACATCATTATTGGAGGAACCCCCGTCGTTGCCTAAGGCTTGCGTCCCCGTGATGTCGGTGCCGATGTAGTTGCCGTGGATCACGACCCCCGGGGCGGCGGTAATGCCAGTGGCGTTTCCTGAGATGATGTTACGATCCGCAGTGTTAGGACCGCCAATCAAGCCAGGCGCGTTGGCAACGATGCCCGTTATGGTGTTTCCCAAAGCCTTGGTTCCCGTGACGTCCGTGCCGATCAGGTTGCCTTGCACCACTACAGAACCATTGGACGTGATGCCGTTTGGATTCGCCGAGATGACGTTACCCGTGATCGTGGCGGAACCCAAGTCGATTTCGATTCCGGCACCGGGCGACACCCCAGGGGGCGGTGCCAGGCCGTTGCCCAGGCCCACTTTGCCAGTGGCATCCGTCCCGATGAAATTGTCCTGTATCACGTCGCTGGCCGTGTTTCCGGATCGAATACCATCCAATCTGTTGCCGGATATGACGTTGCCCGCCCCCGACGCGGACCCCCCGATCGTGTTCGACCAGTCGTCCTGCACGCCTACCGAGTTTCCGAAAGCCTTGGTCCCCGTGATGTCCGTGCCGATGTAGTTTCCCTCCACCATGTTGCCATTATCGCGAAGCCACACCCCGAAAGTGGTATTGCCCCCGATGATATTTCGCATCGTCGGGTCCGTTCCCCCGATGGTGTTGTCGGCTCCGTAGACGACGACGCCCATTCCGTTGCCCTCCTCCACTGTGCCGGTAACGTCCGTGCCAATGAAATCTCCAATGATCTGATTGTTCCCGCCAGCGGAGATTGCGACCGGCGCGGTAAACGACGGTGGTGTTGCATGGCCGAAGTTGGTTACTGCCAGGCCCTCCACGGTGCTATTGTTGCCGATGTCGAGGCCGTCGACCAATCCTGCCTGGCTGCCGTCCAGGTCGATTTTGATCACGGCGTTGTCCCCAACGGCCAGCGTGTTGGGCGTAGCGCCGGGCTGACTGTAGCCGTTGATGATTACCGGAGCGGTGATGGCCGGCAGAGCAGTCAACGGCTGGATTGTAAACCAGCTCGCGCCGCTGACGGGATCGCTGTGGTAGCTCGGATCGCTGGTCGGGATGTCGAAGGTGATGATGTTCGTGCCGCCCCCGGCGGGGAAGGTGTTGGCGTCCAGGATGGCCTGCCGCAGCGAGCCGGCGCCGCTGTCGTTGGTGTTCGTCACCGTGAACGTCACCGGCTGAGCCTCGAAGGCGCCGATGTCGGTGGCTCCGACGCGGCCCTGGCCACGCTGATCGCTGCTGCCGCCGTAGGCGCTGCTACCCTGGTCGATGGCCGGACTGCCCGGCAACAACGCCATCGTCTGGGTGGGACCGCCGTAGTTCCCTAGCGGGGCCAGCAGGGGGTTGATGGGGTTGGTCACAGAGCCGACCTGATTGTGGTTCGCATCGCCGTTGCTGATGCCGGTCATGCCCGTGCCGTCGCCGATCAGGTTGTAATCGCTGGTGGGGTCCAGCGCCCCGGAGACATCGGAGTTGGTCGAGCCGACTAGGTTGTCGGCGATCAGTGTATTGTGCAGGACGGGCGTTCCCGAGACGATGTAGAAGCCGCCGCCGCTGCTGCTGGCCTGGTTGTCGGCGAGGGTGACATTGGTCAGCGTTACCGGGGAGGTGGAGGAATCATTGTAGATGCCGCCGCCTTGGTTGGCGGAGTTGCCGGACAGGGTGCTGTCGCTGACCGTCAGGTTGCCGCCGTTGTAGATGCCGCCGCCGGAGGGGGCGGCGTTGCCGGACAGGGTGCTGTCGCTGACCGTCAGGCTGGCGCCGTTGAATATGCCGCCACCGGAGGAAAGGGAGTCGCCGGAGGCGGTGTTGCCGGACAGGGTGCTGCCGCTGACCGTCAGGCTGGCGCCGTTGAATATGCCGCCACCGTAGCCATGGGAGCCATCGGCGCCGGAGGCGGAGTTGCCGGACAGGGTGCTGTCGCTGACCGTCAGGCTGCCGACGTTGTTGAAGATGCCGCCGCCGTTGGAGGCGGAGTTACCGGACAGGGTGCTGTCCCTGACCGTCAGGTTGCCCTGGTTGAAGATGCCGCCGCCGTCGTCGGCGGAGTTAACGGACAGGGTGCTGTCGCTGACCGTCAGGCTGCCACCGTCGTTGTAGATGCCGCCGCCGGAGGAGGCGGAGTTGCCGGACAGGGTGCTGCCGCTGACCGTCAGGCTGCCGAAGGAATCGTTGAAGATGCCGCCGCCGTAGATGGCGGAGTAGTTATCGGACAGGGTGCCGTCGCTGACTGTCAGGTTGCCGTTGTTGTAGATGCCGCCGCCCTCGGCGGAGGCAGAGTTTCCGGACAGGGTGCTGTCGCTGACCGTCAGGCTGCCCTCGTTGTAGATGCCGCCGCCGTCGTTGGTGGCGTTGCCGCCGGAGATGGTCAGGTCGGAGATGGCGGCGGTGGTGCCGGCATCCACCTGGAAGACGCGGCTGGCGTTATGGCCGCTGATCGTCACCGGCGTGCTTAGGCCACTGCCATCGATGGTGATCGTGCTGCCGCTGGCCCCGCTCAGTTCCAGTTGCCCTTGCGTCAGGATGATGGTGGCACCGGCGAGGCTTGAGGCGAAGTTGATGGTGTCGGAACGGCCGTTGGCGGCATCCGTGTCGGCCTGCAGGACGGCCGCGCGCAGGCTGCCCGCGCTGCCGTCGTCGAGATTGTTGGTGACCGTCAAGGTAGATGGCACCGTCCGATCTTCCAGCACTTCGAGTCGGGGGCGGAAGATCGCAACGTGCTGTCGGCGCGTGAACTTCCGATAGTTTTTTCCGAACAGAGCGTGCAAGAAGTGGTGGATGGTGAGCCACATAATCGAAATCTCCTTCGTTGGAGTCGGTCCGCGATACAATGGTGACAACAACGCCGTGAGCGCGCAGACCGAGCGCTCGGGCGCTGCGAGGCCGGTGAGGACTATGCTTGGTGGCGAGAACTCACCGGCCGCCTTTTTTACTTCTCTTCTCCCACTCCGATCCGCCTCACAAGGAGAACGGAAAGTCTGTCACGATCTTTTCCATTCGCCCGTTCGGTGAGGACGATCCCATTCTCATCGCTGTCGGACGGCAGCCGCCGTTTCGTCGCGGCGGCGCCGGCGATATACTACAACGGTCGTTCGTTCGCGCTTACCAGGAGCAGAAGTCATGGCCATTACCATCGAAGCCGTCTACGAAAACGGCGTGTTCAAGCCCTTGCGGCCCGTGCAACTCAGGGAACAGCAGCAAGTCCGCATCACGCTCGAGGAACCGGTGGATTGGGTGTACCGCACGCGCGGCATTATCCCGTGCTCCGACCACGCCCTCATCGAATGGGCGGCGATGGATGCGGACCTTGAGTATGACTTCGGGAAGGAACCATGATCTTTGCCGACCTCGTTGCGGGTGATTCGCTTTTCGTGGACGCCAACACCCTGGTGTACCATTGCACTCTGGATCCAAACTTCGGCCGTGCCTGCACCGATCTCCTGGATCGGATTGGCTGCGGAGAGATTGCCGCCTTCACATCGACTCACATTCTGCTGGAGGTCTGCCATCGTCTGATGACGCTGGAAGCGGCCCGAAAGCTGGGCAAGCCGCAAGGACCCATGGTTAAGTTCCTCAAGAGCCATCTGGATGAAATCCTTCAATTGAGCCGTTTTCGCCAAGCCATTGACGACCTGTGTCACGGTCAACTTCAGATATTGACCATCTCGTCGGCCCTGGTCCCAACGATTGCCGCCCTGAGTCAGCAGATCGGCTTGCTCACCAACGATGCAGCCGTCGTCGCCATCATGCAATCGAGCGGACTGACGAAGATAGCCAGCAACGATACCGACTTCGACCGCGTGCCGGGACTGACGCGCTATGCGCCCATGTGATCCCTGGCCGATGAGTGCTTTGCTTGGCGGCGCGAACTCACCGGCCGCCTTGCTTCGTAACGTCAATCCCTCGGGGAGGGCTCTGGGTCCATGAGTGGGGAAGTGGGGCGAAGGCCACGCTGCCTGCTCATGGCGAAGCTTTCTCGTCGAGTTTCAATCCTTTCGGGGCGATCCCTCCTTGCGTTGGAGTTGATGTCCGTTGTCCGCTGACTTCGTCGTTGCTGCTACCTGCTGCCGCAACGCCTCCACGTCCTGCCACAACTTCTGCCACAGCGGACGTTCGGCCTCGGGCAGTTTGCGGAGAACGGCCTCGCCGCGCACGCCAGCGAAGTCGGTATCCTTGAGCCAGTGCTGCATCCGTTGCGCAATCGCGGGTCCGGCGTTGCCTGCGGGCTTCTCCATCACTTGCCGATACGCTTTCAGATCGGCGCGCAGCCAGTCCAGGGCTTGCTGACGCAGCCGAGCGCGTTCCTTGTCGTCGAGTTTGTCCGCATCTTTGCCCTGACCGCACCCTGCGAGCGCGGCGGCGCAGGCGGCGTTGTAGCGGAGTTCCCTATTCAGGTCGTCGGCCAGCTTGGTCTGTTCGGCAAAAGCGTCCGTATAGAAGCGGACGGCGGCGGCGTACAGCTGTTTGCCCGGCCTACAGGAGATGGCGGCGAGGTCTAAACGCTCGGCGGCATCGCGGGGCACCGCTTCGCCGCTCAGGATCTTGGGCAGTTTACCGTCGAGTTCGACTAGGCGCTCACACTCCTTGACCCATTGTGCGGACCGCGCGCGCCACACCGGGCCCTTCTCGAGTTCGTAACCGCGGCGGTAATGGACGAGAGCCTCGGCGAATTGCCCTTTCTCCCGAAATGCGTGGCCGAGATTACTGTAGGCCCCGGCGTAATCTTTGTTCAGTCGGATGGCTTCTCGGTACTCGGCGATGGCTCCGTCCAGGTCGCCCTTGCGCTGCAGCGCGGCAGCGAGGCCGTTGTGGGCCCCGGCGTGGTCCTTGTCGAGGTGGATGGCTTCACGGCACTCGGCGATGGCGCCCTCCACGTCACCCTTGCGCCCCAGGAGGGCGCCGAGGTTGATGTGGGTGTTGACATCGTCCGACTTGAGGCGGATAGATTCACGGTACTCGGCGATGGCGCCCTCCACGTCACCCTTGTGCTCCAGGGCGGCGCCGAGGTTGGTGTGGGCCTTGGCGAAGTCTCTGTTGAGGTGGATGGCCTCGCGACACTCGGCGATGGCTCCGTCCACATCCCCTGTGATGCCCAGGGAAGCGCCGAGCCGACAACGGGCCCACGCGTTCTGGGGACGGAGGGCCACGGCCGCTCGTAGAAAGGAAATCGCCTCCGCCGTTCGAACGGGTTGGGACTCCAGGAGAAACGCGGCAAGATTGTAGTTGGTCCAGAAGTTATCGGGGTGCTGCCGCTGGGCCGCGCGTAACAAAGCCTCCCTTTGCTCGACGGCCCCGGCCTCAAAAAGCGCAGCTACGAGGGCATTTAGGGTCAAAGGTAACAGTTGTGCGGCTTGGTCGGCAGAGGCCAAGTCCACCAGGGCTTGGCGGTCTTTGCTCTCCACCGCCCCGCGCAGCTGGGTCCGCCAGCTGTCCCGGTCAGCCGCGCGCGCGGCCTGTAGCAGATGCTTCCAGGTGGCGTCGTCGCGCGGCCGAAGCCCCCGGCGGATGATGGCCCAATCATCCAGCGCGGACGCCAGTTCGGCTGCCACCGCCGTGGTACGAATGCGCTCCCCGGCCTCCGCTGCCGACAGGGCATCGATATCCAGGTTCCCCGCGCGGAAGACCTCGCCGTAACGACGATCTCCGAGAGCAAAGTCAAACCCCGTCTGCGAGAGCGCGGTCATCTCCAGGCGAACGTCCTCCAACTGGGCGAGCAATTCCAGGCCGGCCACGCGCGACTCCACCTCCCGGCGAAGAGCGGCGTCGGCCTCGCCCCCGGCCAAGACCCCCATCGCCCGATGCGCCGCCGACAGCGCCTCGGGCATCTGTCGCCGCCGCTGCCAGTCGGCCGAGTCCTGAAGTGCCTTGCCAACCTCCGTCGCGGTTGCCGTCCGCCGCGTGGCGCGGTCGTTAGCCACCCAGCCGACACCGCTGGCCAGCATCAGGGCGGCGACGCCCAGCACCGCGGCGGCCGCCCCCACCAAGGACCGGTGCCGCCGCACCCACTTGGCCGCGCGCTGGAGTAGCGTGGGCCGCCGTGCCCAAATCGGCTCATTCTTCAACCAACGCTCCAGGTCGTCGGCCAACTCCTGGGCGGTAGCGTAGCGGTCCTGCGGCCGCTTCTCCATCGCCTTGAGCACGATGATTTCCAGTTCCACCGGAATGGTACGCTCCCTCCACCGCGGTTTCGCTGGATCGTCGAAGGTGATCTGCCGCAGCAACTCCTGTCGATCCTCACTCTCAAACACCGGCTGCAGTGTCAGCAATTCGTACAGGGTGGCACCCAACGAGTAGACATCGGTGCGATGGTCGATCGGTTGCCGCTTGGCCAGCGCTTGCTCCGGCGACATGTAACGCGGCGTTCCCACCGTCTGACCTGTCACCGTCAGATTGGCCCCGCCGTGCTGGATGTGGGCCAGGCCGAAGTCCGTCACCCACAGATTGCCACGGCTGTCCAGGAGCAGGTTGCCCGGCTTGATGTCGCGATGCACGATGCCCAACTGATGGGCATGATCCAGCGCCTCCGCCGCCTGCACACCCAACTCCGCCACCTTGCGAAAGTAGTCCCGGCCCCGTCGTCCCTCACCCGTTAACGGCGTCACCTCGGCGACTGGAGGCGGTGTCGCGGCGTCCGGCGGGGGTTGATACGCGGTTCGCGCTTCTCTGACCGGCAGCGATGCGGTCTTCTCCCGTCCTCGCAACTGGCGGATGAGATCGCTGAGCGGCTGTCCGTCGATGAACTGCATGGCATAGAAATGGACGCCGCGTTCGCAGCCGACGAAGTAGACCGGCACGATGTTGGTGTGATGCAAACACGCCGCCGCCTGCGCCTCGTTGTGGAAGCGCTGCAAGTGCCGCGCGTCCATCGTGGCCGCCAACGGCAGAACCTTCAACGCCACCCGACGACGCAGCGAGATCTGCTCCGCTTCGTAGACGATGCCCATGCCGCCCCGGCCAACCTCGCGCAGCAGACGAAAATCGCCCAGCGTGCCGCCGTGGCAGTCCTCGGCCGCGTCCCTCGACCCGTCGTCCGAGTCGCGATCCGCCGAGCGGCCCACCTCGGCCAAGAGCGCCAGGGCCGGCAGCAGTTGGCGCAGGCGCTCGGCATGTTCGGGGTGACGCTGGATGTAGGATTCGACCTCGACCGCTTCACCAGCTTGCAGGCGATTGGTGAACTCGTCGATTATCTCGGCGAGCAACGCTTCGCCGGTCTGCGACGGCGCGGATGGCGACATGATTACTCTCCCTCAGCATTCGGAATCAGCAGTTCACGCAGATGCTCCAGCGCGCGGAGATGACGTGTCTTGACGGCTCCTTCACTGACACCCAGCACGGCGGCCGTCTCGCGCGTCGAAAGCTGCTCCAGGTGACGCAGCACCAGCACTTCGCGATCGCGCTCGCCGAGTTGATCGAGGGCGGTTCGGATGCGAGCACGCGCTTCGTTGCGGATGGCGCGGTCGCTGGGACTGGATTGACGGGCCAGGACGCGGTCGGCCAGTTGCAGCGCCGATTCGTCGGACAAGTGGGGGGCCAGCGGTTCCTCGCGCTTGACGCTGCGCCGCTGGGCGTGCAGATGACGGCGGTGCAGTTCGATCAGACGGTCCCAGGCCAGTTGACGCAGCCAGGGATAGAAGGGCACCGGTCGTCGGCGAAGATAGTCGTCGAAACCGCGGGCGGCGTCGAGCAGCGCATCCTGCACCACGTCGGAGGGATCGACGCGCGCCGCCAGGCGGCGATCCATGCGCACGGCGACCATGTGTTTGAGGCGCTCGCGGTGCCGGACCAGCACCGCTTGACGTGCTTGGCCGTCGCCGTGCGCGGCGCGTTGCAGCAGTTCATCGGTGTCCGGGGCGTGACGCGGCATGGGCGAAGCCACTCCATTGGGGCTAAATTCACCGGGAAGGGGATAGAATGTTGTGCGAGTCGAATCGGTCCCTCCCCTATAGGTTCCGTAAAAGGATGCTCCGAGGTTACAGAAAAATTCAGATTTCGCAATAAAATTTCGAGGACGGGGGAGAGACGGCAGTCGGCGATCGCGAGTTCCAGGTTAGCCGCTCCGCTGCGCGTCGCGGCTAACCAAATACGCAGCCCGGCAACGCGGAGTGACAAACATGGCCCGATCCTTCCGGCGTGGTCCCGGCCTGGCGGCGATGTGGTTCCCCGCCGCGCTCACCGTGTTGCTGCTGCTCGCCCTGCCGGGCGCCATTCTTTTGGCGGTGCATCTGTTCGGCCAGGAATCGGCCGTCAACGGTTGGCTGCAAAAAAACTTCGCCCTCACCTACCATCTGGCGACGCCGTGGTGGACCGGCATCGCTCTCTTGCTGGTGCCGCTGCTGCTCATTTTGCTGTACTTCCTCAAACTCAAACGCAAACCGTTGCAGGTGCCCAGCACGTTTCTGTGGCGCAAGAGCATCGACGATCTGCACGTCAACAGCCTGTTTCAGTGGTTGCGCGACAATGTGCTGCTGCTCTTGCAACTCTTGATCGTGCTGCTGCTCATCTACTCGGTGCTGGGCGTGCAGGTCCACGGCAGCACCAGCAGCGGCAAACACTATATCCTGCTGATCGACAACTCGGCGAGCATGTCCGTCAAGGACGTCGGCAAGACCCGGCTGGAGACGGCGAAAGAGGACGCCCTGCGCGAGATCGACGCCCATACCGACAACGACATGGGCATGGTGATCGCCTTCAATTCGCGGGCGTCGATCTTGCAGCCGTACACCAGCGATCGCGCCCTGCTGCGAGCGGCGGTGGCAAAAATCACACAGACCCAGCGACCGACGCGCATCGACGAGGCGCTGCGGCTGGCCGACAGTCTCGCCAATCCGCTGCGCTCCACCGATGATACCGCCGTGCGGCCGGCCAACGAGGACCCGGCGCAGGCGCGCACCTACGTGCCGGCCGAGGGCATCGCCGCCGAGGTCCATCTGTTTTCCGACGGCCGATTTCCCGATGTGTCCGCTTTCGCGGCCGGCAACCTCGATCTGAACTACCACCGCATCGGTAAGCCCGGAGCGGAGGAAGTGGACAATATCGGTCTGGTAACACTCAATGCGGTCCGCGACGAGCAGGACGCGAGCAAGGTACAGGTGTTCGCGCGGCTGCTCAACTTCCGCAAGGACTCGGCCACAGTCAAGGTCGAGGTCGAATGGCGCGTGCCGGGCAAGGACGATTTCAACCTGCGCGAACAGGACGTGACGCTGCCGGGCCGCAAATACACCCCCGCCGATCCGGAGAAGGAAGACCCCGGAAGCGACACCCCCGGCGAAGGCGTGGCCGTGTTCGCGCTCAGCGGCGTGGACGACAGCGCCAACGTCGTCGTCCACGCTCGCTTGCGCGACGCGCACGATCAATTCCCGCTCGACGATGAGGCGTGGCTCGTCGTCGGCGTCGTTCGCAAGGCGCGCGTGCTGATCGTCACGCCGGGCAACGAGATCCTGCGCGATTTCTTCGACCAGGAAGCGACGGCCCGCGTGGCGGACGTGGCGTATTTGACGCCGGCTGATTTGAAGGACGACGCGAAGTATCGCGGCCCCGCGCGCAACGGCGAGTACGATCTGATCGTCTTCGATCGCTGCGCGCCGGAGGACGAGGAGGCGATGCCGCTGGGCAATACGTTCTTCATCGACGCCGTGCCGCCGCCGTGGAAGCGCGCCGACATGCCGCCCCTCAAGGAGACGCAGATCCGCAATCCGTCGAGCAATCATCCGCTGATGCGGCACCTGGCGGCGCTGGACGAAATCGCCTTCAGCGAGGCGTTCCGCTTCGATCTGAAAGCGAAGGGCGTGCCGCCGCGGACGCCGCGCCTGCTGGAGACCGACCGCGAGACGGCTGTGCTGTTCGTGCTGCCGCGCCGGTCGTTTTCGGATCTCGTGCTGGCTTTTCCGCTGGTCAACGATCGCGGCCAGTGGACGACGACGTGGAACCTGAAGCTGAGTTTCCCCGTGTTCCTGCGCAACGTGCTGTACACGCTCGGCAATGTCGCCGACGCGGCCGCCGAGGACAACGTGCAGCCGGGGCAGATCAAGACGCTGCGTCCGGACGCGGCCGTTGCCGCCCTCGACGTGATCGATCCGGCCCGGCAGCGCGAGACGATCGCGCGCGGCGTCGCCGGCGATTTTTCCTACAAAAATACGGAACGCGTCGGCGTCTACGAGGTGACGTGGCAGGGCGGTCAGCGCCGCTTCGCCGTCAACCTGCTCGACGCCGACGAGAGCAACATCCAGCCGCGCGACGCCGTCAAGATCGGCGAGCAGCGTCTGGTCGCCGGACAGTCGCGCCGCCAGACGTACGACACCTGGAAGTGGATCGCCGTGGCGGCGTTGGTTTTGCTGCTGCTGGAATGGGCGGTGTATCATCGCCGCGTGTTTTTCTGATAAGGATGTCCCGGCCAGCCCGCAGCGCCAGCAAGGGTTGCCCTTGCTGGCGCTGCGGGCTGGCCGGGGGATGAATACAGGACTCCCCATGACTTCTCCCTCCGAATCCGCCGCGCCTCCCAAGGGGCTGCGCGGCGCTCTGGAATCCACCCAACCGCGACGACAACCCTTCGGCGTCTACCGGCGCTTCATTCAAAACCACTACGACGGCCTACCCGGCGCGCTGACGGCCGTCACCGGCCTGCTGACCGGCCATGAGACGTTGGCCGGTCGCTTGATCCGTCCCGAAGCGTTCGACGTGCGCGGCTGCAAGCGCATCCTCGACGCCGCCTGCGGCAACGGCCGCTATTCGCGCTTCCTGCTGCGCCATGCCGACGCCGACGCGGTGCTGACCAGCTTCGATCTGTCGCCGAGGATGTTGCAGCGCGCCCGCGCCCGCCTCAAAAGCGCGCGCGTCAGCCACGCCGTCGCCGACCTGACGCGCCTGCCGTACGCCGATGCTTCCTTCGACGCCGTGGTGTGCGGCTGGGTGCTGGAACATCTGCCCGACCCGCGGCCCGGTCTGCGCGAACTGGCCCGCGTGCTGCAACCGGGCGGCAAACTGCTGCTGTTGTCCACCGAGGACACGCTGACCGGAGCGATGTGCAGCCGGCTGTGGCACTGCCGCACCTACAACCGGACCGAACTGCGCCAGGTGTGCGGCGAGTGCGGTCTGAGTTGGCAGCGCGAGATGTGGTTTTCCGGCATGCATCGGTTGCTGAAACTCGGCGGCATCATCGTCGAAATGCGCCGCGATGCGCCGGCGAGTGGGGGACGTTAACAGTCTGCGAAGACTTTGTGGGTTTCGCGGACTGTGCGATCGCGGTAAAGTGTGGTCCGAATCTCGACACGGAATTTTCCCTGCTAACCTGGCAAGGCGGGTTCCCTCGGTTAGAATAACATCTGTACACCTGTCAGGGACAACACCCGATCGGAAACCCAAGCAGCACACGCTGCCATTCATTCGATCCACGAGGGGAAAACATGGCCGAACCGTCGCAGAGCAAGGAATTGAAGAACGTCCTGGCGCAGATCGAAAAGGACATCGGCAAGGGCGCCATCATGCAGCTGGGAGAAGCCTCCATCCAGGATGTTCAGGGCATCCCAACCGGCGCGCTGAGCCTCGACATCGCCCTGGGCGGGCGGGGGCTGCCGCGCGGCCGCATCATCGAGATTTTCGGACCCGAATCGAGCGGCAAAACGACCGTGGCCCTGCACGCCGTGGCCAACGCCCAGAAGCAGGGCGGCGTGGCCGCTTACATCGACGCCGAACACGCTCTCGATCCCGGCTGGGCCAAGCGCCTGGGCGTCGATCTGGAGAGCTTGCTGGTCAGCCAGCCCGGCCATGCCGAGGAGGCGCTGCGCATCGCCGAGATGTTGGTCAAGTCCAACGCCGTCGATCTGATCGTCGTCGATTCGGTGGCCGCCCTGGTCCCCCGCGCCGAGATCGAGGGCGAGATC
Source organism: Gemmataceae bacterium (assembly GCA_036557825.1). Lineage (GTDB taxonomy): Bacteria > Planctomycetota > Planctomycetia > Gemmatales > Gemmataceae > JAJPHU01. Next base: position 30,702 of record DATBGU010000232.1, read on the forward strand.
GGCGATTCGCACGTCGGCATTCAGGCCCGCCTCATGAGCCAGGCGCTGCGCATCCTCAACCCGACCATCGCCCGCACCAAGACGTGCATGATCTTCATCAACCAGATCCGCCAGAAGATCGGCGTCATGTTCGGCAATCCGGAGACGACCTCGGGCGGCCTGGCCCTGAAGTTCTACAGCTCGGTGCGCCTGGACATCCGCAAAGTGACGGGCATCAAGGAAGGCGATGTCACGGTCGGCTCGCGGACCAAGGTGCGCGTGGTCAAGAACAAGGTGGCGCCGCCGTTCCGGTTGGCCGAGTTCGACCTGATGCACGACCGCGGCATCAGCCGCGAGGGCGACCTGCTCGACCTGGGCATCGAGGACGATCTGATTCAGAAGAGCGGCGGCCATCACAGCTACGGCGAGATCCGCCTGGGCAACGGCCGCGAGAACGCCAAGCAGTTCCTGCGCGACAATCCGGCGCTGGTGGAGGAGATCAGTCGTAAGATCCTCGAGAAGCGCGGCCTGCTGGCGCCGGCCGCCGGCGCCGCCGCCGACAGCAACACCGAGGAAACGCCGCCCGCCGAGCCGGAGACGCCCTCCAAGGGTTCGCGTCGCCGTGCCGCGGCGTCGTCGGAGTGACAAATCAGAGACAGTATCTTTTGCCGACAAGCCCGGAGCGCCAGCGACGGGTTACTTGCGCCCGTCGCTGGCGCTCCGGGCTTGTCGCACATTCAGGCATATCCTTAACACGGAATCGGTCTTGACTCGCGAGGCCGGTCTTGCCTATACGGGTCGCTCCCGGAGGGTAGAACATGTACCGAACAAAGACGGCCTGGCTGGCCGCCGTGCTGGCTTGCGCGCTGGGCGGATGCGGCACGATAGGCAACCTCACCGATCCCAGCCGAACCAAACCGTTCGGCGGAGTCATGCGCGACGGCGAGGCTTCCAGCTGGCTCATGAACGAATTTTCCGAAGCGTCGAAGAAGCCGACCGTGGAGAAAGCAGGATTGGTCCTGGCGGCTCCCATTGTCACAGTCGATCTGCCTCTCTCGCTCGTCGCCGACACGGTGACGCTGCCCATCACCATCCCGATCGCATTGATGAGACAGCAGCAACCGGAGCCGTTGAGGGAACCCGGCCCGAGGAAGCCAACGACTCCCAACGAGAACGAAAATGCTTCCCCCGGGCCAACGGCCGTCAGCAATTACGTGCCCTGCGTCCCGCTGTCGGGCGCCGCGCGTCCCTGAGTTGATCGTGGCGATACTTGCCGCGAGGCTGTGTCGTGGTAGGATGAGGTTGATCGAAAGACTTTCGCGCCCGTAGCTCAGAGGATAGAGCATCGGTTTCCTGAAAGTAATTGGGCATCGCGAGGGGAAACCGCGCGATGAATGTGACCTGATCAGGAAAACCTAAAGCCGCACCCATCCGTCCGGATGCGCGGCCATGGCAATCGTGAGCAAGAGTTGATTGGAGACTGTTGCGGCCACGGTGCCTGCGGCAATTTCGAGTCAGTTCCTTGTGCAGAGACTGTACGGTCACCGCCTACACCAAGACGGCATGGCGAAGAGACAGTCCAGACCACGAACGCCGAAGGGCGGCGGGGAAACTCGTCGTGGCAAGAAACCGGTGGTCGCAGGTTCGAATCCTGCCGGGCGTAATCTTTCCATCTCTCCGCGTCTTCCAAAGAGAGCGACTCAGCGCAGGGTCTGGGCGAGGGTTGCTCCCTCCATGTCCGTGACGGATTCGATCTCGATGCGGCGCCGCAACTGTTCGATGTGATCGCTCAGCAGGTAAATGCGGTCGAGCGTGTGCTGGGCCTGTTCGCGCGTCTCGTGGGCCTGATCGGCGATGGTGGCCAGGCGCTTGTTGAAGCTCATCAACAACTGAAGAATCTCGTGGGTGTCCATGCAAGGCTCCGTGGGCTGGGTGGGCGGTTCGCCGTCTCCGCGTCGAGGGCGGCGACCTCCCTACCTATCCAATCGAAATCGGCGCGCGAAAGTGGACAACAATTTTGGACTTTTTTCCACTTTTCCTCAAGAAAGTGCCTTTTCTGAACATTCGTCTACATCCCGTGCAACATCCGTTACTCCAGGGTGAGAGCGTCGCCGCGGCGGATGACGCCGCCTTGCGCGACGGTGGCGTAGACGCCGACATGGCCGCGATTGTGCTGGACGGCCGCTCGCAGAATGCCGGGGTCGGTGGGCAGGTCCGATTGCGGCAGCGTCGTCATCACGCAGCGGCCGCACGGCCGAGTGACGTGCAGACGCACCTGCGATCCGAGGCGAAGGGTCCGGCCGACCCAATCGTTCTCCACGAACTCTTGCGGCGAACCGTCCACGGCGACAACGATGTTCGGCCGGAAGCGGCGAACCTCGAAGCGGCCCGGCGGATAAAGCGCGCGCAGGCGGTCGAGCGTCGCGGTGGTCAGCAGGTGAATGGGAGCGAGATCGAAAAAGGCGCCGGCCGGCATCGCCTCGTCGGTCACGGCGTCGCGATGGTCCAGCCCTTCGATGTCCGGCCAGTATTCCTCCAGGACCGGCTTTTCCGGCGCGGCGGCGTGCAGCGCGATCGACCGGCCGAGGAGTGGCGCCAACAACGCCGGCAGTTCCGGCCGATCGCTGCCGGTGAGCGTGCCGTCGGGCAGCGTGATCCGCACCGGGGCCGTCTCGGTCGCGGCACGGGGCGCGTCGGCGTAGGCGGCCCGGAAGGCGAAGAGGTTCGGCCATTTGCGCGGGTTCTTGGCGCTGGCGATTTTGCCGTCGGCGGCATCGACGAGGGCGTAGGCGCGATCGCCGAGCAGGCCACGCGCGCCGACCGGGCTGGCGTTCAATTCCTCGCCCTGCATCGACTTGACGGGATAACGCCACAACGAAACGACCGTGCCCGCGGCGGTGGAGGGAGAGGTCATTGATGCTCCTTTCCGGGAAAGAGACCGACGATGCTATCCTAGAACCTCGACCCGTGCGGAGGACGGGCGAAATCATAAAACACTGGATGGATAGGGTTCGCGCCGGCGTCTGTACCTGAAAGGAAACTCGGTCCCTCCATTGCAAGGAGATCCACATGCGCGATTCGCGGAAGGGGTGGCTCGCTCTGTTGACGTTGGCCGCTGGGTTCATCGCCGTCTGTTCGGCCCCGGCGGCGCCGCCGCTGGCGGGCAACTGGAAAGTCACCGCCGTCAGCGAGGGCAAGGAGATCGTACTCGCCCTCATCAAGGTCGAAGAGCGCGACGGCAAGCCGGCGATCAAGATCCTCGGTCCCGAAGCGGTCAAGGACGCTCCCATCGAGAACGTCACGGTCGCGGACCGCTCGCTGCGCTTCACCATGATGATGCGCGGCACGCCGTTCCACATGGCCGTGTACGCTCCCAAGGGCGAGGAGAAGCCGAAGAAATTGCTCGGCGCGGTGCAGCCGCCGGGCAACGCCGAGCCGCTGATCGTGGAACGCACCGACCAGACCGACATCGCCGAGAAGGACGCCGAGAGGGACAGCCCCGGTTTCAATGAGCTGGAGCGCCTGGCGGAGGAGAAGGGCGCCCGCAAACGGGAAGAGGGAGTGAAGGCGCTGGTGAAGAAGCACGCCGGTGAGCCGGTGGTCCTGGCCGCGGCGGAGATGCTCGTGCAGATCGCCATCGCCGATGGCGCGGCGACGGACAAGGTCGGCCCGCTCGCCGATCAGTACCTCAAGGCCGCCGCGGTGTACGGGCGCGAGATGGAACTGCACGCCGCTCTCCAACTGGCTCGCGGCCTGCTGGCCGCCGGCAAGGACTCTCCCCTGACGGTGGAGTACGCGCGGCAGGCCGAGAAGCAACTCAAGCCGATCGATCCGCTGCAAAAACAAGAGTTCGTGCTGAAGGTGCTGGCGCAGGCGCTGCGGAAAGCCGGCAAGGACGACGAGGCGAAGGCGCTCGACGCCCGGCTGGCCAAACTGGAAACGCAACTCGACGAGGAGTTCGAGAAGCACGCCATCCCGTTCAAGTTGGAAGCGCGGCCGCGCGGCAAGCGGACCAACGAGCGCGTCGCGCTGGTGGAGCTGTTCACCGGCGCTCAGTGCCCACCGTGCGTCGCGGCCGACATCGCCTTTGACGCCGTACACAAGACCTACAAGAGCAACGAGGTCGTTCTGCTGCAATATCACCTGCATATTCCAGGACCCGACGCGCTGACCAACGCCGACAGCGAGGCGCGCGGGGAGTATTACCGTCAGGACAGCACGCCAGCGGTCTACCTCGACGGCAAGGAATCCGATCCGCGCCATCCGCTGGGCGGCGGCCGGGCCGGCGGCAAGGAGAGCTACGACACGCTGCGCAAACAGCTCGACGGCGCGATCAAGAAGAACGTCGGAGCAAGCCTCTGGGTGGCTACCTATCGTAACGGTGACAAGATCGACATCGAGGCGGAGGTGTCCGACCTGGCCAAGGTCGGCGACCGCGTCCGTCTGCGTTTAGTGCTGGTCGAGGAGGTGGTGCGCTACCCCGCCCGCAACGGTCAACGCCTGCACCATTGCGTCGTGCGCGCCTTCCCCGGCGGCGTCAACGGCTTCGCGCTGCTGGACAACTCCGTCAAGAAGAAAGCGACCGTCAACCTCGCCGATCTGAAGAAAAGCCTCAATGCGTATCTGGACAAGGCCGCGAAGGCCCAGAGGTTCCCGGACGACAATCGACCGCTGGATCTGAAGCGCCTCAAGGTCGTCGCCTTCGTTCAGGACGATCGCAGCAAGGAGGTGTTGCAGGCCGCCGAGGCGAACGTGCCCGATCCGAAGAAGTGATCGACGGCGCAATCGTTTAGCCGCGACGCGGAGCGGAGCGCGAACGCGCTCCGCTCCGCGTCGCGGCTAAACGATTGCGCCGTTGTGCATAGGATGATGATAACTGCCCACATTTCCGGAGGCCGTCGTCATGAGTGCCAGCAAGTTCCACACTCACATCCTCGAACTGATCCGCCGCACATCGGCGTTCCTGCCGCCGGACGTGACGCAGGTCATCGAGATGCACCGCGCCCTCGAGCAGCAAGGCTCCAAGGCCAGCCTCGCCCTCGATCTGGTGTCGCAGAACATCGGTTTGGCCAAGCGGCTCAGCGCTCCCATCTGCCAGGACACCGGCACCATCACCTTCTACATCCGAACGCCGGTCGGCTTCGATCAGTTGGAGCTGGAGGAGCTGTGCCGCGAAGCCGTCGTCGAGGCGACCGCCAAGGGCTACCTTCGGCAAAACTCGGTGGAGAGCGTCAGCGGCAAGAACACCGGCAACAACCTCGGCGCCGGCAGTCCCGTCTTTCACTGGCATCAGCACCGCCAGGACACGGTGGACGCGCGGCTGGTCCTTAAGGGCGGCGGCTGCGAGAACATGAGCGCCCAGTATTCGCTGCCGGCGACGCTGGGCGGCAAGCGCTGCGATCGGGACCTCGACGGCGTGCGTGCCTGCGTTCTTGATGCCGTGTGGAACGCGCAGGGCAAGGGTTGCGGTCCTGGTTTCCTCGGCGTCTGCATCGGCGGCGATCGCGCCACCGGCTACGAGTTCGCCAAGGAACAACTCCTCCGCGAACTGGACGATGCCAACCCCGTGCCGGAGTTGGCCGCCCTGGAGGCGCGCATCCTCGACGAGTCCAACAAGCTCGACATCGGCCCGATGGGTTTCGGCGGCAAGCTGACCGTCGGCAGTTGCAAGGTCGGAGCGCGCAATCGCCTGCCGGCGTCGTTCTTCGTCACCATCGCGTACATGTGCTGGGCGTATCGCCGTCGCGGCGTCGTCCTCGATGCCGAAGGCGAGGTGGTCGAATGGCTGTACCAGGCTCCCGGCGAGTTCGACCGCGATTACAGCAAGGAAGCCGAATTGCTCGATCTCGGTTCCAGCGGCAAAAAAGCGATTTCGCTGCAGACGCCGCTCAGCGAGGCCGACGTGCGCAACCTGAAGGCCGGCGACATGGTGCTTCTGAGCGGCATCGTCTGCACCGGCCGCGATGAGGTCCACAAATATCTGTGCAAGGGCGGCGATCTGCCGATCCTCAAGGACGGCGTCATCTACCACTGCGGCCCGGTGGTGTTGGAGGACAACGGCTCGTATCGCGTCGTCGCGGCGGGTCCGACCACGTCGATCCGCGAGGAGCCGTATCAGGCGGACATCGTCCGGCGTTACAACGTCAAGGCCGTCATCGGCAAGGGCGGCATGGGAGCGAAGACATTGCAGGCGTGCCAGGAACACGGCTGCGTCTATTTGCACGCCATCGGCGGCGCGGCGCAGATTTACGCCCGCTGCGTCGAGCAGGTCGAGGGCGTGTATCTGAAGGAGAAGTTCGGCAGTCCCGAGGCGGTGTGGGTGCTGCGCGTCAAGGACTTCCCGGCCGTGGTGACAATGGACGCGCACGGCCGTTCGCTGCATCAGGAGGTGGCGGACGCCTCGAAGGGACGATTGCAAGGAGTGTTGTCTTGATTTGCCAGCCCGCAGCGCCAGCGAGGGATGTCCCTTGCTGGCGCTGCGGGCTGGCTGAGGGACATCTCACTTCGCGGGTTTCTCGGGAGCCGGTTTCGCCGCGGGGACCACGCCTCCCAGCATCTCGACGGCGTTGTTCTTCGCCTGCTCGCGCAGACGTTTGGCGTTCTCCGGCGTCGTCACATAAAACACATTGTCCAGCCGAACCACGCTCAGCCGGGCCATGTTCACCACCAATCGCAGAGCGGTATCGATCGGCACGTTATTGAGCTGCGCCGTGATCTTCGTTTGCAGTTCCTTCCCGGCCTGCGGATCGGCCACCACGTTGTAGTCGCTGATCTCCGCGAGGCGCGGCAAGATGCGGGCCAAGGGCATCTCCTCGTAAGCATCCCACACCAGAGGGGGAATGGGAGTGGGGGCGTCATCAAGAGGGTTGACATCGTCGTGGCGGCCCAGTTCCTTGCGTAGAAACGAATTGGTCGTGATCTCGATGTGGTCTTTGCGGACGACGAACACCGCCTCAACGTCGGAATCTCCCGCTGGCACGCGGTCGAGGATGATTCGCAGGATCGTGGCCAGGCTCGTCCGCATTTCCGGAATCGGATTCGGGGTGGCAATCTCCGTCTTTCCGACTTCCGCCACGCCCTTGAACGCCTTTTCGTTTATCCGGAAGGTGACCCCGTAACGCTTACTCAAACTGTCGAGCAACTCGTTTAATGTGGACTTCGGATCATCGACACCAGGAAAACGGTTGGGTTGAACCAGTTTCTCGCGCCATGCTTTGAGGCGATCAGCCGGGTCCAGGATGGCGACGGCGAACGCCTCGTTCTCTTCGGGTTTCGGCTTGGGAGCCTCCTTCGGTTTGTCATCGGTTTCCTTGTCTTTCGGTTTGTCCGCGACCGCCGGAGGTAGGGACGATCCAGACGCAGGCTTCGCCGTCGGCTGTCCCGCTGTGGTGCGATGGGCGACGAAGCCCGCGCCGGAGCCGACCAGACCGAGAGCCAACAGAACAATCGCGGCGAACTTCACTTTGCTCAGAAACATGCTTCGCAACACTCCTTCAACCAGGGCGGCGAGCGGAGCGGACATGGCTTGCCCCGTCGTTCCCGCCGCGAACGAAAGACCTGTTTGGATGGTGGATTCACACAGAGGCGCCGGCGGCATCGTCCGGGCGGCGGCGTTGTCCGCCAGCACCGCCGCCAGGACGCCGGCCGACACGCCGAGGCCGCGCTTCGTCAGACGGCGGCGGAGCAGATCGCGCGCCCGCGCCAGCCGCGAGAAGATCGTACCCGCCGGACAACCTAATCGCCGGGCCGCCTCCTCGCTGCTCAAGCCTTGCAGGTAACACAACAACACCGGCTGACGATATTTTGTTGGTAGGCGATTCACTTCCTCATCGAGGATCGGCCGCAGATCGCTCCAAACCTGCTCGCGCCGCGCCTCGGCGGCCTGCTCCGGCAGCGCCGTCTCGCGCGCCGTCAGCCGAGCTCGCCGGCCGCGAAGTTTCAGGGCCGTGCGATAGGCCACGCCGTACAGAAAGGGTCCGAGCAGTTCCGGGCCGCGCAGCGAAGACGCCTTGCGGGCCAATACCAGGAAGGTCGCCTGAAAGGCGTCCTCGGCGTCCGGCGTCTCGCCCAGGCGGCGCACGCACAGCGCCCAGACCATCGCCCCGTAGCGCTGCACGATCGTCGTGAAAGCGCCTTCATCGCGCTGGCCCAGGAAGCGACGTAGCAGTTGCGCGTCGTCGAGGTCGCTCGCGCCGGTTGGTCCGCCGCTCAGACGGCGGAGATAGTGCAGAAGAGGATGCAGCGAAGGCGTTGCCATGTGCCGGGTTCTCTCGAAGCGGTTCCACCTCACTCTTCATACTGCCCGAAATCCACCCCCCTCTTCCATTCTTTTCGCCGAGAAAACCGAAAAAATATTCCGCACCTCGGAGCAATCGGGTCGCTGCCTCGGAATAATTCGTATTCCTAATGTCTTGAGGGAAAATGACTTATGGCCGCGATCTCATTCTTGAGCGCCTCGTGGGGAGATAATGGGGTGCAAAATGAGAATATTCGCAATTTTTTTGCGCGGTCGCGCATCGAACAAGTGTGTTGGGTGAATGTGCTTGAGCGGTTTGCCCCGACAGCCTCCCGTGGGGGGTAAGAGGGATCACGGTCCCTCGCGGCTTCGGGCGGACCACAGCCAGCAATGGTATGGCGCGTTTCCCGACACGCCATGGTGTTTGACCGGGTCGGTTCTGGCCAAGAGGTTGGCAGCGTCCTCGAGGTTGGGCCGACCTGGTTTTTTTCGCCGACTCCCGCTCGCCTTCCCTTCCCCCGTCCACGTCGATACACTAAACGAATTCTTCCGATTGCAATGAGTGCGGTGGACCAATTCATGGCCTCGAAGACCTTCGCGTTTGTCAGTTTGGGTTGTCCGAAAAACCTCGTCGATTCCGAGCGCATGCTCGGCAAACTGGCCCAGGACGGCTACACCCTGACACCCGACGCCGAGGGAGCCGATGTGGTCGTCGTCAACACGTGCGGATTCATCGAACCGGCCCGCCAGGAATCGCTCGGCGTCATCCGCGAGATGCTGACCTTGAAGGAGCAGGGCCGCGTCGGCGCCGTCGTCGTGGCCGGCTGCCTGGCCGAACGCAAGAAGGACGATCTGCTGCACGAAGTGCCCGGCGTCGATCACATCGTCGGCGTCTTCGGCCGCGAAGAGATCAGTCAGGTTCTCGACCGCACGCTGTACCGGCAGCGGCAGGACGAGCAGCGCAGTCTGTTTCGGCCGGCCCCGGTGCGCGCCCTGGAAGACACCGCGCGTCTGCGCATCACGCCGCGGCACTACGCCTATCTGAAAATCTCCGAGGGCTGCGACCGCCTTTGCACCTTCTGCGCCATCCCCGGCATGCGCGGCAAGCACGTCACCAAGCCAATCGAGGAGGTGCTGCGCGAGGCCCGCGAACTCGCCGCTGACGGAGTGCGCGAGTTGATCGTCGTCGCCCAGGACACGACGTATTACGGACTCGATCTTTATGGCCGTGTCCGTCTCGCCGAACTGCTGCGCGAGCTGAACGCCATCGACGGGCTGGAGTGGATTCGCGTCCTCTACGCCTATCCCATCCACTTCACCGACGAACTGATCGAGACGCTGGCCCAGACGCCGAAGATATTGCCGTATCTCGATATGCCGTTACAGCACATCAACGACCGCATGCTCAAGCGCATGCAGCGGCGTGTCAACCGGGCCGAGACGGAGGAACTTCTGTCGCGCCTGCGGCGGGCGATTCCCAACCTGGCGCTGCGCACCACGTTCATCGTCGGCTTCCCCGGCGAGACCGAGGCGGAGTTCGAGGAGCTATGCGAGTTCGTGCGGGACGCGCGCTTCGAGCGCGCCGGCGTCTTCCTGTATTCGCTGGAGCCCGGCACGCCGGCCGCCCGCCTGCCCGATCATCTGCCCGAAGAGGTCAAGCAAGAGCGGCGCGATCGGTTGATGGAGGTTCAGCAGGAACTGGCCTTCGAGTGGACGCGGGAGCAAGTGGGCAAGGAGTTGGAAGCGATCGTCGATATGCCCGATCCCGAGGTGCCGGGCCTGATGCTGGCCCGCAGCCACGCCGATGCTCCCGACATCGATTGCGTCGTGCGTCTGAAGGGCAAAGGACTGCACGCCGGTGATCTGGTGCGCGCCCGCGTGACCGGCGCCGACGGCTACGACCTCGCCGCCCGCGCCCTCCGCATCCGCTGAAGCACAGGAGGCCGAAGCGATGGCCACGACCACTCCGAGCCGGCCGCAAGTGTGGAACCTGCCCAATCAACTCACCGCCTCGCGCTTCATCCTGGCCCTGGTGCTGTTCGTCCTCATTGCCGTCGAGCAATGGCTGTGGTGCCTGATCGTCTTCCTCGTCGCCGCCTTCACCGACTGGCTGGACGGCTACCTGGCCCGAAAGCAGAACTTGATGAGCACCCTGGGGCGCATCCTCGATCCGCTGGTGGACAAGGTGCTGATGTGCGGCGTCTACATCTGCCTGCTGCCGGTCGGCGTCGAGGGCAAATGGTTGTGGCCGTGGATGGTGACGATCGTGGTGGCGCGCGAACTGGTCATCACCGGGCTGCGCAGCTGGATGGAGTCGCACGGGGCGCGCTTCGGCGCCGACTGGTTGGGCAAGTTCAAGATGAGTTTGCAGTGCGCAGCCGTCATCGCCGTATTCGTGGCGTTTCTGGTGCCGCAAGGGTCCGGCGGGTGGAACACATTTTTCAACAGCGCGCGGGACATCTTGATCTGGGCGATGGTGGTCGTTACCTTGCTCAGCGGCGTGCAATACGTATGGAAAGCCGTGATGCTGCTGAACACATGAGAGAGGGAGCCGCCATGTCTTCGAGCGCACAACCGATTGGCTTTGCGATTATCGGTTGCGGCATGATCGCGCGCTTTCACGCTCGCGCCCTCGCCGACGTGCCGGATGCGCGCCTCGTCGCTCTCGTCAGCCGTCGCGAGGACAACGCCCGGAAGATGGCCACGGAACTCGGACTCGATTGTGTTCTCTCGACCGACCTGGGCGCCGTGTTGGCCCGGCCGGACGTGCAGACGGTCATCATCACGACGCCGAGCGGAGCGCATCTCGAACCGGCCGTCGCCGCGGCGAAAGCCGGCAAGCACGTCGTCGTCGAGAAGCCGCTGGAGATCACCAGCGAACGCTGCGATCGGATCATCGACGCCTGCGACCGTCACGGCGTCCAGTTATGCACCATCTTCCCCTCGCGCTTCGGCGACGCCAACCGGGCGCTGAAGGAGGCCGCCCTAGCGGGCCGCTTCGGCCGGCTGACGCTCGGCGAGACAACCTGCAAATGGTGGCGTCCGCAGTCGTACTACGACGAGGGCGGTTGGAAGGGCACGCAAGCGCTCGACGGCGGCGGCGCGCTAATGAACCAGGCCATCCACAATGTCGATCTCTTATTGTGGATGATGGGTCCGGTGACACACATCAGCGGTTTCACGGCGACGCTGGCCCACGAGCGCATCGAGGTCGAGGACACGGCCGTGGCCTGCTTGCGTTTCGCCAACGGCGCCCTCGGCGTCATTCAGGCGACGACGAGCGTGCATCCGGGGTTGCCGAAAACCATCGCCGTCCACGGCGATCGCGGCACCGTCGTCATCGAGCAGGATGACGTCTTACGTTGGGACTTCACGCCGGAGACGGCCGAGGACCGAGCGATCAAGGAGCGTTTCGCGCAGAAGACGGGTGCTTCCGGCGGTTCGAGCAATCCGGCGGCGATCTCGCATGTCGGCCACGCTCGCCAACTCGCCGATTTCGTCCACGCCATCCGCACGAACTCCGCCCCGCTGGTCGATGGCCGTGAAGGACGCAAGGCCGTCGCCGTCATCGAGGCGATCTATCGATCCGCGGCGACCGGACGCGCCGTGGCGCTGCAATAGAAACCACCAGGCCGAAGCGCCAGCGAGGGCTCTCTTGCGCCCTCGCTGGCGCTTCGGCCTGGTAAGGAAATCGCATCTTGCCAAAGGAGTGGCCATGTCCAAATCGCGTTCCCAACTCGCCGATTTCGCCGTTTATCTGCTGGTGCGTGTGGTGGTGTGCATCGTGCAGGCGCTGCCGTTCGGCACGGCCTGCAAGCTGGCCGGCGGCCTGGCGTGGTTGATCTACAAGCTTGATCGCCGACATCGCCTGGTGGCTCTGGACAATCTGGGGCACGCCTTCGGCGAGGACGACGAGGCCAAGCGCGATCGGCTGGTGCGCGGCATCTATCGGCACTTCTGCACGATGCTGATCGAGATCGTCCACATGCCGCGCCTGCTGCACCCACAGAACTGGAAGCAGCATTTTCGGCTGCTCGACTACAAGCCGATGCTCAGTCTGCTTCTGTCGGGGCGGCCGGTGCTAATCGTCAGCGGTCATTTCGGCAATTGGGAGCTGGGCGGCTACGTCTTCGCCCTGTTCGGCTTCCGCACCCACGCCATCGCTCGGCCGCTGGACAATCCCTATATCGATGCGTTCCTGCGCCGCTTCCGCGAAAATACCGGGCAGAAGCTGCTCCGCAAGGACGGCGACTTCGATAAGATGCAGCGGGTGCTGGCCGACAACGGCATCATGATGACGTTGGGCGATCAGGACGCCGGCCAGCGCGGTCTGTTCGTGGACTTTTTCAACCGCCCCGCCTCGACGCACAAGGCCATCGCTCTGTTCGCCCTAGAATACAATGTGCCCATCATGGTCATGACCTGCACGCGCCGTCCGGGCGATCCCGCCGCGTGGAGCTACGACATCTGGGGCGGCGATGTGATCTTGCCTGAGGAATATCAGGGCCGTCCGGATGCGGTGCGGGCCATCACGCAGCGCTATTCGACCGCGCTGGAGGGCATGATTCGCCGTCATCCGGAGCAGTATTTCTGGCTGCACCGCCGATGGAAACACCAGCCCAAGAGTAAAAGTAAAACGAAGCAAGCGGCGTGAAAGGACATATTTGTGCTGACCGGGCCGAATGTCATTCTGACGCTGAAAATCGCCGTCGCCGCCGTCACCGTACTGCTGATCGCCTCGCTGATCGCCGTGCTGCGCGGCAACTATCGGCTGCACGGCCGATTGAATTTGATTTTCTTCACGCTGACGCTGATGGCCGTGCTCGGTCTGGAGTTGATCGTCCGCGTGATCGCGCCGGACGTGTTCGCCTACTTCAACAGCGACGACCAACTGCGGCGAATGCTCAACCTGCACCTGTGGTTCTCGGTGCCGTCCACGTTCGTGATGCCGGCGATGCTGTATACGGGACTGAAGGGCCACGTCCGCACGCATCTGTCGTTGGCGGTCTGTTTCGCCGTGCTGTGGACAGGCACGTTCATCACGGGCATTTTCTTTCTGCCGCCGACGCCGTGGTGAGGTTTCGTATTTCCCGTACAAAGCAAGGAGCCGGAACGAATGAGCCCTGCCAACGAGGAGGCGTTCGGCACGGCCGACGATCTGGCCCACTGCTACGAGCGCGTGATGGACCAGCGAGAGGAAAGCATGTCCGCCGCGGAGTCCGAGACGAGGGCGGAGACGCGGACGAACGACCACTCGGCCGCGCCGCCGCCGTTGAGACGGATCGTCGAAGCGCTGCTGTTCGTCGGCGGCGCGCCGCTGACGGCGGTCCGCGCCGCCGAGTCGGTGCGCGGCCTCACCGCCGAGCAGTTCCGCGAAGCCCTCGACGCCCTTAACCGCGAGTACCGCCAGCAGGGCCGGCCGTATCGCATTCAGATGCGCGAGCAGGGCTGCGAGCTGGTGATTCAACCGCGCTTCCGCGGCGTGCTCGATCGCCTGTACGGCTCAACGCGCGAGGCGCGCCTGTCGCCCGCCGCGCTCGACGTGCTGGCGTTGGTGGCGTATCGCCAACCGATCGCCCGGCAGGAAGTTGAGGCGCTGCGCGGCGCCGACTCGGCCGGGGCGCTGCGCCAACTGGTGCGGCTGGGACTGATCGCCGTGCAGCGCGGCGAGGCCGACCAGCGCGAAGTGACGTACAACACCACGTCGCGATTTCTGACGCTGTTCCAGCTGCGCAGCCTCGATGATCTGCCGCGAACGCAGGATTTGCAGAGGCTCTAGGAACTAACCACAGAGTCACAGAGAACACAGAGAAAAACACAGAGGCAGAGAATCCCAAAGCAGCAATTCAGATAGTTCGTGTTTTCTCTCTTCTTTTCTTCTCTGTGTTCTCTGTGACTCTGTGGTTAGTTTTTCTTCACTTCCATCACGTACACATCATGTCCGCCGTCGCGGTTGGAGATGAAGGCGAGGCGTTTGCCGTCCGGCGACCACGTTGCGTAGTTGTCCTGCGCCGCGTGGCGCGTCAGGTTGCGCACGCCGCCGCCGTCGGCGTTCATAAGGTAAATGTCATAATTGCCATCGCGATTGGATGTGAAGACGAGGTGTTTGCCGTCGGGCGACCAGATCGGCCAGTAATCGAGGGCGCGATGATTGGTCAAACGGCGGACGTTGCCGCCGTCGGCGTCCATGACGTGAATCTCGAAGTTGCCGGCGCGGCCGCTGGCGAAGGCGAGACGCTTGCCGTCGGGCGACCAGCTCGGATTGTTGTCGAGAGCAACCTCGCTGGTCAGCCGCTTGATGTTCGTGCCGTCGGCGTCGGCGCGATAGATTTCCTGATTGCCGTCGCGCGTGCTGACCCAGGCGATGCGTTTGCCGTCCGGCGACCAGCGCGGCGATTCCTCGAACGCCTTGTGCGGAATCAGCACCTTGCTGTCGCTGCCGTCGGCGTTGACGCTGTTGATTTGCAGCTTGCCGTCGGTGCCCTGCAAAACATCGTGGACGTAAATGATTCGCTTGGAATCGTGCGACCAGTGGCCGTCGAAGTGCGGCACGGTCGCCGGCGGCGTGAGGAGCAGTTTTAGGTCGGAACCGTCGGCGTTCATGATCCACAGACCCATCTTGCCCTCGTGGATGCGCGTCAGGAGGAACTTCTTGCCGTCGGGCGACCATTGCAGGTGCTGCTTGAAATCGCCGTCTTTCGTGAGGCGCTTCACCTCGACTTTTTCCTCACCGCGATTCGTCGGGCATAACGAGGCCAGGACCACAAGAGCGAGAACGCCGCGCGCGAGCATGTTTGCCTCCGTGGTATTATTTCTCATCTAGCTTCGCCCCCATGCGCCAGGTACGTTCCCAATCCCACGGCTGGACGCCTTCGGGCGGCAGGGCGCCGATGTAATGGGGCAACAAGGGATCCTCCTTGCCGGCCCCTTCCTCGGCTAGCGGCGAGTCCTTGGCGGGGCGGAGAAAGGCGTGCGACTTCGGATCGCGATTAAGGCCGTCGATGCGCTCCTTACAAACGTCCTTCTCGCCGGGAGGGATCCAGCCGTCGGGCTTTTTCCCCCGTGTCAATGGCGCCTTGACCTCGCGCCAGTTATGGCTGAAGGTCCAATGCCTGGGATAATCGGCGCCGTCCCCGTACCCTCGGGCCACGGCGGGGTTGCCGCCGCTGTCAAACACGAGCGTATCCGGGTACGGACCGCCCAGGGCGAGATTATTCGCCAGGCGGACTCCTTTCGTCCGAATCTTATCGTCCCAGACCCGGAACATGTTGTTGCACTCGAACGCCGTATTGTTGGCGATCAAGATATCGTCGCTGTCTTCCAGTAGGTTTTCCAACTGCCAGGCAGCCCGGATGCAGCCGTGGAAGCGATTGCCCACAACCTGCACACGCCGGAGGGAGCCTTTGAGCGTCACGCCCCACTGACAATCGAGGAACCGGTTGTCGCACATTTGCAAGCCCTGTATGGGGGTAGGATCTCGATAACCGCCGGAGACGCCCATGAGATTGATGCCGATCTGGGCCTTGCGGATGACGCAGTCGTGGATCGTCACTTGGGGCCGGTTGGCGTCGGGGGAGGCTCGGACCTGCTGAACCTCCACGCCATTGAAACCGCCCTTGCCCGCGCCCGGCGCCATGTCGAGCCGCTCCAGCACCGCCCCCGCGCCGTTCTCGCGAATGTAGAGGAAAGCAGTCATCTCCGTATTCTGGCCGCGCAGACGGAAGTTGCGCACGGTCACGCCGCTGACTCCGACAATCTGGATGAGGGCGCCGCGGCTTTGGGACATCTCAAGGGTGGCATCCCGCGCCGCTTCCAGGGTGATGTTGTTGTGTGCGCTCGGATGATTGAGAAGCAGACTCTCCGGATAGACGGCATCATCGAGCACGCGGATGGTCTGGCCCGGCCTGACTTCGGCCAACGCCTCGTTGATGGTCCGAAATCGGCCGCCATGCTCCGGTTTCTGCGAGACCGTTAGCACGTTTGCATCCTCAGCCTCGGCCAACTTCGCCGGCTCCTTCCTCGTCTGTTCCGGCGACTTCTCCGCTTGTTTCTCCCCCAGCGCCGGCGGCGCGTCGGAGGGGGCGGGGCCATCATGCCGTTGCGCGGCCTGTGTTCCCCCGCCGTGTAGCCAGACGTAGCTTAACCCAACCACGGCGAGGAGGGCCAGCAAGGTGGCGGCGCCGGCGACCAGCCACGGCACGGCAATTCGCCGCCGTGGATGGGCTGTCACCGTCTCCAGTTGGCCGCCATTCCAGGTCACGGTGGCGGCGAGGTCGCGGAACGAGGCCGACGAGCCAGCCACGTAAGGCATCAGGGCCTCGGCGACCTCGGCCATGCTGGCGAAGCGATCCGCCGGCCGCTTCGCCAGCATGCGTGCCAGCACCAGCGGTAGCCCGCCGGGGATGTCGGGGCAGATGTCTTCGAGTGGCGGCGGTTGCTGCATCTCGTGCGCCCGGGCCTTCTCCGACAGCGACGAACCGGGAAAGGGAGGCTTCCCCGCGATCAGGTGATACAGCGTGCAACCCAGGCTGTAGATGTCGCTGCGCACGTCCGCCTTGTGGGCATTGTGGAATTGTTCCGGAGAACAGTAGTCCGGCGTGCCCATGGCGGTTCCCGCACGGGTCAGCGTGCCGTCGCCGAGTTGGTCCTGGAGGAAGCGGGCCAGGCCGAGGTCCAGCAGCCGGATGCGGCCGTCCGGCCCCAGCAGCAGGTTCGAGGGTTTCACATCGCGGTGGACCAGGCTGAACTGGTGGGCATGGTGCAGGGCCAGCGCCGCCTGGCGGACGTAGTCGGCGGCGCGCGTCGGCGCCAGCCGGCCCTTCTCGGCCAGTTCCGCAGCGAGGCTGCGGCCCTCGACGAGTTCCATGACGAGGAAGTGTTTGTCACCGTCCTGGCCGCTGTCGTAGGCCTGGATGATGTGAGGGTGCGACAGCCTGGCCAGCGCCAGCGCCTCGCGGCGGAAACGTGCGACGGCCTCGGCGTCTTGAAGCTTACCCGGCGGCAGAACCTTGACAGCGATAAGGCGGTTGAGCGTGGTATCGTAGGCGCGGAAGACGACGCCCATGCCGCCTTCGCCGAGCTTGTCCAATAACTGATACCGGCCGGCCAGCAACGGCACGTCGGTGGTGGTCGGAGTGACGGGCGTGGGGGTTTCCGTGCTCATGGATCGCTCCTGGGGACAATCGCGATGGGCGACGATTGGAGCGGTAGCCCGACCTTACCACAAGCGAGACCGATAGGCGAGGGGTTCGGTCAGAACAATTCCTCAATCACTTTACCCTCGCCGCCAAGTCCAAGCGTGGCGGCCTGCTCGCTGGTGATGCCGACGGCGTGCTGCACCGTGGCGGCGATGTCGGCGGGCGTGACGGGGTGGTCGTGCGGATGGCTGCCGCGCGCGTCGCTGGAGCCGACGACGCGGCCGCCGTGGATGCCGCCGCCGGCCAGGAGCGCGCTGTAACAATGTTCCCAGTGATCGCGACCGGCCATGGGGTTGATCTTCGGTGAACGGCCGAACTCGCCCATCGCCACCACCAGCGTTCGCTCCAGCAGGCCGCGCTCGTGCAGATCCGCAAGCAGGGCCGACAAAGCCCGGTCGAGCCAGGGAGCGTGACGGTCCTGCATGATCTGGAAATTGCGATAGTGATGGTCCCAGCCGCCGTCGCCGGAATCCTCCTCGGCCTCGACGTGATCGCTCCAATTGACCTGCACGAACGGCACGCCATGCTCGATCAGCCGCCGGCCCAGTAAACACGATTGGCCGAAGCGCGTGCGGCCATAGCGGTCTTTCACGGCGTCCGATTCGCGGCCCAAGTCGAACAATTTGCCGGCCGACGGCGAGGTCAGCATGGCGAACGCTTGACGGCGATAGTCGTCCAGGGCGGCGGAGGGGGTCTCGTCGCTTTGCCGCGCCGCCCGATCGAACGCTTGCAGCAGGCGCCGGCGGTCGCCGAGACGCTCAGGGGTGAGATCGACCGGCAGTTGCAGGGCGGGGATGCGCGTGCCTTTGGCCGGATCGTATTCGAGACGAAACGGATCATAAAGCGCACCCAGAGGGCCGCCGCCCTCGCCGATGATGGCCTTCTTGCCCTGGTGCAGTCGGCCGCCGACGACCATGAAGGGCGGCAACTTCGATCCCAGGCCACGCGCTCGCGCCACGATGCTGCCCAGCGCCGGACGGGCCGAGCCGGCCTTCGGTTTGCCGTCGAGTCCGACGGCGCCCGCCGCGCTGCCGGTTAGGCCGATGGTGCCGGCCACGCCGTGATCGTTGGACGCGGTGTGCAGCGAGCGCACGATGGCGAGCCGGTGGGCCTGTTTGGCGATTTGCGGAAACAATTCGGCGATGCGGATGCCGCTGGCGGAGGTGTCGATGGGCGAAAATGGACCGCGGAATTCGAGCGGAGCGGAGGGCTTGGGATCCCAGGTATCCAGATGCGCCGGCCCGCCCCACAACCAGAGGAACAGGACCGAGCGAGCGGGGCCGTTGGGAGACGATCCGGCGGCGCGCAGGCGCAGCAGATCGGCCAGCGACAGACCCAGCATCGAACTGGCGCCGATTTGCAGCAGGGCGCGGCGGGTCATTCCCTGGCACGTTCGGGCGCGCATCTGGCCGAGCAACAGCATCGACGGTCCTCCCGATGAATCCGTGAGGACGATTATATCACATGCGGCGAGGGGTCTGTCGTCGGGTCGGTCTCCTTCGTCGGCCCGCCCTACAAATTACCGATAGCCCCAACTCGCCGGGGCGAAGTAGGAACCCCAGGTAAGGTGGGAACCCTCGACCCGGCGACAAAAAAAATAATGCTCTTGCTATCTCCAAAATCCCTGGTAAGTTATATCACTTGATCCGGTCTCGGCTCGGCTGACCCATCTTGAGCCGGACTCAACCACGTGTCCTGTCGCCAATCTGGTAGGAGGAGCCCCTCCATGGAAGAAGCGCACGACGACCGTTATGTGGTGTATGTCCGCAGTCGGCGAGACACGCATGATCCGCCGGAAGACGGCGAGTGGCCGGCGATCACCTGCTCCAGTTACGAGGAAGCGTGCCGGATACGGCAGTCGCACCGCCTCAACGCGCGCGATTGCGTCATCCGCTACATCGGACCCGCCGGCGGTGGCGATTGACGCCGGCCTCCAGGGCATCTCCTTCGTGATCTTTGCGGTCTCCCTATCAACAAAGAACCCGGCCCACCAGCGGCCGGGTTCGTGTTTTTACCTGCTCGTCGAGCCTATCGTTTACAGCAATTCGGTCAGCGGCGCGCGGTCGTCGAGGATGTACATCGGTCGGCCGCTGCCGTTGGGGAAGGTGCGCGCCGGGTCGATGCCGAGGGCGCGGTAGAGCATGCTGAGCACCTGCGGCACGGTGCAGGGACGCTCCTTGGGACGCTCGCCGCGGGCGGTGCTGGAACCGATCGCCTGTCCCATGCGCAGACCGCCACCGGCGACCAGCGCCGACATGACCTGCGGCCAGTGATCGCGGCCGGCCCCCTTGTTGATGCGCGGCGTGCGGCCGAACTCGCCCCACATGACCGTCACCACGTCCTTGTCCAGGCCGCGATCGTGCAGATCCTGGATCAGATTGGCGATGCCCTGATCGACTTTCGGCAGCTGCTTGGCCAGGATCTTGAAATTGTTGCCGTGCGTGTCCCAGCCGCCGATGGACAGGGTGACGCAGCCGGCCCCCGCCTCGACCAGCCGCCGCGCCGTCAGGAACTGCTCGACGCCCTTGTAGCGCTCGCGCGATTTCTTGTCTTCCTTGTTCAGATCGAGGGCGTTGCGGACCTCGCCGGTCGTCACCATGTCGAAGGCGCGGGCGGAGAACGCATCCAGGCCTTTCATGCTGCCGGTGGCGTCGATGTCGCGCTGCACGTCGTCGAAACTGGCCAGCAGATCCTTGCGTTCGCCCAACCGTTCCTCGGTGACGCCCTTGGACAGTTGCAGATCGCGCAGGCCGGGTCCGTTCGGCGTGAACGGCCGGTGCGCGATGCCGAGATAACCCGGTTCGGTGCCGCGCGTCATGCCGCGCAGGCTGATGAACGCCGGCGTGCTGACGTCGGAATTGTTGCGCAGTTTGGAGACCACGGCGCCGAACGACGGATGGCCGGCGGTGCGGTTGTCGCGGTCGCTGTAGCCGGTCATCACCAGCGTATCGGAGTGCTCGCCGACGGAGACGATGGAGCGGACGCAGGCGAGCTTGTCCCACATCTTCGCTTGCAGGGGGAAGTGCTCGCAGATTTGCACGCCGGGCACATTCGTCTTGATCGGCTTGAACTCGCCGCGGAACTCGGCCGGGGCGTCCGGCTTGAGGTCATACATGTCCATGTGCGATGGACCGCCGGGCAGGTAGATCATGATGGCCGACTTGGGCCGCGCCGACGAGACGCCCGCCGCGGCGCGAAGGCGCAGCATCTCGGCCAGTGTGAGTCCGGCGCCGAAGGCGCCAATGCGGAGAAAACCACGACGCGTCAGACCATCGCAGAACGTCTGCCGCGATCCCCAGAACGTGAGCATGACATCCCCCCTTTCGATGGAACCGAGTGGGCGACCACTTCGCCCATCGTACCCCGGCAAGGTCGGGGACGCAAAACAGAAATGACCCGGTCGGCGAGCGGGGGGCGTCAGCCCCCTGTTGCGGCATAAACAGGGGG
>DATBGU010000233.1:0-64304 GCA_036557825.1 Gemmataceae bacterium
CCCGGCAAGCGAAGGAGCTTTTCGCCGCTCCGCACATCGAAGAGATAAATGTTCCCCGTCCATGCGGCGGCGCTCACGGCGAGGGTGCGTCCATCGGGAGAGAAGGCCAGCGCGTGGATGCCATCCGGCTCCGGCAGATCCACTTTGTGCAAGTCCTTGCCGCCGGCGATTTCCACGAGCCGAAACGAGCCGCCCCCGCCGCAGGCGAGTGTTTTGCCGTCGAGCGAAAGGGCAAGAACCTCCGCAGCCTCCTTCTCGAAGTGGAAAAGCCGCCGACCGGCGGCCGCGTCCACGATGTGGACGGTCGAGTCAATCGAGAGGGCCAGCACTCGGCCGTCGGCCGCGAAGGCGAGGTCGTAGACCCACTCCGATCTACCGTTCGGCTCTTGCTTGGAATGGGCCGGCAAACCGCGCATGTCCTGGTTGAGCAGTTCCTTACCCGTGGCCACGTCCCAGAGGCGGACCTTGCGGTCGGTCCCTCCCGCGGCCAACACTTTGCCGTTCGCGGCGAAGGCGGCCCAAGGCGTGACGCCCAGGAAATACCCGTTCCCTTGAGGCTCGCTCGGCACCAAATGCCGGCGGAGTTCCTTGCCGGTGGTCACGTCCCAGAGCCGAACGCTTTGGTCGCTGAAGTGCGCGGCCGAGGCGAGCAATTTGCCGTCGGGTGAAAAGGCCAGCGAGACGATCTCGCCCTCGTGCCCGCGCAGCCGCATCTTCTCCCTGCCGGTCGCCGTGTCCCACAGGACGATGTCACGGTCGGCGCCGGCCGAGGCCAGGGTTTGGCCGTCCGGGGCATAGGCCACGCAGCGGACCCCATCGTGATGGGTTTCCGGCTTCTCCAGAAGCTCGCGGCCGCGGATCGTGTCCCAGACGTGCAGCGACGACGCCGTGGCCGCCGCCGCCAACCGCTTGCCGTCCGGCGAGAAAGCCAAACCGCAGGGCCATTGCGTATTCTGTTCGGCGTAGGCGGGGAAATCGAAGAGGGGTTTGCCCGTCGCCGCTTCCCGCACCTGGATACGGTTGTTGTGCTCCGATTGATGGTTGCCCGTGATTGTTCGCACGCCGTGCATCGTGGCCAGGAGCTTGCCATCAGGAGAATAGGCAGCCGACTTGAAGCGCCCTTCCCGCGGTTCGAGCTTGCGCCGGACTTCTCCCGTATCGAGATCGAGAAATGTTACCACGCACACGGGGGTGAAAAACTTGACGCCCTTCTTGGGCGGCAGGTGCTCATAGGCCGCGAACACAAACCTCTTGCCGTCGGGCGAAAAACACAGCGGATCGGGCTGACCGCTCGCTCCCTTCTGGTGGAGGGAAAACTTTCGCAATTCCTTGCCCGTGGCCGTCTGCCATACGCGCACCGAACCGGCGCGCGTACCATCGCCGCCGGCGGAGAAGAGCGTCTTGCCGTCGGGCGCGAACGCGAGACAGTGGATCAGGTATTGATGACCTTGCAGTTTGACCAACTCTTTGCCGGTCTTCGCGTCCCAGATGCGCACGGAATGATCCGGCGCCACCGAGGCCAACGTCTTGCCGTCGGGAGAATAGACGAGAGGAATGATAAAGTGATGGGAATAACTATCGTCCACTTCCGCATCGAAGCGGCGCAGCTCCTTGCCGGTCCCGGCGTCCCAAATTTGGAGGGTCTTGGAGCCGGCGGAGGCCAGCGTCTTGCCGTCCGGGGCGAACGCAAGCGCGGGAAATTGATTGGCAATCGCCGACATTTCGCGGAGTTTCCGGCCCGTCGCCGCGTCGTAGAGGAGAATAACTCCAGAGTATCCTCCGGCAGCCAGCGTTTTGCCATCCGGAGAAAAGGCGACGCTGCCGAGGAAGCCGCGGTGGCGGAAACGCACCGTTCCCATCCGCCGCAGCGCCCCCGGCGGCAACGGATCGCCGTACAAATCAACGCGCTCCGCTTTCTCGCTTTTGGGCTTGTCCGGCGGCGCGGAGGCGAGGGGCTGGTCCTCCGCGGGTTTCCTCGCCAGGAAATGCGATGCGGCCAACCCCGCGCCGGCGAGGACGCCCAGTGTCAGCAGCACGGCCGCCGTCAGCTTCATCGGCGTCAGGATGGCGGTTTTCAAAATACCCTCGGCCAGCACGGCGGCCCGTGCGGAGACGTTGCCGTGTATGGCCTGCATAGCGGCGCCGCGCAGCGGCGCGGGAATCACGGCCGCGGCCGCGCTGATGCCGAGCGCCGCGGGCAGCGCTAGGCCGCGTCGCGTCAAACGTCCGTGCAGCAGCTTGCGGCCATGCTCCAGGCGGCGGCGGACGGTGCTGAGCGATACGCCCAGCCGCCGCGCCGTTTCCTCTTGCGTTTGACCGGCCAAGTGGCAGAGAACCAGCGGTTCGCGGTATCGGTCCGGCAGCCGCGCCAGTTCCTCGTCGAAGGCGGCGAGCAGCTCGCGCGCCGTCATCTGTTCCAGCGGATCAACGACGACACCTTCCTCCCCTCGCCGCGCCTCGGCGGCGTGGTGCGCGGCGTCGGCCCGCAGGTGGAGGGCAATGCGCAGGGCGACGCGGTGCAGCCAGCCGCCGACGGAGTCTCGCCAGTGGGACGAGTCCGCCTTGCGGATCAGCACCAGAAACGCCGCCTGGAAGGCGTCCTCCACGTCTTGCGGTCGAGCCAGGACGCGGCGGCAGACGCTCAGCACCATCGGTCCATGTCGCCCCACCAGGACCGTGAACGCCGCCTCATCGTGGGTGGCGGTGAAGCTCCGCAACAACTCGCGGTCGGATTGCGGCTCCTCGTCGCGGCCAGCCGCCCATTGATGCAAGTGCCGCAACAGCGTCGCGGATCGTGCCGTGGACATGACAGGATCTCCCGAATGGTCGGCGGATGCTTCTCTTTAGTATTGCCGAGACGGTAGACGAACTGTTCACTTATTTCGCCAAGCGGCGGATATACTGAAGAGGGAACGGTTTCTTACCAAGGAGCGACGTATGGACCCTCTCGTCATCATCGACCGCGGCGGCACGCCGCGTTTGGCGAGTAGCCGCATCAATGTCTACGACGTGGTCCACTACCTGGAGTACGGCCACAGTGCGAACTATATCGCCCTTGTGCTTCGGATCACCCTCGCCGAGACGAAGGCGCTGATTGCGTACATCGAGGAACACAAAGAAGAGGTCATGGCCGTGCATCGGAAAATTGAGGAGCGCATCGCCCGAGGTAATCCACCGGAAGTCGAGGCCAAAGTGCGGGCCTCGCACGCCAAGTTACTTGCCCTGCGAGCAGAATTGGAGCGCAAGCGGCTTCAGGAGGAGAGCAACGGTGAAGGCCATCCTCAGTGATGTCAACATCGAGGGCCACGTTCAGGCCCTGTACAACGTCCTGGAAAGTACGACCTGGCGCGGCGTGTGGACATTATTTAACTTGCCGCTGTACACCTTTCCCGATCTCGGCCTTGTTCCGGAGACCCCGGATGTGGTCCTTTGGCAAGTGTGCCAGCAGCAGGAGATCATCCTGATTACGGCCAATCGCAACGATGATGGGCCGGACTCTCTGGAATCCGCTATCCGCACGATGAACACGGTTCACAGTTTGCCGGTGTTCACGATTGCCAACGCTCGCCAAGTTCTCCACAGCCGCGAATACGCGGAGCGGGTGGTCGAGAAACTGCTCGACTATCTGATTGACATCGACAACTTTCGCGGCACCGGCCGGTTGTTTCTGCCCTGACGGCGCGCTCACGGATACAGTCCGCGGCGCAGCTTCTCCTTGGCGATCTTCTGCACTCCCAAGGACAACGCCGCCGTGCGCATGGTCAGCTTGCGTTCCAGCGCCAGCTTGCGCACATGATGGAAGGCGCGCAGCATCAGTTCTTTCAGCCGCTCGTTGACCTCATCCTCGCTCCACAAAAACTGCTGGATGTCCTGCACCCACTCGAAATACGATACCGTCACACCGCCGGCGTTGCACAGCACGTCAGGGATGATGTAGGTGTCGCTGCCGGCCAGGATGACGTCGGCCTCCGGCGTCGTCGGGCCGTTGGCGCCCTCGGCGAGGATGCGGCAACGTAGTTTCCTGGCGTTGTCCTTGTGGATGACGCGCTCCAACGCGGCCGGCACCAGCACCGTACACGGCGTCAGCAGCAGCTCCGCCGGGGCGATCGGCTCGCTGCCGGGGAAGTCCTTGAGCAGCTTGCCCTCAGCCATGTGCCGCGTCAGGGCGGCGATGTCGATGCCCTTCAAATTGCGGATCGAACCGTAGCGGTCGCCGACGGCGAGGAGCTTGACGCCGCGGCGGGACAACTCCTGGCAGACCACCGAGCCGACGTTGCCGAAGCCCTGCACCACGGCCGTCGTCTCCTCCGGCCGCAGGTTCAGCTCCTTCATCGCTTCGAGGATGCAGTAGACGACGCCGCGGCCGGTCGCCTCGCGTCGGCCGACGCAGCCGCCCAGCTCGACCGGCTTGCCCGTCACCACCTCGGGACAGGCGTAGCCGACCTTCATGCTGTAGGTGTCCATGATCCACGCCATAGTCTGCTCGTCGGTGCCGAGGTCCGGGGCCATCACATCCATGCGCGGACCGATGACGCTCAGCACTTCCTCAGTGAACCGCCGCGTCAACCGTTCCACTTCGCCGCGCGACAACAATGCCGGATCGACGCCGATGCCGCCCTTGGCGCCGCCGAACGGCAGGTGCATGATGCCGCACTTCCACGACATCCACATGGCCAAGGCCGCCACTTCGCCCAGATCGACCGAGGGATGATAGCGCAGACCGCCCTTGGAGGGACCGCTCGTCAAGCTGTGCTGGACGCGATAGCCCATGAACACGTCGGTCCGTCCGTCGTCCATGCGCACGGGGATGCTGACGACAATGGCGCGTTTGGGCCAGCTCAGGCGTTCGAGAACGCCCTTGTCGATGTCGATGACCTCGGCCACGTCGTCGAGCTGACGGCAGGCCATTTGAAACGTCGGCGAGTTCTCGAAGACCGGGTTGGGAGTGTGGGGATAATCGTGGTGATTGATGGCGGGAGTGACGACGACAGAAGACATGAAGCCTCCCTTGGCATTGCGGAGAGTCGCCGGGGCGTCGGCGCGATGACAAGACCTCTATGTCTATCCTAACTCGCCGGGTCTGAAAGGAAAACCGCGAGTCGTCTTACTAGCCCGGAGCGCCCGCGACGGGCACCCGTCGCGGGCGCTCCGGGCTAGTATGGATTCCCCTTCTTAGCCGCGAATGTTGGCGTGCAGCGGCGACGCGGCGTGGGCCCTTGCCGACGCCGGCGGCACGGCGACGAGGTTGACGAACGCGCCCGGCTCCAGGCCGACGAGGTCGCCGACCTTGACGCGGCGGTCCCAAACCAGCTTGCGGCCCGGCAGCGCGTGGATGCTGTAGCCGTGTCCCACCAACTCGGTGAACAGTTCCGCCGCACTCGTCTGCATCTTCGCCAGCCATGCCGGACATACCTCGAAGACGATCAGCGGACGGAAGCGCTCGATCGTCTTGCGCGCGCCGCGGAGGACGCGGACTTCGGCGCCCTCCACGTCGATTTTCATCAGGTCGAGGCGTGGCATGGGGTTGGCCCGCAAGTAATCGTCCAGCGGCGTCAGACGTACCTCGAAGCGATAATCGCCGCGCGAGGCCAGCGACCAGTTGCCGCCGTCGGCGGCGGCGTTGCCGATCAGCGTCGCCGGCGCTTCGGCCAGGCCGAGGTTCTCGGCGACCACGTGGCGCAGCCGATTTTGCCGGATGTTGTGGACGAGAAGACGGTGATTGACCGGGTGCGGCTCGAAGGCGACGACGGCGCCGCCGCCTCCGGCCAGGTGTCGGGCGACGGCCAGCGTGTGCAGGCCGACATTGGCGCCGACATCGAGAAAGACGCCGTCGGGCGGCAGCACGGCGCGGGCCAGCCGCAGGATGCGGCCGTCGTCGCGACTGAGTCCGGCCCAATAAACGTGCTGCTGCATCTCGATGCCGAGATCGAGCGTCACGCGGCCGACGCCGGACAACTCGAAGGTGGTCTGCTCGGCGGGGAAGAGCCGATTGAGGTGCGCGGCGATGCGCCAGCGTCCCTTGATCGGCAGCGAGCGGATGAGGCGGGCCAGCGGGGAGCGGAGAAAGCGTGGGAACGTCATGGAGTCGGCCTCCTGCCTGCCATCGGTTCGCCGTCCTTGGCGAGGGCCGGGGTTGGGGGCGAGATAAAGGTTTGAGCGCCTGTCAATCTATCGCCCCAACTTCCCTCGTGTCAACCGCAAGCCGATTGGCAACGGCGATGCCTCCGGGTATAGTGGCGCACATGCCTCCTCTCTTTCACGGAGTTCGCCGGTGAACGAACCCTCCTCGCACTCCACCCCCCGATCGCGACGGCGCGGCTGCGCTCTGCTGCTGTTGGTCTTGCTGCTGGTGCTGGCCGGGCTGTACGGTTTCCTCGCCCTGAAGGCCAACCGCGAGGTGGAGGACGCCGTCGCCGAAATCGAACGGGTCGATCCACGCTGGCAGCTGGACGACATCGAGGCGGACCGAACTGTCCTCCCCGAGAAGGAGAACTCCGCGTTCACGGCGATGGGCGTCAAGCCGATGATGCCCGACAAATGGCCGATCTGGCAAATTCCACAGCCCGCCAACGAGCCGAATGTCGAGGAGAAGCGCGACGCCCTGGACAAGAGCTTCGCGGAGCTGGAGCCGCAGCGACAACTGAACGAGGAGCAGATCGAGATCCTGCGCGCCGAGTTGGTACGGGCGTCGCGGGCACTGGACAAGGCCCGCACGTTGGCCGACAAACCCGAAGGCCGGTATCCCATCACGTACTCCGCCGATTTCATCGGCACCCTGCTTCCCTACCTCCAGGACACGCGGCAAGTCGGCTCCCTGCTGGCCAATGACGTGCTGCTGCAAGCGCAGGAGAAACATTACGATCGGGCGCTGACCTCGTGCCGGGCCATCCTCAACGCGGGCCGCTCCATCGGCGACGAGCCGTTGCTCATCTCCCAGCTGGTGCGCTACGCCCTGCGCTCCATCGCCGTGAACAAGATCCAGCGGACGCTGGCGCAGGGCGAACCTTCCGAGGCCGCCCTGGGAGAACTCCAGCGCCTTCTGGAAAAGGAGGAGGCGGAGCCGCTGCTGCTGATCGCCGTGCGTGGCGAACGGGCCGGAATGGATCGGCTCCTGGAGGGCATTCAGAGCGGCAAGCTCCCGATGTCCGGCAAGGATCTGGCGATGGCGGCGGGACTGAGCGGATCCAAGTCCCCGCCGGTTTGGATGCAGACGCAGGCCCTGCGGTTGCCTTCCGTCCGCACATGGCAGCGCGCGGCCATGCTGCGTCACATGACGCGCGCCGTCGAGATCGCCAAGATGCCCCTGGAGCAGCAAGAGCAGGAGATGGAGCAGCTCGACGCCGCCGCGAAAACCCAGCCGTTGCTGGTGCGTTTGCTTTGTCCCGCCATAGCCAAGGTCGCCGCCGCCGACCGCCGCATTCGAGTGGAACTGCGCTGCGCTTTCGTGGCCGTGGCCGCCGAGCGCTATCGACAAACGAAGAAAAAATGGCCCGCGTCGCTGGAAGCGCTGCGAGAGGCGGGCTATCTCGCGCAAATCCCGATGGACCTTTACGACGGCCAACCTCTGCGAATGCGGCGGACGGACGAGGGTTTGCTGATCTACTCCGTCGGACCCGACGGCCAGGACAACGGTGGACACATTGACCGCACTGACCCTCTCGCCAAGGGGACCGACCGCGTCTTTCATCTGTGGGACGTGTCGAAGCGTCGCCAGGAGGCGGCGCCGCTGAAACTGCCGCAACCGGCGAATGGGCCGGGCGGGCCGCCGGATTTTGGCCCGCTACCGGCCGTGCCTCCGGCGGGGCCGGGGAAGTGAGAAGACGTTTCGCCGCGCCGCGGGGCGGCGAAGAGTTCACCCGGAAATAACTTGAACCGTGACGATTGATTGTCCGAGCCGCGAAACGCTCGCGGCCCGGACGGAGATCCTACGGCGCCGGCTTCTTCGCGGGCGTCTCGGGCTTCTTCTCGCCGCTCTCGCGCGCCGGCCGCTCGCGCGCCGGTTTGTCGCGCGGCAGCAGATCGGGCAGATTGGCCACGCGCAGACCGGCCACGGCCATGACCTGCGCTCCCTGAATCAGATCCGGCTCGCGGGCCTTGTCGAGCGTATCCGACTGCGAATGGTGCGAGAAGCGATACTCGGCCCAATCCTGACGCACGGCGAAGCCGGGCACGCCGGCCCGCTCGAACGAAATGTGGTCCGAGCCGCCCATGCCGCGCAGGTCGATCTCGGTCACGCCCAGCTCCTTCAGCGACGCCAGCTCCTTTTCCAGGATTGGCTTGATCGACGCGCGTCCTTGCAGACCGATGCCGACGACGCGGCCGGTGCCGGTGTCGTGGACCAGCGCCATCGACGTTTTCCCCATCTCGTCCTTGTGTTTTTTGACGTACTCGCGCGAACCGTGCAGTCCCTGCTCCTCGCCGGTGAACAGCACGAAGCGGATGGTGCGCCGCGGCCGGACGCCGCTCTTGCTTAGGATGCGAGCGGCTTCCAGCACCACGCAGCTGCCGGTGCCGTTATCCGTGGTGCCCTGACCGAGATCCCACGAATCGAGGTGCGCCCCCAGGACAACGAACTCGTCGGGCTTGTCCGACCCGCGAATTTCGCCGACCGTGTTGTAGACGGCGACCGGGCCGGGGACGAACTTGTTGTTGACCTCGACCTCGACGCGCGTTCGCGCCGGCTCCGGCCGGCTGGCCAAACGGTGCAGCATGGCGTAATGCTCGTGGACGACGATCAGCCTCGGCAGCGGTTCGCCGCCGCTGACGCGATCGTCGCCGCGCCAACCGCCGCTCATGTTCAGCAATCCATGCGGCTTGCTGGCGTCCATAAGCAGCACCGCCGCTCCTTCGGCGCGCAGGAACTCCGTCATCTCGCGCTGAAACGCCATCGACGGCCGCGTCCGTTCCGGTCTCGGCGGCGTCTCCGGCTTCGCGTCCGGTTTCGGTTTGTCCTTGTCGTCCTTGCCGTCCGTGCTGGGTCGTCGCCTCTCGAATCCAGAACCCTTTTCGGTCACGGGGCGGATGTTGGCGGGCGCGCTGCGGAGGACGACGGCGTTTTTCAGTTTGCCCTTGTAGGCCGCCAACTCCGCGGCGTTGCGCGCCTTCAGCACGACGACGTCGCCGGTGATGCGGCCCTTGGTGCTTGGCGTCCAGCCCAGAGCGGCGACCGTCAGCGATCGGCCGTTGTTCGGCTCGACGAGACGAACGGTCGCCGTGCCGCGCTCCCAGCCGACGGGGATGGTCCATCCTTCGAGATGGACGTTGCTCAGCCCGGCGGCACGCATTTTGTCGGCGGCCCATTCGTTGGCCTGTTTCAGCGCCGCGGAGCCGGTCAGTCGCGGCCCGATCACGTCGCTGAGATGCGTCAGGTTGGTCATGATCTGCGAGCCGTTTTTGGCCTCGGCGAGCACCTTCTTGTCCAGGCTGCCGGCGTCCGTCGTCGGGGCCGGCGCCGCGGCCGGAGGAGCGGCGGACAGGGCCGGCAGCAGTGCCAGCAGTCCCACAAGCGGAAGCCAGGTCCAGACCGTCGAACGGCCGGGGTCGGACGAATGCGAGTCACGCGAACGATACATGAGTTGCCCTCAAACCAGGTGCCGGAGACAAGAGTTAACGGACAAAATCGGAGCGAGGAGCGTAAGCCCCCTGAGTTTAGCGAGTCGCAGGGACTGACGTCCCCGCTCCGATAGTTTTTTCTGTTATTTCGCCTTCACATCGTAGCAGAGCAGCACGTCCTGATCGCGCAGATACAGCCGGCCGTCGGCGACGACGGGATGCGGCCAGGACGGCTTGGCGCTGCGGTCGGGCTGCTCGAAGCGGCCCTCTTCCTTGTATCCGCTCGGCGTGGCCTCGACCAGCGCCAGCGGCCCCTTCTCGCCGCGCACGTACAGCCGGCCGTCCGCCGCCATGATCGACCCCTTGCCCACCGAGCGATTGTCCCATTTCGTCTCGCCGGTTTTGAAGTCGATGCACACGAGCGAGCTGTTGTTGGTGCCGTAGATGGCGTCGCCGACGCGCACCACGCCGCCGTGATGATTGGCGAGAGGCTGGATGTGATAAACCTCCTTGGCGGTCACGTTCTTGCCGTCGGCGGTCAGCTTGACCAGAGCGCCGCCGCTGCTGGACGAACCTCCGCGGCCACCAGCCGCGGAGACAAACACGCAATCGTCGTGGAAGAGGGGCGTGGCGCAATTGGTGGTGCCGGTCACCTTGTCGTAACGCCACAGCAGTTTGCCGTCCTTGGCGGCGACGCCGACCAGGCCGCCGCCGAGGAACTGGATGTACTGCTTGACGCCGCCGACGGTGGCCACGATGGGAGAAGCATAGGCTGCCGTGTTTCCCGCCATTCGTCCGCGTCCACCGCCGCCGCCCGCACCCGCCGGCACCGACGCCTTCCAGACGACCTCGCCGCTCTTCTTGTTGAGCGCCGCCAGTGTCGCTTTGTCGCCGCCCGGCGTGCAGACCAGCACGTCGCCGTCAATCAGCGGCGACTCGGCGTAGGCCCAGTTGCCCGGCTTGCCCTCGAACTCCGTGCGCAGGTTCTTCTTCCAGCGCACTTCGCCCTTGGCAGCATCGAGACAGGCCAGATCGCCGTCCGAGCCGAGGACGTAGACGGCATCGCCCTCGACCGTCGGCGTCGAGCGCGAACCGGGATACTGCGGCCCCCGATTCGGACCGACCTTGCCGATGTGCCTGGACCAGATCTTCTTGCCGTCCTTGGCGCTCAGCGCGATAGCGAACTCGTCGTCGGTGCCGCGATTGCTCATCAGATAAATCTTGCCGTCGGCGACGGCGGGCGTGGAGTAACCGTTGCCGATGTCAGTCGCCTTCCAGACGAGTTTCGGTCCGTCCTTGGGCCACTCTTTGAGCAGTCCTTTTTCAGTGGAAACGCCGGTGCGATCCACTCCCATCCAGCCGGGCCAATCGCCGGCCTCCGCCGTCGCGACCGCGGACGCCGCCAGCACCGCCGCCAACAGAAGTGTTCGTGCGGATACCATTGTCACCCTCCTTCGTCAAAATCAGGATGATGGGACCGTAGATGGGCGCGGCCACGTTGCAGATTTGAACCCCGATCCGGCGCAGATGTAACGGCGGAGGCGCACGGAGATGCCCTCCGAAATTGATCGGCCGACGACGCGGTTATTGGAGTGGCGACCGGCCAAGCAATCGGGTAGAGAAGACGCATCCTTCGATTTATCGCGGCTGAGGCGAGGGAATCCGCCGTGACCGCGAAGCCGTCCGACCCGACGTTCAAGGCGCTGGTCGAAACCGAGCCGGAGTCGCGGCCTCGGTTGCTGGGCGGGCCAACCGGCCCGACGGAGGCAATCGACGCAGACATCGCCACCGTCAGCGGCGCCGCCGACAAGGTGCTGCGCGTCTCGGCGCACCCACCCTATTTGCTGCACCTGGAGTTTGTCAGCGGGCACGACGTTCTCGCGCTGCCGCGTAAGTTGCACGTGCGCAATGGTCTGCTGGAAGATCGCCACGAATTGCCGGTGCGCAGTGTTGCCATGCTGCTTCGCCCGGAGGCCGACTCGCCGCAACTGACGGGCGTCTACGAGCGTACTTTCCCCAGCGAGGAAGCGTACCTGACCTTCCGCTATCAGGTGGTGCGCGTCTGGCAGTTGCCGCCGGAGCCGCTGCTGACCGGCGGTCTGGCTCTGCTGCCGCTCGCCCCTATCAGCGCGGTGACAGAAGCGGAGTTGCCGGGCATAATAGATCGGATAGAGCAACGGTTGAGCAGTCGTCGCGCTCGCAAGCAATCCCAGGTGGTATGGGGTGCGGCGTTCATCCTGTTGGGATTGCGTTACTCGCCGGCGCTGTCGGCCCAGCTATTTCGAGGAGTGGTTTCCATGAAAGAATCATCGACGTATCAGGCAATTCTCGAAGAAGGGCGCATCGAGGGAGAAGTGCGCGGCGCGGTCGCCGAGGCGAAGAAGGTGCTGCGTTTTCAGGGCGAAGACGCCTTCGGCCCTCCCGACACTCGCAGCGCCGCACGCATCGAGCGACTCAAAGATCTGGCGCTTCTGGAAGATTTGCTGCGTCGTCTGCCGACCGCCGCCGGTTGGAAAGAGTTGCTCGACCCGTCCACCCCCCATCAACCGCGCGGGCGACGACGGCGGCCCTCGAAGTGACCTTCACGGATGGCGAAGCGGCGATCGTCGCTTTGATTCGCCCGATCGAAAATGGGGAGTCCATGACGGAGCCGGCGAACCTGCTGATGTGGCTGTGTCTATCCGCCCTGGCGGCGGGGGTCATTAACTCGGTGGCCGGCGGCGGGACGCTGCTGACCTTCTCCGCTCTGTTGGCGGCGCTGACGCCGTTGCGGGGCGCCGACGAGGCGTCGGTGATCGCCAACGCCACCAGCACGGTCGCCCTGGTGCCCGGCTCGCTGGCCGGAGCCTGGGCCTATCGCCGCGAGATGCACGACGTCCGCCGCTGGACGCTCTTGCTCCTCGGTCCCAGCCTGATCGGCGGCGCCCTCGGCTCGCTGCTGGTCGTCGCTCTCGAAGCGCGTTTCTTCGCGGCCCTGGTTCCCTGGCTGATCCTGACGGCGGCCCTGCTGTTCATGATCCAACCGGCCCTGGCGAAGCTCATCCGTCTTCGGCCGCAATCGGCGCCCGCCGGCGGGACGGTCGCGGCCGTCGTACTGTTTCAGTTTCTCGTGGCGGTCTACGGCGGCTTGTTCGGTGCGGGCATCGGCATCCTCATGCTCAGCGCCCTCGCTCTGATGGGCCTGCCCGGCGTGCATCAGATGAACGCCGTCAAGACGTTCCTGGCCTTCTGCATCAACGGCGTCTCCGTGGTGATTTTTGTCCTCAAGGACAAGGTCGAATGGCGCTTCGCTCCGGCGATGGCGGTGTCCGCGATCGTGGGCGGCTACCTGGGAGCGCGCGTCGCTCGCCGCATTCGCCCGCAGATCGTCCGCTGGTGCATCATCGCCATCGGTCTGGGTCTGGCCGGCTATTATTTCCATCGCCAGTTCTTCCGCACTTGACGCACCGATTCACGGAGGTTCGGTCCATGATTCCGCTCACACGAACGATACTTTGCTTGATTCTCGCGCTGGCCGTTGCGTCGATGTCCCTGTCCGCCACCGAGGACAAGACGCCACCGGACGAGAAGCTGATCGAGCAGCTCGGCAGCAGTGATTTTGCCCAGCGCGAGCGCGCCGCCCGGATGCTGCAAGCACGAGGGCCGGCCGCGCTGCCGGCACTGCGGAAAGCGAAGTCGCATCGCGATGCGGAAGTGCGCCGCCGCGTTCTGGTGATGATCCCCATCTTGGAAACGGCCGCCGCGCTGAAGCCGAAGCGCGTCACCTTGGGGCGTGAACCGCGAACGCTGTCCGCCATTCTTCAGGAGATCGAGAAACAGACCGGCTACCGCATCGACAGGGAGGATAAGGAGGACGAGAGGTATTTTCGCATCGAGATGAAGGGCGTGTCGTTTTGGGAGGCGGTGGAGCGGATCGGCCGCGAAACCGGCCGCGTCGTGGATGTCTCGGCCGGCGAGAAGGAACTGGGGCTGAATCTCAGCGAGGCGCGATCGCCGCACGTCGCGCTCAGCGGCCCATTCCGCATGGAATTGCAAACAATTCACGAAGACCGCGACATCGACTTCACGCGGCCGGGCAAGGGCAAAGAAGCCGGACAGCGCTCACACCAGATGACGTTGACCATTTCGATACTCGCGGAGCCACGGATTATCTTTCTCTCCGCCGGACGGGCGAGCGTACTGAGCGCCACGGATGAGGATGGTAAGCTGATGAGGCCACTCGCTCCCCAAGTACCAGAGCACTTCCACATATTTGCGGAATCGAGAGGCAAACAATTCGAGGAGAAATCGAAGCTCTCGCTCGGGCGCATCTCCGAAATGGCGCGGAAAATCAAGGTTCTGCGAGGCACCATCCCCGTGCAAGTGGTGGTCGAGCGCAAGTGCATCGCCCTCACCGAAAACGTCCTGAAAGCGAAGGGAGCCAAATGTCGGCTTCACAAAGGCCCTCTGGTAATAACGAAAGTCGGACAAGAGGACAACGGAGACCTGAATATCCACGTCGCGGTACCCGTGGAGCCGGAGGGCATCCGCAGGCAGTGGTTCGATCGGATTTATCTCGAAGACGCCAAAGGGCATCACTACAAAACCCTCAACTGGAACATCTCGAATTCGGGAGGGTCGCCGACGGAAGTGATCGCGTTGACGTATAACTTCTCCAAAGATCCCAAGGTCGTCCCGCCGAGCAAATTAGTCGTCGAAGACTGGACCATCTTGAACTATGCCATCCCGTTCGAGTTCAAGGACGTGCCGTTGCCGTGATCGCCCTGGTTTCCACCCTCGTTACTCTGCGGGGAGGGCGCGTCCCGCCTTCTTCGCCAACGCGCGCACCTTCTCGACCAGCACATCCTGCGCTTTCGGGGCGAACAGGCCGATGCCGCCCGAATAAAGGCCGCGCGTCTCGTAGCCGCCTTCCTTGAGGACGCGGGCCGACGGGAGATAACCAAACACATCATTGCAATAGGCGGCCAGCCACAGATTGTTCGGACCCAGCGCTTTTTCGAGCAGACGGACGTAATCCACCACGACCTCGCCGGACAGGGCAACCAGCGTCAAATCGCCGCCGAACGCCCACACAGCGAGCGGACAGTTGTAGTGCGTCGGCAGCTTCTCGCCGCGATCCAGAACGGCCAGCATCCTCTTGGCGATCCACGGTTGAAGTCCTGATTTGCCGGCCGCCTGCTTCTCCAACTCCGCCCGCGCGGGCGGCGCTTGCAGCGGCAGGGCGGCCCGGTCGAACGCGATGGTGAGCGGACCGTTGACAGGGTGAAGCTTGGTCTCCAGCACGCGGCAGACCTCTTTCCCCAGTGTGACGCCGTGTTCGCGGGCGAATTCCATCTTGCCGCGCGGATACGGGTTGGCGTCACCGGCGCAGCCGAGCAGAAACATCGCTTGCACCGACGGATGTTTGTCCTGGATGTAACTCTGGGCGAAGCCGGCGTAGTCGCCGCACAGCTCGTAATTGTCGCCCGTCAAGGTGGTGCCGTGGACGGCGGCGCCGAAGAGCACGGCCCGTAGTTTGCCGTCGGGCGTGTCGATGCGCAGCACCGGCGCCACGCGGTCGGCCAGGCCGCGCGGGTTGACGCCGAGGATGACGCCCTTGGGCGTGAACTCACGGCGGTTCATCACGAAGGGACAGACCCCGGCACCCCAGGACAGCTTGGCCGGCTCCAGCCGCGCCGCGGCCCGCTCGACCAGATCGACAACCTTGTCCTGCAATTGGCGGGTGTACTCGACGTTGCGTTCCAGCTCGGCGGCCGTCAGCCCTTCCCCGCCGGTGGCCTTCAACAGCAACATGGGACCGGTGTGCGTGTGCGACGAGTTGAGCAGGATTTGCTCGCGTTTCAGGCCCGCTTTTCGACGCAGCCGTTCGCAGATCGGCTCGGCGACCTCGACCGGGAAACCGATCAGGTCGCTCGTCACCAGCACCACTCGCTGGCCCTGACGGTCTTCGAGAGCCAGCGCCTTGGCGTACAGATCGGACTCCACCTTGGTGAACGGCTTGTTGCGCGAGGCGTAGCCGGCCAGAAATACCGGACGTTCTGGGGTGATTTTTACCTGGGCCAACCCGACTTTCCACTCCGGTTCCGCGGCACCGGCCGTCAGCGCCGTCAGAAATCCGAGGGCGAGGCTCGTCAAGCGGCCGGCGTTTTGGCGAATAAAGGTCGTCACGACAATCCCTCCCATTCTCGTACTCGATTCCTCGTTCCCACGCTCCTGCGTGGGAACGCACGTGTGCGACGCTCCGCGTCGCGGCTGACACTTGATCGGGGACGGGACGCAGAGCGTCTGGACGTGCGTTCCCACGCAGGAGCGTGGGAACGAGAAGGTATCTGACTCACTCCTTCACCGGCACCAGCTTGACGGATTTCAGATCGATCAACGGGTTGAAGATTCGCCCCGCCGAGCGGAAGGTCACGCGCTGCCGGCCGGACGGCAGAACGATCTCGCCGATCTTCGCCTGCTTGTACGTGTCCCAATCGCCGGTCGAGTCCACCTTGCCCGTCAGACGATTGGGACCGGCTTGCAGCAGGAACATCTTGCCGGCCGAGTCGGCTTCGCAGGCCCAATCGAGCCACACGGCGTACTTGCCGGGGCGCTTCACCTCCACCGACCAGATAACGCGATCGTCCGTGCTGCTCCAGTAACCGAGATTGCCGTACTTCTCCTCGCGCACCAGCGTCGGCCCGTAAATCTCGCCGTTGTCCGCCGACAGCCGCAGCGAACCGTCCGCGGCGGGGCGCACCAACTCCGGCTTGTTGCCGGCGAACGTCTTCGCTTTCGGCTGCGGTCCCACCGAGCGGACGTGGGCGATCAGGTCGGCCAGGTCTTGCGGCTTGATCTCCTTCTCCAGTCCCTCCGGCATCGCCGACTTGCCGCTGCTGGTCAGCTCGTCGAGATCGCCGCGCAGGATCACGTTCTGTTTGCCGTCGGTCCCGGCGAGGGTGATACTGTTGCCCGTCTCGCTGACCAGGACGCCGGAGAAGGTGCGGCCGCCTTTGGTGGTCGCCGTGTAGCCGACGTAACGCGCCTCGACGGCGCGGTTGGGATCGAGGACGGCGATTAATAGTGCTTGCGGCGATTTGTCTCCCAGCGAAGCCAGGTCGGGACCGACCGCGTTGCCGACGCCGCCGAGTTGATGGCAGGCGGCGCACTGCTTGCGAAAAATCTCGACGCCGTTCTTGGCGTCGCCGCTGAGTGTCAGCACCGACTGATAGGCGTCAATCACCTTTTCCCGATCGGCGTTGACGGCGTCGGCGAACAGCTTGGCGGCGCGGCGGCGAACGTCGGCGGAGCTGTGCGCCAGCAGCCGCTGACGGCGGACGGCGTTGATCTCCGCTGCCGCGATCTGCTGGTCTTCGATCGCTTGCAGGACCGCCGGCACCCATTCATCGCGGCCGAGAAGGACATCGAGCACCTTGTCGCGCTGCGCCGGCGCATGGCCCTTCCAGCCGCGCAGCAGCAATTCCGGCACGCGCGGCGAACGCAACCGGCCGAGAGCGGCGACCGCCGCCGCTTGCAGGTCGTCGGCCGTCTGCGGCACAAGCAGATCCGCCAGCGCCGTTCGGTCTGTTTGCTGACGGTCGAGACCGCGACCGAGCAGCCGAATCGCCCGCAGCTTGTCGGCCGTCGCCGCCTTGTCGTCGGCCATCATCGCCCGCGCCGCCGCGAACAGCCCCGACACCTGTTTCAGGGCCGCTTGCAATTCCTCGCCGCCCTCTTTCTGCAAGCGCGTCAACGGCGTATTGCGTTCATCGAGCGCGTCCAGCAAGCCCGCCAGGGTGGCGAATTGCCAGGGAGCATATTTGCCCTTTTCCGGCGTGGACACCGTTTTCAGCAGCGTCACCAGCGCCTTGGTATCGCCCAGCGCGTTTGCCAGACGGAGCAGTTTTTCCACCAGAGACGCCGGAGGCGTCTTCTCGCTCCTCTTCAGGACCGCCAGGAGAACGCGATCGAGGTTCTTGCGATTTATCGAACTCATCACTGCGGCGGTGAGGAAGCGATCGCCGGCATCCCGCACCGCCAATTGCCCCAGCGCATCGCCGGCCCGCGCGTCGTCCCACGCGCCGAGCGTGTACGCCAACTGCATACGGACGTGCGGATCGTCGTCACTCACTCGCTTCAGCAGATCGTCGCCCAATTCGCGGGATTTCGTTAGCCGCCCCTCATATAACCGGACTGCATGACGGCGAACGCCGGGATGCGGATCGGCCAGCGCTCGCCGCAACACCGCCGGCGTCAGGCCGCCGAGTCCCTCCAGCGTACATAGGGCGTGCAAGCGGCCGAGCGGACGCTGACAATCGGATGTCAGTTTCTCCAGTCGCGGGACGGCGTCCGCGTCCTTGCGCCACAGGAGCAGTTGCTGGGCGGTGTCGCGCTGCCAGCCGTTGGGATTGTCCAGCGCGGCGACCAATCCCGCCGTATCGAGGCGATCCAGGCGCGGAATGCGGCGCGGCTTCGCGCCCACGGGATAAATTCGGTAAATACGTCCCTTGTCCTGACCGGCCCGCAGGTCGAGACGTTTCTGCCAGTCGCGCGGGATCCATTCGGGATGTTCGATCACTGCGCGATACATGTCGGCCACCCACAGCGCTCCGTCCGGCCCCGTTTGGATCGACGTGGGCCGAAACCAGTTGTCGCTGGAAGCCAGAAACTCGGAGCGCTGCTCGTCCGGGGCGCGGCGGCTGCTGAACGCGACGCCCTTGGCCGTCAGCACCTCGCGATGGATCAGATTGTGGACGGGTTCGCTAACGAAGGTGCTGGCGGTGAAGGCCGGGCCGAACAGCTCATCGCGATAGACGATGGCGCTGCATGCCGAGGTGAAGTGATTGGCCGTGTGCGGATCGTTGAAGCGCGGCAGCGTGCGGCTGATGGGATAGACCGGCGCGGCGCCGGGCGTCACGGATACCGGCACGCGCGCTTCGGGAGCGGCGAGGTGCGGATTGCGGCGGATGTACTGATCGGCGAGGACGAAGTGCCACATCGGATTGCTGTTGTTGCAGCCGAACCAGTTGCCCCAATCGTCGCGATTGCGGCCGTACTGCGTCTGTCCCGCCTGGGCGTCGAGTCCGCCGTCGTCGGGCCGGATGCGAAAATCGCGGCCGCTCAGGTTGATGGCGGTCCCCGTCTTGACCGACTTGATCTTGCCGCCGCTGTCGCCGTTGGCGCAGTAGATCCAGTTATCGAGTCCCCATACCAGGCCGTTGACGCGGTGCTGCGGATTGCCCTGTGCGAAGCCGGTGTAGAGCGGCACGCGCAAGTCGGCCTTGCCGCTGCCCTTGCTGGACTCGGCATAGAAAATCTCTGGCGCGCACGTCACCAGCACGCCCTTGCGCCACGGCATCACGTTGGTCGGAAAACTCAGGCCGTCGAGAAAGACAGTGGCCTTGTCGTACTTGCCGTCGCCGTCGGTATCTTCGAGGTACTTGACGCGCCCGCCGGGTTTGCCCTTGTTGTCGAGGCCCAGCGGATAATCGCCCATCTCCACGACCCACAGTTTGCCGTCCGCGCCCCAGGCGAAGGCGATGGGGCTTTGCACCAGCGGTTCGGCCGCGACCAGTTCGACCTGGAATCCGGGACGCGGCCGGATCGAACGCAGCGATGCCTGCGGTGATTTCGCCTTCAGCGTCACGTCGGCAAGCAGCTCGTTGAAGGAGCGGCGCTCGACGTGGTCCTTCAATTGATCCGTGTGTTCGTTGTTCACCCACAGATGCCGCGAGTGAAACCAGGCGCCGTTGTTCGTTCCCTCGCGCGCGATGGGCGGCAGTTCGCCCTTATCGCCGCGCTTGCCCGACATCACTCGTCGCGACCAACCCTCTTTCATCAAGGTAAACAGGTGGATGGAGTAGCGCTCCTCGTTGGAGACAATCACATCGTCGTGGCCGTCCTCGTCGAGGTCCACGAAGCGCACACCGTTGTCCTTGCCGGCCGCGCTTACCAGTGTCGCGCCCTCCGGCAGCGTGAACGGCAATT
Source organism: Gemmataceae bacterium (assembly GCA_036557825.1). Lineage (GTDB taxonomy): Bacteria > Planctomycetota > Planctomycetia > Gemmatales > Gemmataceae > JAJPHU01. The sequence continues at coordinate 19,522 of DATBGU010000233.1, forward strand.
TCATCCAGCGCTTGTCCTCGTCCGACCAGGCGAAGACGGCCTGCTCCTTGTCGTTGCCGACAATCAGTTCGCAGCGGCCATCGCCATCCAGATCGCGCAGCCGCACGCCGCGATCGCGCCCCTTCTCGTAAGCAAGGATCTTCCGCCCGCGCACCTCCAGACCGGCGAGCAAGTCGTCGTCTCGAACCCATTTGCCGTCGCGAAAGTCCCATGCTCCGGCGTCCGATTCGTTTCGCAGCAACAGCGACACGCGCCCGTCACGGCGGACGATGCCGAAATGCTCGCCGGCCTTCACCAGCGAAACGGGGAAATCGCTCGTGATCCACTTTCGGTCCTTCGGCGACCAGCGCCGCGTTTGCCGCAGCTTGTCGTTGCCGATGACCACGTCCATGTAGCCGTCGTTATCGAGATCGAGCAGGCGCACGCCGTTGTCTCCGCCGTCCGCGCCGCGCAGCGTCTGCCCGCCGAGCAGATGCTTGTTCAGCCGCTCGTAGGCTTCTCGAAACGTCAGAAACTTGACCTTCTTGCCGTGCTTCGCGACTGCATGTTCGATGAGATCGACGATCTGCTCGTTGCGAATCCAGCCGTGCGGATGGAAGACCAGGCAGAACACGCCGCGTTTGATAACGGTGGCGTCGAGGGCCGCCTTCCAATCGCGGACGGTGGCGGGGTTGTTCGGTTGTTGCCGGTGCTGGGCGACCCAATCGCTGGGCATGACGCAGGGAAATTCCCAGCACAGCCGGCCGAGGACGTAGGGATACGGATAGTCCTCGATGGTGTTGACGAAGGTGCGGTCCGCCGGCAGATACTTGCGGAAGCGGTCCTGCCCGTCGGCGTCGAGCATCAGTTCGCGCGGCAACTCGGGGTCGTTGGCGCTGAGGATGTTGAACACCGAGGAATCGAGCGTCAGGAAGTTGCCCTTCTCGGTGGCGCGATTGAATATCTCCGCGAAGAAGCGCGGGCTGGGTGTGTTGAGCGAATCGCAGCACGGCATTCGGAAGGCGACGGGCTTGCTGCCCGGTACCCCGTTCATCAGATCGACGCAGCGCTCGTAAGTCACTCGCGCCTTGGCGAAGTCGCCGCCCTTGAAAAACGGACAGGGATGATCGAGCGTGTGCGTCTCCAGGCTCAGCCCCTCCTTGAGCCAGCCTTGCAGCCGTTCGTCCTTCGGATCGACCTGGTTGGTCATGATGCTGAGGGGCGCTCGGCCGTCGATGCGCTTGAGGCGTTGCAGGATCGGCCGCAGAAATTGCTCGTACTTTTTCGGATCGCGCATGTCGTCGATGGCGAGGACGACCACCGCCTCGACGCCCTCCTCGCCGATCCACTGCGGTGTGAGGAGACGCGGCGAACGGCGCGAAACGTGATAGGGATCGTTCTCATCCAGGTACGTCAGTCGATTGCCGTCGGCGGCGCGAGCGGTCGGGAGCACGAGAAACATCAGAGCGAGGAGCAAGGCCCAGCGGTGCAAGTGCATCAGGGAACCTCCGCCTATCATCTTCCCTCGGTCCCGGAGGGAACAAGGGACGGGGAATGAGGGCGAGAGAGGCGACTCCACGAGCGAGAGCCTATTCACCCCCCTGGGGGATGAGGAACCAGTCGTGCGCCGTCGTGTGGACGAGGTCGGCGGGGGGCACGACCTCGCCGGTGATTTGCCAGATCGCCCAGCCGCAAGCGTTGTTGACGAAATCCGCCGACGGTTTCCGGTTGGGGTAATACTTGCGCAGACTGGGCACCGTCGTCTTCGCCTTCCACCGGCCCAGCGCGACGGCCGACATCCAGCGAACGCGCGGTTCTTCCGGCGGCAGCGACATGGTATCGTTGAGACGCGCTTCCACGGCCGTCACCAGGTCGTCCGGCGCGCGGCCCTCGTGGATCAAGCCCAGGGCATAGATCGCGGCGGCACGAGCCTCCGCGCTGGGTGCGGGAACCATGGGCCGAGGCACGAACCGACGCAGCAGCGGCTCGGCCGGCCGATATTTCAGCTGTCCCAGCAGCTGGTTGAGCTGGGACAGCTGGTGATTGTTGATCAGGAAGACCAGGGTTTCCGTCGGGCCGGCTGGCCCCCGGCCGGAGACGAGCGGCTTCAACCGCGATTCGATGTGCTTGACGATCTCAGGCAACGTGTCGGCGACCGCCAATTTGCGCAGCGCCCAGGCCGCCGCGATCGCCACTTCGGCCCGCTGGGAGGTTAACAACTTCACCAGTCGATCGGCGGCCGGCTTGTGATCGAACTGCGTCACCAGGAGCGTCGCCTGTTCCTGTCCGCGCCAGCCTCCGGTCTTCAGGAGCGCGGTCGCGTCCTGGAGGATCTGCTCGCGCCACTTCTTGTCGGCAGCCAACTCGGCCAGGGAATCGCGGGCCGCCACGCGCACGCCGGAATGTTCGTCGTCCAGGCGAGCGTTCAGCAGGCGAAGGTGTTTCTCACTGGGCCGGTGGCGCAGCGCCTCGACGGCCAGCAGGCGAAGGTTGGCGTCGCGGCGGACGTTGGCGTCGCGGCCGGCGAGGAGATTGTCGAGCCAGGCATCGAGCAGGGCTGGATCGATCTCCAGGAGACGGGCGACGGCGGGGGCGGCCACGGCCGGCTCCGGGTCGCGCGCCATCCGTTGCATCAGCGCGACCGCCTCCGCGCCGCGATGCTGCCGCAGCAGCGCGGCGGCGGCCAATCGCGCCGTCAGGCCGCGCCGCGAACCATCGGCGGACAGCCGCTCCGCGTCCTTTTCCAACCCGGCGGACCGCAGCGCCGCCAGGGCGCGGGCGGCTTGCAGGCGGACCGGAGCCGCCACACGCTCGGACAGAACCAGTTGACGCAGCGGCTCGACGGCCTTCTCTTCGCGCGCGTCGGCCAGGCAGCGAATGGCCAGGGTGAGGTTCCGTGATGGAGTCGCCGGATTGCCAAGGCGGGACAACCAATCCGCGCGCGCCGTCGCATCGTCCCAGCGCGCCAGGGCCGGCTCGATGAGTTCGCGCAGATCGCTATCGCCCGATCGTGCCTGACGCCACAGGTCCGCGGACGCCTGCCGCGCATCCAGGGCGATCAGCGCCTCGGTGACGGCCAGGCGCACCGCACGATGTTGGTCGGGTCGATCGAGCGCCGCCCGCAGAGCGGGGATGGTCGTCTCGAACCCCGCGACGCCCAGGCGATGGGCGGTGGCGATGGCGTGCGCCGCCTTGCATTTCATGTCCGCTTCCGGTCGCTCCAGCGCCCGCAGCCACAGGGCTTTCGCCCCCTTGGGGAAAACGAACTCTTCACGCGGCACCGGCTGTTCCGGCACCCGGTACATCGGCGAGTCGATGAGGCGATCGAACGTCTCCGCGTTGACCATCAGACACGGAATCAACCAGGCGCCGACAAGTCCGATTAGCTTGATGCGCATGTTCGCGGTCCTTCCCAACTCGCCCGGAGCGCCAGCGACAAGCGCCCGTCGCTGGCGCTCCGGGCTTGTTACCCCTTCACTCCGGTCGATACAGCTGCCACGTCCGCGCGCCGAGGAAGATGAGCAGGACCATGCAGGCGGAGCCGATGATCCACCAGTTGATGGGCAGCAACTCATACGAAACGAAGCCCGGCGTGTCGGCGGCCTGCAAGGCGGCGGCCACCGGATTGATGAGCAGCGCCGCGCGCACCGTCGTATGGCCGAACGGCGCTTCGCGCCCCAACCAGACCAGCAGCGGAGCGACGCAAACGGCCAACAGCGCCAGATACGAGGCGGTCGTGGCCGTGGCCGTCGAGCGAAACAGCGTGCTGGCGGCGGCGCTGACCAGCACCGCGAACACGCCCGTCACGGCCAGGCAGATCACCACGCGCTGCACCTGATGGATCAGGGCCGGCCGCGCCGCGATCATGGCGATGTAGCCGGGCAGCGTGGCGCACAACAGCAACAGCAGCGGCCAGGCGACGCTCAGCAGTTTGCCGCGCAGGATCTTGCCTGGCGACAACGGCGTGATGCGCAGTAGCTGCCACGAACCACTTTCACGCTCGGCGCTGACCAGGCCGGCCGCGAGGCTGGGCGCGAACAGGATCAGCAGGGCGATTTGCAGCAGCACCAGGGCGCCGCCGATGATGTCCACGCCCCAGCCCAGGATTCCCGAGGCGGCAATGTAACTGAGGCCCAGCGACAGGATGGCGCAGACGGCGATCAACCGCAGCGTCCAGTGCGATCGGCCGAACCGCCGCGAACGAAATTCCTTCACCATCACCGGATTGACCCACAAACTCATGCTGCCGGAGCGGCGCTGTGGGTCCACCAGGAAGATCAGGTGACGCGCCACTTGTCCCCATGTCGAACGGTCCTGGGTCATGACGCCGGACGGACGGGCGAGGTCCAGGAGCTTGTGATTCAGTCGAACGACGGTGGCGACGGCGCAAATCAGACTGGCGAGGGAGGCCAGCACGAGATAACGGCCAATCACGTCGTCGCGGTCCAACATGCCGTGCGAGCCGACGTCGCCCTGTCCCAGCAGCTCCATGACGGCGGGGACCGGCGACAGGCAGCGTAGCCACGAGGCCAGCTGGGCCAGGGCGTCGGACCGGCCGCGCAGCAGCTCATGCGGCGCCAGGGTCAGCACGCACACGACGAGGACGAGGGCGTAGGTGGTGCGCAGGGCGCTGTCGGTGGAGCGAGCGCGGCAGCTGACCAGCAGCGCCAGCGTGGACAGCTGTACGGCCGCCACGAACAGCACGCCGTAAAGGCCGGGGATGCCGCCGCGCGCCGTCGTGCCGCCGCCCAGCGCGTGACAAGCCGCCGCCGCCGGCGCGGTCATCACCAGAAGAATGAGCGTGAACGCCAGGACGCCGCCGAGCTTGCCGACGTAAATCGACCACGGCGACATCGGCGAATTGAGCAGTAGCGCCAGCGTTCCCCTCATCTTCTCGCGGACCAGCGTGGTGGCCGGATACGCCGGCACCAGCAGAAGGATGGCCGCCAGCAAACCGTAGCCGAACACGCGCACCACTTGCTGCGAACGCACGCCGCCCATGTCCACCGTGCCCTCGGTCGGCCAACGCGTCAGTACCAGCAGAGCGCACGCCAGGGCGAGTCCCAGTTGCAGTGCCACGACTTTGCGCGTGCGGAGGACTTCCAGCAGTTCGCGACGGATGATCGGATTCATGCTCCTCCCGGAACGAAAGCGAAATAATCGGCTCAGACGGACCCAGATAAGCAAAGCATGGATTTAATTATTTAGTTTGTAGATGTGTTCATTTGTATTCCTCTGGGGTCGATGCTCGGATTGGTCGTCGGCACGCGCGACGGTCATGAAGGCTTCTTCCAGATCCGTCTGCACTTCGCGGAACTGTGTGACGGCCACATGCGCCGCGACGAGGGCGCTCAACAAGCCAGCCAACTCTTCCTCGCGCTTGGCGGTGCGGAACCAGACGACGGCCTCGGTCGGCGACGAACGGACCTCCGCGCCCGGCTCGATGTGGTCGCGGACGATTGCCTCGACGCGTTCGATCTGTCCGGCGTCGGCGAGAAGGACTTCCATCGGTCGCAGCTGGTGAAGCTGGCGAGTGATCTCCTCCAGGGTGCCGTAAGCGCGGAGCCGGCCGCGCGTGATGATCGCCACGCGGTGACAGATGCGCGCCAACTCCGGCAAAATGTGGCTGGTGACGAGCAGGGTCTTGCCGCGCTCGGCCAGGTCGAGCAGCAGCTGGCGCATCTCGATGCGGGCCTGCGGATCGAGCCCGTTGGCCGGCTCGTCGAGGATGAGGACTTGCGGATCGTGCAGCAGTGTGCGGGCGATGGCGACGCGCTGCTTCATGCCGTGGCTGAGCGCTTCGACGTACAGATCGTGAAACGACGCGGCCCCGGCGATGTCGAGCACTTCGCCGATGCGCCGCGCCCGGTCGCGCCGCCGCAGGCCGAACGCCGCCCCGAAGAAATCGAGGTACTCGCCGACGCGCATGTTGTCGTAGGAGCCGAACGTATCGGGCATGTAGCCGACCAAACGCTTCAGCTTCCGCGCTTGCCGTACACAGTCCACGCCGGCCACCGTCGCCGAACCGCTCGTCGGCCGGGCCAGGCCGACGAGGATCTTGATGGTAGTTGTCTTTCCCGCTCCGTTGGGTCCGACGAAACCGAGGATCTGTCCGCGGCTGACGGACAGCGTCAGCCGGTCCAGCGCCGTGACGCTGCCGTACTTTTTCGTCAATTCCTTGGTTTCGACGACGACTTGACCCGGCCCCATCTCCGCCCCCTCTCGGTTATCGGCCCTCGGCGATCGCCTGTCCGCTGACTTCGAGTTCGAGATACCCAATCGTCCATTTCTCGCCCCAGTTCTCCGATTTCGCCGCAGGCGAACGCCCTCCCGTTGGACGGTCCCTGCCACCGCGCGGAGGCGTCGCATTTCCGGTCCCACCCGGCTCGCGGGGCTTACTGGGATTGCTGATAATTAGTTTGAGATTCAGTCCGCCGTCGCCATCCACGCGCAGCATTCGCGCCTCGGCGATTTCGACGCGGACGGGATCGAGGGGACTGTCCACACGATGGATCTCGGTGAAGCGGTCGCCGTCCTGCCCGGCGACCGCGACGCGCCGGCCGGGAGCTTCGATCTTCGCCGACAGACGGGCGCGTTCGACCTGGAACGGCAGCACCTCGGCCGGCAGTTGGAAGCGCAGCTGCATCTCGATGTCCTCGCTCGACTCCAGGGTCGGCCGCGTCGGCACGCCCTCAAGGATGCGCTGGTAGGGCAAGAACGGACCTGGAATGGTGACGCGTGCGCCGGCCGCGGGGCGCTCCAGCCGCAGCGGCGCAACCACCAGGGCGCTGCCGGCCGCTCGCGCGCCCGGAGCGATGTGGAAGTGCAGGTCCAGCGGATCGGCCCAGGCCAGCAAGACATTGCGGCCGCGCACCGAGGCTGGCTCCGGCTCTTGCAAAAAGGCGGCGTACAACTCCTGCCGCCGCTGCTGCCGATCGGTCAGCACCGTGCCGGCAAGGTATTGCCCTTTCGACAGAACGTCCGCGGCGTCGGCGCGGAACGCGCCGTCCGGCTCGATGTGGACGGCCAGCTTGCGCCCGGTCGGTGTGTACAGCAGGGCGTCGGACAGGTTCTGGAATGGGCCGGACAACTCGCCCTCCACGCCCGCCGGCCCGAAGCGCGTCCGAGCAACGATCGGTTTGTCCGCCGGCAGTGTGATGTGAAACGAGGCCAGCCGCGGCTCGGCGAGCATCGAAAAGCGCTCCCAGTGCCAGGCGTCCAGATCGGTCAGCACGAACTGATGGACCTGGTTGGGCATGTCGCAGTCGTCGAGCCGGAACATGCCGCCTCGTTCGACGCCGGCCTCTATCGGCCCGGTTTCGGGCCGATAGACCTCCAGCAGTCCGTGGACCGCGATCTCCTCCGTGCCGGACACCGGCTCGACGATCTGGGCCGCCGCCACGGTGGGAGGCGTCGCTCGCCGCGAGAGTTCCCCCACGAGGAGAAAGATCGCCGTCGCGCTCAGGGCCGCGACCGGACCGAGCCAGCCCAGCAATTCCCGCCGGCTCGACTTGCGCAGGACGAACCCCACTGCCAGCGCCGCCAACAGCGCCGCCCCGAAGACCAGCACCACGGTGTTCCGCCGCACCACCGAGTAGCCGATTTCCGCCTTCAGCAACGGCTGCAAGGACTCGATGCGGAACGGCGACTCCTTGCCGGAGGGATGCAATTCGACGCCGAGATCGTCGAGGTAATAGGTGCCGACAGGAAGCGCGGGAAAAAATTGATAGCGCGAGGGCGGATCGCGTTGCGTTCGCGGCCGATGCCAAGCGCGCGCGCCGAGCGTGGTGAAGATCACCTCGCCGCGTCCGAGGCGACGGGTGAACCACAACGGCCAGCCGTCGATCGTGTGACGCACGCGCTCTTCCGGCGGCAACTGCACGCGGACGAAGTCCACCGGCCGTTCCATCGACTGCAACGGCGGCTCGGCCGCTCCCTTGCCCGCCGGATGCGTCTGCACGCGAAAGCGGGTCAGGCCGACGCGATCCACGACCTGGAAGTCAAGGGCGTCTCCCAGCAGCGGCGCCAGTCCCTCCGGCTCAACCAGATCGAGCATCACCCACACCTTGCCGCCCTGCTCCGTCCAGTGCCGCAGCGCGGCCATACCGACCGGATCGCGCGTCAGCCGCCCGGAAGCGAGGACGACATGATCGACGCTGTCGAACGCCTCGGCGGTCGGCGGCAGCAGACCGGGATCGATGCGCTGCACCACATCGGAGAGGTTCCGCGCATGCCGCACGACATGCACCGTCCGCACCGCCTCCTCGGCCTGGGATTCCGGCTGGGGGAGTTGTCCGGGTCCGAGGTGTTCGTCGATTTCGCGGTCGAGCAGGATGACCGTGAACGGCTCGCGCGGCCGGTAGAGCACGCCGCGCGAGCGGATGCGCTCCTCGGTGCGCGGCAGCAGTGGAGCGTTCTTTCCTTGCGAAAGATCCTCGACCACCATCTCGATTTCGCGGGTCAGGCCGGGGAGGTCGGCGGGGGCTGGTCCGATGAGCATCCACGACCGGAGGGAGGAACGAGCGGGCACCCAGATGTCGCGCCCGTAATGCACCTGCGGCTGGTCCTTGTAAAAGACGAGGACGCGGGCCTTGCGGTCGATGTCGGTGAAGTTCGACACCTCGAAGTTGAGGGTTGCCCAGCGGGTCGTTACCGAGGTGCGGACGCCGCCGGGGTTGAACCCGCCCAGGCGCAGGGTCGGCTCGCCCTGCTGGGCGATCGCCGCACCGCCGCACAGAAAAACCACGGCAAGCCAGAGAACGAGAGCGCGCTGCCTAACGGGAGGAAATATCGCCGATCGCGAGTTCATGAGCCACACGAGATTGCGAGTCAACGGGAACGGACGGAAGCTGACGCCGCGCCGATCCTCTGAAGGTACACGCTGGGAAATGAACATGCAAGGAGTCGAAGGGTCTATTCCTGTCCGGCTGTTGTAACGGAAGCCGAACAGCTGAGTACTATTGGCGACCAAATCGCAGTAGACTTCAAGCTGGCGCTGCACGAAGTTGACGATCTGGCAATCAACGATGCCGCCCGCGGCGAAAAGGGGCGCTTTGCGGTTGCGATCGTACCAAAAAATCTGAGACGCCTCGCGCTCCTGGCGGCATTATTCAGAGAGTCCGCCGTCTTTGTGAAGGAGCCATGCCATGACCGGGAGACTGCCGAGTACCGTTCTCCGGCACATCCGTTGCCTCGTCCGCGCCGAGCAGTGTACGCCCAGCGATCGGGAGTGCCTGGAGCGGTTCGCCGCGCGGCGCGAGGAGGAGGCGTTCGCCGTGCTGGTGCGGCGGCATGGACCGATGGTCTACGGTACGGCAATTAAGCCGGTCAAGGGGAATCCGCAGATTTTCCAGGATTTTTTCGGGCCGGCTACTTGCTGGGCCGTCCGCGCTGGCGAGGCTGAAGGTCGGCACTTCCCCGCCAGGCCGACGACGAAGGCCAAAAGAAGAGGCCGAGGCTTGCGGACGGCCCGGAAAGCGGATACGTCGGCTACAGCTTCTCCGTGAGGCGAACCATCGTTCTGGAATCTGGCGACGTGACCTGGGTTGAGTTCTTGCAACCGGGGATGCGATTCAAGCTGGAAGACGGTGGGATAGCGACGGTCACGAAGGTAGAAGCCCCGAAGATCGTCATGCCCCCGGAAGACAAGACAAACGAAGGCGGGGCGAAGCTGAAGCGAGTCCTGGGGACGATCAAGCGGACGGGGTTCGTGGTCCTTGATGTCGTCGCAGGCAACCAAACCATCACGACTTCGCCGGGACACCCGTTCTACTCCGTGACTCGCCGGGGCTGGGTCGGGGCGGGAGAACTTCAGGTTGGGGAATTGCTCCGCAACTTCCGAGGGAGAACTACGCCGGTTCAATCGGTCAGCCAGCCCCGGTACGGCATGATCGAAATGTACAACCTCGAAGTGGAGGATTTTCACACCTTCTATGTCGGAAGAAGCGAATCGGACGGCATCCTTGTATACAACGGCATCGAGGGGCTTTGCAGCATCGTCAAGCCTCTCGGCGAGGAAGAGGCAGCCCAGCTTTCGGAAAGCGTCCGGTTCCGCATCGTGAGGGGAGATGCGAAGGGAAGGTCATTCGGGACGCCACGCAACCCCCGTGCGCCGACCGTGGAGGAGTTCAACCCCCGTGTCGGGGAACTGAATGCGGGGGACATCGGCGGGGCAATCAAGGGCCGAAAACACGGCATCTTCCCCGACCAGGCCGAAAGCATCAGCAAGCTGTCCAACGAGGAACACTCCGCTTCAGGCCAGACAACCCGATTAGCGGGGTCATCCAGGGGAACGGGTTCAGCATCACGGGCATCACCGGCTGAACGAAATCATCCGGCGAATCGAAGCGGGGACGCTACCCAAGGACACCAAGGTTAGGATTCTGTTCCATGACGGATAACACGCAAGACCGGCTGAATGCGTTCATGGCCCGGTTCAAGAGATTTGAACTGGACACCAGCGACCCGAAATGGTCCAGCTATGCCCTTGACCGTTTCTTCGAGGAAGTCACGGCCACGCCTGGCGGTTCCCTTCAGGACGTGTACCAGGGGCTTGACGCTGCGCTGAAAGCCTACTCCGTCGAACGGACGCCGACCGTGGCGAATCTCATCAAGGACGTGGTGAAGCAAGGCTTCACGCAATACCGTTCGGCGTACAACGGCCTGGACTGGGGTTGGGCGAACGAAGCGCTCTCGCAAGGGGCTTCGGCGGCAAGATGCTACCTTTTCCTTCTTGCCCTTCCGCCAGAAGCCGCAACGCCTCAGTCCGTCGTCACGATCCACCGGGCGCTTCAAGGTACGCCGTACCAGCAAGAGGCAGCCGACACGCTTTCCGACGCCTTGGACAAGCCGGAAGTTCGGCGGCTTATGACTGCCAAGTAATCTCGGCTACGACGAAGCGAAGGCAGCGTTGCAGCGACTCAATCGGCGAGAGAGCGAGGGCAAGTAAGCGCCGTTTAGCACTCCTCGATCCACGCTTGGCGCAGGTCCGGTTCCAGGATCAGACGGCGGCCCTCAAGAATGCCGCCGTACAGGCCAACGATGATACGATCTTCGGCGGTTTCTTTTTCCTCGAACTGTGCGAGGACCGAACTGCCGGGAAGGAATCGCAGGCCGTCTTCCACGTCAAATGCCTCCACGAAAATGCGGCCGATCCGGCATTCGCTTGTTCCGCCCGTCCTTCCGCGAAGGTTCGTCACCCAAGAATCCTTCACCTGCGCGGGAGGAAGGGTTAGCCACTCGATCTCAGATGCGAAACGATTCCATGCTTGGCGAGGAAAAACCGTCAGAGGGGCGCCTGTGTCGATGATGCAATCAGCGAGCCGCCGGGCCTGGAGTCCGATCCGAATCAGGGCGAACAGTCGGAGAAACGGAAGGGCAATCGGATTTCCTGACTTGTCTGCAACGGTTTCCGCGGCGGCGCGCGGCGACTGCCGAACATAAATACGGATGCGGGCCACGGACGGGCCTCCTGCCGGTGGGCCACTACCAGCGATCGATGTAGACGATCACCAACCGCTCCGGGTCGATCTGATGCTTGAGGGCCACATACTCCCGCAGCAACTCCGCATCAAGGCTACTGCCCCAAATTTTCTGTTGGTAGACCGCGACGTGCTTGCCGGCGTAGGAATCGAACACGCCTTCCTCCCTTCCCTTCATGATCCAACGCCAGTCCTCAACGATCTCTTCGGGAATGGGGGGATTCATCGACTCCTCGGCCTGTGCCGACGAAGGGACGTTCAAAGCGGGCGCCACCGGGGGAGAAATGGGCGGTGTGGTATCAGATTTCATGGCATCTCCTCTTTCGCTGGGACGATGCGATTCTCCCTCTCATGGTACACTCACCGCAGCAAATCCGCCACGGTGATGCTCGCTTGCGACACCGCCAGCGGCGATACCGTATCGGGCGGATCGAGGATCGTCCGGCTGTTGTAACGGAAGCCGAACAGCTGCGTGCTGTCGGCGACCGGATCGCGGTAGACTTCGAGCTGGCGCTGCACGAGGTTGACGATCCAGTAATCGGCGACGTTGGCTGAAGCATAAAGACTCGACTTGCGATCCCGGTCGAACCACAACGTCGCCTCGCTCACTTCCACTACCAGCAAGGCCGTCTCCGGGTTGCCGTGCTTTCGATATTGGCGCGGAGAACCGGCGATCACGGCAAGATCGGGGTCCGGAACGGAACAATCGCTCACATCGAGCGATCCGCGAATGCGGACCCAATATCCCGTTCCGAACGCCGCCCGCAGTTGGTCTTGAGTCAAGGTAAGTGCCGCGTCATGCCAATTATGCGACGGACCAAACTCGACAATCTCCCCTCCAATCAACTGGACGCGCCGTTCCAGAAACCATTCCTCGTGGCACAGACGGTAATAGTCTTCCCGGCCCCAACGGAAGGGCCAGGGTTCAGTGGTGTCCATGCTCCTCTCCGAAATCAAAGCGCGCTCACTTCGCATCGGCCATCACTTCCAGCTGCAGCAGGCTGCGCGTCTGCTCTTTCTCCAGATATTCGCGGCCCTTTTTGACGTTGACGTGGTCCCACGGCAGCACCTCCGTCATCGGCCGCGAACGTTGCGAGTACCACGCCGGATCGATGCCAAGGTCCGCGAAAGTCTGCCACCACAATTGCGCGTCGAAGCATTCGCGCCAGCCGTCCAGGCGCGCGCCGCGCCGCCAGGCTTCCTCCAGCGCCCCAGCCACGCGGCGATCGCCGCGCGTCAGGATGCCTTCCAGCAGACTGCATTCGATGTCGTGCTGCTTCACCTTCACCGACCGCAGCTTGACGCGCTTGCGCAGATACTCGCCGGCCCAACGCAGATACTCGCGCGTCTGCATGCCGTTCCACTGATACGGCGTGTGCGGCTTGGGCACGAAGTTCGACACCGAGGCCGTCACTTCCTTGTAGCGGCCAGTCACTTCCCTGCCGATGCGCGCGATGTGCTCGGCCATGTCCACGATGCCGTCCAGATCGACGACGCGCTCGCCGGGCAGACCGCACATGAAGTAGAGCTTCACGCGCTGCCAACCGTTCTTGAAGGCCTCACGGCAGCCCTCGTAGAGATCCTCGTTCTTGATCTTCTTGCGGATCTGTTCGCGCATGTCGTCGCGGGCCACTTCGGGGGCCAGCGTCAGACCGCTCTTGCGCGCGTCCTTCATCAGCTTCGGCACCGAACGCAGCTGATTGTTGACGCGCAGGCTCGGCAGCGATACGTTGACGCCCAGCGGGCCGAACACCTCGGCCATGCGCTTCACCAACTCCTCGAAATACGGATAATCGCTGGTGCTGAGGCTGAGGAGGCTGATTTCGTCGTAGCCGGTGTTGCGATAACTTTCCAGCGCCGATTGCACGATGGTTTCGACCGAGCGCACGCGCAGCGGCCGTTTGATGACGGTCGATTGACAGAAACGACACTGCCAGGGACAGCCGCGCATGATCTCGAGGGCGATGCGGTCGTGCGGCGTTTGCACGAACGAGACGATGGGACGCTTCGGAAGCGGAATGTCGTCGAAGTCCTGGTTGATGGTGCAGGCCATGATCTGCGTCGGCACGTCGGAGCGCGTGCGGTGCATGGCGGCCAAGGTGCCGTCGGCGTGATACTCCGGCTCGTAGAACATCGGCGCGTAGGCCCACGTCGTGTTGCCGACGATGTCGGCGAGGAGGTCTTCCCGTCGCTGGCGCTGGGGGCTGGTCGCCGCGCGTTCTTTCAGCGTCATCCAGCGGTCCATCAGCCAGGGCAGGCTTTCCTCGCCGTCGCCGATGATGAAGATGTCGATGAAGGGGGCAAGCAGCTCCGGGTTCTGGGCGCCGGGTCCGCCGGCGAGGACGAGCGGATGATCGAGCGTGCGGTCCTTGCTGTGCAGCGGCACGCCGCCCAGATCGAGCATGGTCAGGATGTTCGTGTAGCAGACCTCGTATTGCAGGCTGAAACCGAGCAGGTCGAACTGGTGGAGCGGCGTGAACGTCTCCAGACCGTACAGGGGCAGGCGGGCGCGGCGCAGCTCGGCCTCGAAGTCGGGCCAGGGCGTGAAAGCGCGTTCGCAGGCCCATTGCGGATCGTCGTTCATGATGGTGTACAGCACCTGCAAGCCGTGATGGCTGGTGCCCAGCGCGTAGGTGTCGGGGAACGTCAAGCACAGTTTGCCGCGCACTCGGCGATGGTCCTTGACGACGCTGTTCAGCTCGCCGCCCATGTAGGCCGACGGCGTTTGCACGCGCGGCAGCAGGCGCTCGACGGCTTCCTTCAGGGCTGTGTTCATCATGAGGAGTCTCCCGTGTATCCCACTGCTTGCGGCTTAGCGCCAAGAGCGCTAAGCCGCAAGCGGCCCAATTCTTGAGGACAAGTGCGGCCTTCCAGAGTTATGATTATGGCAGAAAGTCGCGCGGCGCACCGCCCCTGTTCGCGCGCTGCCACCGTGAACTCTCTGAGGAGTGTACCGTTGCCATGACTGCCGTCAAACTGGCGTTCACCGCCGACCTACATCTGCCGATCAGCAAGGACGACCAGATCGCGGCTCTGGGGCGAGAAATTCAGGCCTTCGAGCCGGACGCTCTCATCGTCGCCGGCGACGTGGGCGAATCGCTGACCGATTTCAAGCGCGGTCTCCAGTTGTTGCGCGAACAGGTACGGCCGCCGATCTGGGTGCTGGCCGGCAACCACGACGTGTGGGCGCGTCCGCCGCACGACAGCCGCGAGCTATGGCTGGAGCAAATTCCGGCGGCCGTACGCGCCGCCGGCTGTCAGTGGCTGGAAGGCACGTCGTTCGTGCTGCGCGGCGTGGCCTTGGCCGGCACCATCGCCTGGTACGACTACTCCGCCGCCGATGCCGTCATCCAGGCCACGGCCCTGCAGTTCGCCCAGCAGAAATTCCATTACAACGCCGACGCCCTGCGCATCGACTGGGAGTGGTCGGACCCGGAATTCGCCGACCGGGTGAGCGTCCCGTTTCTGTCGCAGCTGGATCACCTGGAGAGCGATCCGGCTGTGCGGCGCGTCGTGGCGGCGACGCACGTTCCGCTCGTCGAAGGGCAGATGCACCGCGATCCGTCCGACGAACGATGGGGGTTCTCCAACGCCTATTTCGGTAACCTGACGCTGGGCCGCAAGGTGCTGGAGCGACGCAAGGTGTCGCACCTCGTCAGCGGTCACACGCACCGCGGCAAGCGGTACGTGATGGAGCGCAAGGACGCTCCGCCGGTCGAGGCGCACGTGTTGGCGAGCGACTACGAAAAACCCGCATGGCTGGGGCTGTGTATCGACGGGGAGGCGTGAAGGCTGGCGGCCGGGATGCCGGTCCCTCGTTGCAGGCTCTTTCTCTGGGGAGGAGGACGCCGGGAACGATGGCGCGATCGACACATTTTGTCGGGTGGACTATGGTCCTCAAGTATGTCCTGCCGCTGGCGGCGGTGGTGATGCTGGGCTTCGCCGTTCTGCACGTGGTGCGCAGCGCGGAAGAGAAGCCGTCGGCCACGCCGCCGCAAGCGCCGGCCGAGCCGCCCTACGAGCAAACGCTGGCGGCCACCGGCGTCATCGAGGCCAGCACGGCCAACGTCGCCGTGGCCTCACCCGTTCCGGGCATTCTCGCCAAGGTGCTCGTCCGGGCCGGCCAGCACGTCGAAGTCAACGAGCCGCTGTTCGCGCTGGACGATCGCCCGCTGTTGGCCGAACGCCGCGTGCGGGAATCGCGCCTGGCGACGGCGAAGGCGGAGCTGAATCGCCTGGAACACCTGACGCGCGAGGAGGAGTTGCTGTCCAGCGCCGCCCGCGTCCGCGAGGCGCGAGCCGTTCTCCACGAGCGCACCCTGCACCACAATCGCGGCAAGGAACTGCTCAAAATGAACCTGATCGGCGCCGACGAAGTGGAGCAGCGTCAGGCCATGATGGAGGCGGCACGCGAGCAACTGGCGCGGGCGGAGGCGGAAGATCGTTTGCTGAAGGCGGGCGCCTCGGACACCGATCGCGCCATCGCCAAGGCGAAGATTGCCGAAGCCGAGGCGATGGTCGCGCAGTCGCAGACCGACCTCGATCGCCTGACGGTGCGCGCCCCGGTGGCCGGCACCATTTTGCGGGTCAACATCCGGGCCGGCGAAGCCGTCGGCGCACGAACCGACGTGCCTCCGGTCCTTCTCGGCGAGACGAACCCGCTGCATCTGCGCGTCGATGTCGATGAGCATCAAATCGTCCGCTTCCGCGACACGGCGTCGGCCACGGCGGCGCGGCGCGGCGCGCCGCAGCCGACGTTTCCACTGCGCTTCGTGCGCGTCGAGCCGCTGGTCGTGCTCAAGAAGGCGCTCACCGGCGACGTCAGCGAACGCACTGATACGCGCGTCCTGCAAGTGATCTACGAGTTGGAGCCGGGGAAGGAACGGCTCTATGTGGGACAGCAAATGGACGTATTCATCGCGGATGGACCTCGGTAAAGGCGCGAACCGGATGAGTTGTCTCCCCGCGGCGCCGGCAAGGGAAAGCCGTTCCACAGGTTGGAGGAACACAGATGGAACGGAACCACGACAAGGACCGAATGCCTGACGAAGAAGGGCCGGCGGAGAAGCGTGGAATATCCCGATACCTGATCCTGCTCCTGGGCGCTGGCGCTGTTATCGTCACGGGGCTGGCGGTCTGGAAGGGAGTTCACAACGTTCTTGTAGAACGGCACATTGCCGAGACGACGCAGGCCATCGCCGCTCTCGAAGCACTTGGGGGCAAGTTTGGGGTTGAGGACAAGGGATTGGAGGTCAAGTCCTCCTCGTCCGTCACCTTTGGGTGGGCCGCCAGGATAACCGACGCGGACATGTCGCACTTTGAAAAACTACCGAATCTCTGCGCGATCAATCTAAATCATACACGCATCGGCGCAGACGGCCTGGTACACCTGAAGGGACTTGGCAAACTCCACACACTGGACCTGATGAACACGCAAGTGAGCGACGTGGGTCTGGCTCATCTTAAAGGTTTGACCAGTCTCCAAGACCTGGACCTTGAGGGAACTCAAGTTACGGACGAAGGCATGGAACATCTGAGCAAGCTCAAACTCCGCTCTTTGAACTTCGCCCGTACCAAAGTCACGGACGCCGGATTGCGGCAACTTGCCGGGCATTCACAATTGCAAGTGCTAGGTCTCGACAAAACCGAAATCACCGATGCCGGCCTGGAGCATCTCAAGAGGCTGGCCAACCTCAAGGTTCTAAGCGTCAAAGAAACCAAGATTACCGATGCGGGAATCAAAGACCTTCAACGGACACTGCCAAACGCGAGAATTCACCGTTGATCGCTGCACAAGAATGCCCTGGCCGGGTCTCTATCCTGACGTCGCACGAGGGTGAGGCACACGGCCCAGCGGCCCGATCATGAGCGGATAGCCCGGCACGCTCGCCTGATAATCGCGGTAGGTGTCACCCAGATAGAAGACTAAGCGGCGATCCTTCAAGTAGCTTCCCATCATAATGTAGACCGTGAAAACACTGCACAGCAGCAGGCGATCCTGCGTCATCACCGGCGTCAGCCACACCTGCGACAGAAACACCAGATAAACCGGGTGCCGCAGCCAGTGATAGGCGCCGCGCACACTGAAGCGCCGCGGTGGCGCCGGTCGGCCGCGCAGCCACGCCCAGAACGGCGTCCAACCCGTCTGCCAACCGTAGCCCGTCAGGCCTAACGTGTACAGCAGCCCGATCCAACTCAGACAATACGCCGCGCGCATGGTCGTGTCGGCCCAACCCTCCAGCCGGTAGACAATCATTCCGCTCGGTCGCCAGGCCAGGATCAACAACAACAAACTCAGACAAGTCATCGCCGTGAACACGCAGCCGTACAAGGGCCGGGGGATGAGGCGCTCGAGGCGGCCGCGAGCCTGCGGAAGCAAAAGCAGACTGTGCGAGAGGCCGAACTGCAACGCCAAGAGCGCGTCGATGCCCCACCACCACGGCGCGACCGGCGCATCGGCCGCTCCGCGCCCGTCCATCAGGAACGGGAACAGGAAGCAGACCGTCGCGGCCAAGAGCAAGTGTGCGCCCACGCCGGCGCTGATCCATACCAGACGCGACATCACGTCGGCTTCTCCGCGATGAACATACCGTAGCGCATCGCCCCACTGCGATACGCGTTGCCCAGCGTCGCAAAGTGATCGACGAAGGAACCCATTTCCTTGCCGGCCAGACGAGCGAGCCAGCCGACGCCGCTGGCCCGCACCCGGCGGATGCAGATGTCCCAGGTCTGACCGACCCGCGCCGTCAGATCGTCGCAGGTGCGCACCGTCAAGCCGGCGTCGGTGAGCCAGCCGCGGTAGTCGTCGGCGGTGCCCAGCGACGGACAAAGGAAGCCCTCGCACACAAGCATGGCCTCGCGCGGCGTGTGCGGCGCGTCGCCGGCCAGCCAGGCGCATAGAGCGACGCGGCCGCCCGGACGCAGCCAATCGGCGGCGCGGCGGAAAAAGGCGGGCTTGTCGAAAAAGTGCTCGCTGCACTCGACGTTCCACACCACGTCGAACGAGGCGGGCGGAAAATGGATCGACTCGGCGTCGGCGCAGCGGAAGCGCGTACGGCCGCTGACGCCCTGCCAGCGCGCCGACAGCGCCGCCCAGCTGCGTTGCACCGGGCTGAGCGTCAATCCGGTGACGGTGCATTGATAGCGGCGAGCCAGGTCGATGGTGCTGCCGCCCATGCCGCAGCCGACGTCGAGGACGTTCTGTCCCGGTCCCAGCGCCGCGGCCGCGGCCAGGCGGTCGATCAGCCGCTGCTGCGCGATCTCCGGCGCTTCCTCGCCTTCCCAGAGTCCGTGATGGATGTGCCGGCCCCACAACAGCCGATAGAACGGCGTCGCCAAATCATAATGTTGGCGGATGGAACGCTTCGAGACGGAAGGACAGATAATCAAGGCTCGCTCCGTTGCGGGGTCGATTTCCAGACCAGCCCGACGCGCCCGCGAGGGCCGCCCTCGCGGGCGCGTTGGGCTGGTGGATTCCTTCTATGTCAGCGCAGCACGCGCGCCGGCTCGACGTGCAGGACGCGCAGGATGCTCAGCAAGCTGGTCAGCATCGTCACCAATACGATGGCGACCCCGGTGCCGACCAGCACCTGCCAGGGCATGTAAAACACCAGCTTCGAGTGGCCGCGCGTCAGCTCGCCGAAAATCGCCGCCAGGCCGACGCCCAGACCGTAACCGATACTGCCGACGAGGGCCGACTGTTGCAGCACCATCCACACCAGCCGGCGATTCACCGTGCCCATCGCCTTGAGCATGGCGAACTGCGGCAGGTTTTCCACCGTGAAAGTATAAAACGTCTGCCCCGAGATGGCGATGCCAACCAGGAAGCCGAGCAGCACCGTCGTGCCGAAATTGATCAGCAGGCCCGTCCGCTTCAAGTAATGGTCGATCGTCCGTCCGGCGAACTCCTCGCGCGTCAGGGCCAGCAATCCCGTCTGCTCTTGGATGCGCCGGCACAGTTCCGGCACCGGCGCCGAGGGCCGGCCCTGCACGAGGATGGCCGAGACGGTCTTGCGCTGGGGCGGCAGATAATGGGCGGCCTGGCTGACGCGCGTGTACACCAGCGGCAGCGTCTGGAACGTCAGCGACGCCCGGCAGATGCCGACGACGACGGCGCGATGATGGTTGATGGTCAGGGTGCGGCCGACCTGCCAGGGCTGATCCGGCCACAGCAGCTGATGGCCGACCTCGTCGAGGATGACGGCGTCGGGTTTCTGCAAATCGCTGACGGAGCCGACGAGCATGGTGCGCGGCGCGCCGACGAGCGTGGCGTCGTCGAGACCGAGCAGGATCACCTGCTGAAAATGTCCGTCGGCGAGCTGAGCGCGGCTGAACCCTTTCTCCAGCCGCACCGCCCACGCCACGCCCGGTACGCTGCGGACCTGATCGAGCTGGCGTTCGGACAGCGGTTCCAGGTCGTCGATGTAGCGCACCTGCGGCGTCAGCACCCAGATGGGCGCTTCCTCGATGTCGCGGATTTGCCCGGTGGTCATGCGCAGCACGCCGCAGAAGATCGCCATCTGCTGGGCGATGAGCAGGGCGGCGAAGGTGACGCCGAACAGCATCGCCAGATACTTGGTGCGATGGCCGACCAGCATTCGCCACGCAATCCAGTGCATGCGACCTCGATGAAACGAGAAACAGACGTTAGCCGCCAGGATACACCGTCATTCTACACTGTTGGGCGATATTTGCCCCTCCCGAAACTTGACCTGTTACTCCTTGTTCACGGCGGTGCGAGAATTGTGACAGGTCCGAATGTTTATCATTGCAGGACGGAGGTATGGAATAAGTCGCGGGTTGGCGATGGTAGAGCCGGCTCTTTCACGTTAGATGAGGTTAACGGAGGGGAAGGCCCAGTCCCGGTCGCGCCTTTTTTAGTGCCTTGATCCCCTCATCGCTCACCTTGGTTTTATCAAAGGTGAGCCTCTTGAGTGCGGGCAGTACCTTCTCGTCATGGAGAGCCTTCAGCCCCTCGTCCGTCACCGCCGTGCCGCTGAGGATAAGCCATGCCAACTTCGGGAAGGTGCCCGGCTTGGACATGAGCGAGAATCCCTTGTCCGTGACACTCGTATCCTGGAGCGAAAGACTGCTGAGGTTGGGTATCTTCCCGAGACTGGCGATACCCGCATCCGTAATGCCCTTGTTCTTGGTTAGGTAAAGAACTGTCAGCTGCTCGTTCTTTTCCAAAGCTTTAAGTCCCTCATCGCTAACCTTCGTCGTCATGACAGATAGGTAGACGAGCTTAGGATGTTCGGCCAGCAGTTTGAGACTCGCGTCCGTAATGCCGGTATCGCTCAGGTCTAGCGTCTTGAGCCGTTTTAATCCGGTCAAGTTTTTCACACCCTCGTCCGTCACTTTCGAGAATCTCAGGTCGAGATATTCCAAGCGGTCCATGCCGCGCAGAAGGTCGAGCGTGGCGTCTCCTCCGGGCACGCCCTGAAAAAGCAATCGTCGGACTCGGAGGAGTTTGGCGAGAGGAGCCAAGTCTTTCCGCGTAGGAACCGCCGCACGGATGATCTTCCCATGCAAACGATCGTAGCCGAGTTGCCAGCCGTACTTGAGAACGGTTCCATACGGAAGTTTGTTGGTTCTGTCCTCCGTCGCTTTGATTCCGAATGGCTCCAGGGCTTTGAGCGCCTCCTTCTCCTCCGGCGTGAGTCTGAACTCCGGGACGGGGGCCGCGAGTGTCAGGTAGGAAGACAGCAACAGCGAAGCGTACATGGTTGGTCCTCCACGAGAGGAGAAGTGCATCTCGATAGGATACGCCGTTGACGATTCCACATCCAGCAAGAAATTCGCTGCATTTCTCCGCCGGAAACGCTATCCTCAATCCAGGCTTCCACTTCCCGGACGCGGGAGGGCGCATCCATCGCCAATCACGCGGACGGGAGGTAGCGGCCTGGACAAATCCAAGGAGGCCCCGATGATTTCCCATGCACGCCTCTTTTCCTGGCTCTTCCGAGTTGTGCGGCCGGCCGGCGTCTTGCTGTTGCTCGGTCTGTCCGGCTCTGTCTCGTCTCCTCTATCCGCGCCGCCTCCGGCGACGAGGTACAACCTGTGGATCGCGCCGGCGAAGGCCATCGACCCGAAGACAGGTGCGGCCAACTACAGCGTCGGCACCAACTGGAGTCTGGGACGCCACCCCAACGCTGGAGAAACTGCCCTGTTCGATCCCAACGCGGTCTCCAACGGCGAGCAAGGCACCAACACCCCGTGCATCATTACAGCCGGCGAAAATCTTCCGACTCTCGACGGCCTGATCTTGAACGACTGGGGAGTGCCCGACGACCCCAAGCAAGCTGGAACCCTGACGATCAATAGCGATCTGCCGGCCGACACGATCACGATCAACGCGCGCACGAAAAATGCGGGGAAGGACGAGATCATCCTCAATTCCGGTGGCCACCTATATGCTTTGCAAAGGTTGACCTGGGCGGGCGGCAGCGTGACAGGGACAGGAACTCTCGAAGTGGGTGGAACGGATAGCATCAACGGCACGAGCGCGGCGGACAAACCTACTCTCGGCGTCGTCATGAATGTTGGCACCTCTTTCAACAACATACCCGTCGCCGGCTATTTGACCTTCTCGAAAACAACACAACCCCTCGTGGTCAAAGACAATGCCAACATCAAGGTTAACTCCGAGAGTTCACTGTACTTCAATGTACAGGCGCCGCCGGACCGGAAATCCGCGACTGCGATCCTCAGCACCGACAAGTTGGCGCACAGTATCATCGTCAACGGCGGCGACGTAGCCCGGTGCAACGTGTGTGCGCTTCTCGTGTGCATGGGTCTCCGCGTCAAGAAGGGCCAGGTGAAAATCTATAATCCGCGAGGCCGGACCAAAGGGAATCCGATCCAGTTCACCGGAAAGAACAGCGATGGAAGTGGGATGGATGTCAACGGCGGTTCGGTCGATCTCTCCGGAGACATAGACGTGGACGCTGGCGGAATAATCTCCAACGGCAATCTCACATTGTCCGCGGAGGCAACCCTCAACCTTGGGAAAGACGTCAACTCGCCCTGGAGCGAGCTGATCGGTGGAAGCCTCATGCTCCAAGGTAGGCTAAATGCCCATGGCGGCGGTTTCTACATGGATGGCGGAACTCTCCACAGCGCCGCCGCATCGACCGCGATCATCGCTCTGGACACTGGATCGACATTCGAGATCTATGCGGGCGAAATAGTCCTCACGAATCCGGCCAAACAGAAGGCTTTCGGCACTCTCTCCCTTCAGGGAAACTTTTTCACCGATAGAGGGCAAATTGTGGGCAAAGTGGATTCGCGCAAGGGACAATACAGTGTCTTCAATATTCGGGGCAACGCCGCACTGTCCACGGACACGATTTTTTCATCATTGGATGTGAACGAGAATGCGAAAAACGTAAACAAGGACTGGCGGCTTATAACCGTGAGCGGCAACCGCCGAGGAGATTTCACTTACCGCCTGCCGCCGAACTGGACCCCTGGGTGGTCCGAGGGTCACATGGTCATTCACGAACCGTAAAAGCACTAACTGCGCATTCTCTTCGGGCAACTCCATATCCAACACGAAATTCACTGGATTTCTCTGTCGGGAAAGCTATCCTCAATCGAGGCACCCACTCCATCGCGCAGGAAGACGCATCCTCCCAGGCCAGGCCGGCGGGGGCGGCTGCCATTATCGAACCCGAGAGCGCACCGATGATTCCACGCACCCATCTCCTGTTGTGGTTCCTCCGGGCCACGTTGGCGTTCGGCGTCCTGCTGCTGATCGGGCTGTCCGGTCCCGCGGCGGAAGAGGCCGTGTCGCGCGAACAGCAAATCGCCGACCTCGAACGGCAGATCCAGGAACTGACCAAGAAACTCGCCGAGCTGCGCGCGATGCCGGCGCAGCCGGAGTCGAAGTTCGAGCCGACGCTGCCGGCGAGCTGGGTGCAGGCGCTGAACTGGCGCTGCATCGGGCCGGCGTCGATGGGCGGACGCATCGTCGCCCTCTCGGTGTATGAGGCCGATCCGAACATCTACTGGGTGGCCACCGCTTCCGGGGGTCTGCTCAAGACGAGCAACAACGGCATCACCTTCGAGCATCAGTTCGACCGTGAAGCGACCGTTTCCATCGGTGATGTGTGCGTGGCGCCGTCGAACAAGGACATCGTCTGGGTCGGCACCGGCGAGAACAACCCACGCAACTCCGTCTCCTACGGCGACGGCGTCTACAAATCCACCGACGGCGGCAAAACCTGGAAAAACATGGGACTCAAAAAGTCCTTCCAGATCGGCCGCATCCTCGTGCATCCGACCAACCCCGACATCGTTTACGTCGGCGCCCTGGGCCGGCTGTACGGACCCAACGAAGAGCGCGGCCTGTTCAAGACGATCGACGGCGGTAAGAACTGGGACAATATCCTCCATGTCGATGACAAGACTGGTGTCATCGAGATGAAGATGCATCCGACCGACCCGGAGACGCTGCTGGTGGCGATGTGGGAACGACAGCGCGACGGGTTCGACAGCCATCGCGGCGAGCCGCCGCTGCAAGACGGCTACGACGCCTACGATCCCATCAAGAAATGGGGACCGGGCGGCGGCATCCACAAAACGACCGACGGCGGCAAGACGTTCCACAAGGTGACGAAGGGGCTGCCGACCTGCCCGCTGGGACGCATCGGACTCGATTATTCGCGGAAGAACCCGAAGGTCGTCTTTGCCATCGTCGATTGTCAGAAGATCGGCATGGGCACGCCGCCGAGTCAGGTGTACATGGGCATCGTCGGCGAGAACGCGAGCGGCGGCGCGAAGCTGACGCAGATCACGCCGGACGGACCCGCCGCCAAGGCCGGGTTAAAAGTCGGCGATGTCGTCAAGGCCGTCGATAAGAAAGCGATCGCCAACTATGAGGAGCTGGGCAACCTGATCCGTGCCCAGAAGGTGGGCGCGAAGCTGAAGCTGACGATCCAGCGCGACAAGGAGACGCTGGAAATCGAGGTGACGCTGGGCAAGCGGCCGGAGCAAGCGGCTCCGGGCGGCCGGCAAGGTTCGCCCGTCGATTTCCGCGGCGAAGACGTTGCCGGCGGCGGCGTCCGCGTCGAGCGCGTCGCGCCGCAGGGCATGTCCGAGAAGGCCGGACTCAAGCCCGGCGACGTGATTCAGAAAATCGACAAGACCGACGTGAAGACCTTCCGGCAACTGATCGACCTGTTCCGCGCGCACAACCCCGGCGAAACGGTCAAGGTCAAGGTGCTGCGCGGCAAGGAGAGCATGGAACTGACCCTGACCGTGGTGCGGCGCGGGCCGCCGGGACAGGCGAATCCGAAGCGGCCGTACAGTTTCTGGTACGGCGGCCAGCGCGAGAACGTGCAGGCACAGCAAGGACCGAACAGCTTCGAGTACGGCGGGCTGTACAAGTCCGGCGACGGCGGCGAGACGTGGGAGCGCATCAACAGCGTCAATCCGCGACCCATGTATTTCAGCCAGGTCCGCGTCGATCCCTCCGACGATAAATATGTTTACGTGCTCGGCATCGGTCTGTATCGCTCCGAGGACGGCGGCAAGACATTCAAGACCGACGGAGGAGCTTATCACCCCGATCAACATGCCCTGTGGATCGATCCGCGCGACGGCCGGCACATGCTGCTCGGCACCGACGGCGGCTATTACGTCACCTACGACCGCATGGCGCGATGGGAATATCTCAATCACATGGCCATCGGCCAGTTCTATCACGTCGCCCTCGATTCGCGGCGTCCGTATCGCGCCTACGGCGGCTTGCAGGACAACGGCAGCTGGGGCGGGCCGAGCCACACGCTCGACGGGCAGGGTCCGATCAACGAGGATTGGATCCTGGTCGGCGGCGGCGACGGCTTTGTCTGCCGCGTCGATGCCCAGGATCCGGACGTGGTGTATTCGGAGTCGCAGGACGGCAACGTGCGGCGGCAGAACATCCGCACCGGCGAAACTGCGGGCATTCGGCCGCGCGGCCGTCAGGGACAGCCGGCGTATCGCTTCAACTGGAACACCCCGTTCATTCTGTCCAGCCACAATTCGCAAATCTTCTACAGCGGCGGCAACGTCGTCTTCCGTTCCGTCAAGAGGGGCGACGATTTGCAGGTGATTTCGCGGGAGATCGGCCGCACGTCGCGCGGCACGGCCAGCGCGCTGGCCGAGTCGCCGCGCAACCCCGATGTGCTGTACGCCGGCACCGACGACGGCAATCTGTGGGTGACGCGCGACGGCGGCAAGGAATGGATCAACGTCGCCGACAAGGTCGGTCTGCCGGGTCCGCGCTGGGTCGCCAGCATCGAGCCGTCGCGCACCGTCGAGGGCCGCGCTTACGTCGTCTTCGACGCCCATCGCTCCGACGACGATAACCCCTACGTCTACGTCACCGAGAATTTCGGTCAGACGTGGAAATCGCTGCGCGGCAATCTGCCCTGGGGTTCGACGCGCGTGCTGCGCGAGGACATCGAGAACCCCAACGTGCTGTATCTCGGCACCGAGTTCGGCGTCTGGGTGTCGCTCGACCGCGGCGGCGCGTGGTCGAAGATCAACAACAATCTGCCGACCGTGGCCGTTCACGAGTTGGCGCAGGACGCGGCCAGCGGCGACATGGTGGCGGCGACGCACGGCCGCAGTCTGTGGGTGCTGAACGTGACGCCGTTGCGGCAGATGAAGACGGAAACACTCAAGGCGCAGGCCACGCTGTACCGTCCGGCGACGGCGATGCGCTGGCATCGCGAGCCGACGCGCGGCACGCCTTACGGCTCTGGCAATCATCGCTTCGCCGGCGAGAATCCACCCGCCGGGGCGCAGATTTACTATTCGCTGACGGCGAAGGCCGAAAAGGTGCAGCTGAAGATCGTCGATTATTCGGGCAAGACGGTGCGCGAACTGCCGGTGAAGAAGGAACAGCTGGTTCCCGGCCTGCATCGCGTGCCGTGGGAGCTGGTGCGCGGCGGGGCCCCGAATCGCGGCCGAGGACAGAGCGCCGCTCCGCCCGGCATGTATCGCGTCGTCCTCACGGTGGACGGCAAGGAACAAACGCAGGGGCTGCGCGTGGAGAACGATCCGCTGCTGAAGACGCCGACCCTCATCGCCGAGGATGAGGAAGACGAGGAGGAGCGCGAGAAGCGCGGCGGGCGGATTGACGATTAGCATTCATCGCATGGGGCAGGCTCTCGCCTGCCCCACATTTTCCTGACAGATCGTCTCGTTCTTATCTATGGAGGCTTTGACGAAAGGCCGTGGGGCAGGCTTCCAGCCTGCCGAAGTAGGCAGGCTCTCGCCTGCCCCACGGCCAAGTGTACCGGCGATCACTGAGGCTTGCTGGAGACGTTGCCATGAACGCGAGTCACGAACGAGAGATAACCAAGGCCGTGCCGTGGGAAGAGGTGCTGAAGAAGGAATTGGAGCAAATCGACACGCGACGCCAGCGCCTCGGTCAAGAGACGCCGCAAGAGGCATCGCCGCCTCCCAAACCCGACGGGGTTGAAAAAGACGCTCGGCGGAGGGATTTGGTGGGCCTGGCCTTTTCCGGAGGCGGCATCCGCAGCGCCACCTTCAATCTCGGCCTTCTGCAAGGCTTGGCCTCTCTGAAATTGCTGCCGCTCTTCGATTACCTCTCCACGGTTTCCGGCGGCGGCTACATCGGCAGCTGGTTGACCGCGTGGATTCAGCGCCCGGACGCGGATCTCGGCACGGTGCAGACGCATCTGGCGAACGGAGTCCCTCCGCAGCCAGGAGGTGCCGGCAAGGGGTTCGACCCGGTCGGCCATCTTCGTCGCTACAGCAACTATCTCGCCCCGCGACAGGGATTTCTCTCGGCGGACGTTTGGGGCCTGTGGGCGTCGTATCTGCGGAATTTCTTGCTCAACCAGTTCGCGCTGCTGCCGTCGGTCGTCGTCGTCCTGCTCGTCGTGCGGCTGGTCATGCTGCTCTACTATCCCTGGTCCCCCGAATGGAAGCCGAGTGACGGAACGAAGCTGACGATGGCCATTTTGGCCGCGCTCATTTTCCTGGCCTGGGGCGGGGCGCTGGTTGTCCTGCTGCGCGGGACGCTGCGGGTTCTGCCACCGGGAAAGACCTGCCCCGCGAAGCCGGATGGACGGCTGCGTCCCGGCCTGCTGCTGGCGATGACTCTGCTTTTGCTGATGGGAGCGGTCCTTTTCTGCGCGTTCGCGCCGTATCGGCTTCTGCTGCGGGACCACCTGTCCGCGCTCGGTCTGGAATGGCTCGACGGATGGGCGTGGGTGGCGGATTTGGCTTCCTTCGCGCTGCCCTGCGCCCTGCTCGGCGCGTGCAGTTATTTTCTCGCCGTTTGTCTGCCGCGCAAGGTGCGAAGGCTGAGTGGAAAGGGCGTGTTGCTCACGGGTGTCGGCGCGGGTGTCGTCGGCTTTCTGGGCGGAGCTTTGCTCTACGGCGTGTATTTGCTGCTGCACCAACTGTACACCTGGGACGGGATGGAGGGGCGGGATTACCTGAAGGTCCGCGCCACCGCCGAGGTGATGACGCTGGGTCCGCCGTTGGTGGCGCTCGCGTTCGTGCTGGCCTTTTGTATCACCGTGGCAGTCCTCAAACGGCTGATGACGGATGAACTGCGCGAGTGGTGGTCCTGCATTTGCGCTCGGCTGTTGGCGGCGGCGGCGGTGTGGCTGGTGGTGACGGGCGTGGCCCTGTTCGCTCCGCCGCTGGTGTTGTGGGCCGGACCCTGGCTGGGGGCCGCCCTCGGCTCCGGTTGGCTGGGCACCGTGATCGCCGGCGTGTTCGCCGGGCGGGGACCACGCACCGGCGATCCGAACGGCGGCTTCAACCCGCTGGAATGGCTGACGCGCCTCGCGCCTTCCCTCTTCCTGGCCGGACTGCTGGTCCTGATCTCGCTGGTGCTGCATTGGACGCTGGACAATCGGCCCAATTGGCGCGCCGCTGATGAGCGCATCTGGCTTCGCCAAAGCGCGCCGGAACGGCCGCCCATTCGCGTCATCGCCTCCCAGACCAGCGAGCAAGGAAAGCCGGCCTCCTCTTCGACGCTTCAGACCGTCACCGAGCGCGACGAGGTCGTTAGCGACGCGCGCATCGTTCAGCAGATGTACTGGGCCAGCCTCCTCAATACCAAGAGGGAGCCGCGCTTCGTTCCCCACGTCGAATGCTATCGGCTGAGTCGCTTCAACCTCGAAATGATGCAGGAGGAGGGGCACCTCTCCCACGAACATCTGATCTCTCACCTCGAATCAATCCGAGGCAAGCGGTTCTCGACGCGGGAGGAATTCGAGGCGGAGCTGGACCGGCTCTTGCCCCCGGACGTTCCCTACATGGACCGGATGATGGTCCTTCAGCACGCCACGCAAGTCAAGTCGATGGAGTTTAGCGGCTGGAAACTGCTGGGCAAGCTGCTGGCCTGGTTGGCCGTCACCGTCGTGGTATTGATCGTGGCCGTCTGGGGCGTGGACGTCAACCTGTTCTCGCTCCATGCCGTCTATCGCAACCGTCTCATTCGCTGCTACCTCGGTGCGTCGCGTTCCGAAGGCGCGGAAGCCGATCCGAAGGATTCACCGCGCTGGCCGGACCCCCTCACCGAGTTCGATCCCAACGACGATCTGCGCCTGGCCCAATTGCGGCCGAGCGCGGAGAAGGGCGGTTACGACGGGCCGTTCCTCCTCGTCAACACCGCCATGAACCTGGTGCGCGGCGATCGGCTCGATTGGCAAGAGCGCAAGGCCGAAGCGTTCGTGCTAACGCCGCTCTACTGCGGCAGTCCCGACACCAAGTACCGTCCGACCCAGGGCGAGGGCGCGGACGAACGAACGCGCTTGGACTACGGCGGGGATCTGTCGCTGGGCACGGCCATGGCGCTGTCGGGCGCGGCGGCCAGCCCGAACATGGGCTATCATTCGTCGCCCGCCGTCACCGCTCTGCTGACGGTTTTCAATGCGCGTCTGGGCGGCTGGCTGGGCAACCCCGCCAGCCCGACCCGCTGGATGCGCGCCGGCCCGCCCTTTGGATTCTTCTACCTGTTCCGCGAGCTATTCGGCTGGACGCGTGCCAAGGGCGCCTACGTCTACCTGTCCGACGGCGGCCATTTCGAGAACCTGGGTGCGTACGAGTTGGTTCGCCGCCGCTGCCGCCACATCATCGTTTCCGACGCCGGGCAGGACGGCCAACACTCCTTTGAGGATCTCGGCAACCTCATCCACAAATGCCGCGTCGATTTCGGCATCGAGATCGAAATCGATCTCCGCAGCCTCCGCCGCGACGAGCGGGGGCGCTGCCGATGGCACTGCGCCGTCGGCCAAATCCGCTACGATCTCGTCGATCCCGAATCGGCGCCGGGAACGCTGGTTTACATCAAGCCCTCGCTCACCGGCGATGAGCCGGCGGACGTTCTTCACCAGGCCGAGAGCGCCCCGGCCTTCCCACACGATCCGACGACGAACCAGTTTTACAACGAATCGCAGTTCGAGAGCTATCGCGCCCTCGGTCGGCACATCGCGGAGACGGTGTTCAAGCCGTCGGCGGCGGACATGGAAGAAGAGTTGTTCAAGGACGGCGCCCTGGACGGCGGTCTTCAGCGTCGCCAATCGCGGGCGTTGTTCGCCTCCCTCGTCCGCCGCTGGTTCGCCATGCCGCCGGCGTACGAAAGCAATTTCGTGACCTCCACGAACGGCTTCCTCGACATCCAGGAATCGTTGCGGCGAGACACGCGCCTGCGCCGCCTGACCTTCGACCTCTATCCGGAGCTGGAAGCCCAGCAGCCCCTTTGCTCCGCGCTGCCGAAAGAGACTCCGGCCGAGCAGGCCGAGCGCTGCGGCGCGGAACTGCATGTGATTTTGCAAATGCTTCAGGTCATGGAAAACGCCTGGCTGAGTCTCAACCTGGATGTCTATTACGCCCACCCCTTGAATCGCGGCTGGATGGACGTCTTTCACCGCTGGACCAGTGCCAAGACGGTTCGTTGGTTCTGGCCTTTGCTGCGTTCGGAGATGGCGCGCGGCTTCGTGAGTTTTTGCGAGAAGCAAATGAAACTCGGCGAAGTGAAGAGCAAGCTCGAACCCATCCAGCCCACGGACGCGGCTTCACCGGACTTCGAGCGGATTCGTGTGGAATTTCAGGATCAATGGCCCAAGCATTATCAGACGGTCCTGACGGTTCCCCTCGGGCGAATCGGCCAGAACGGCAAGGACATGGGCTGGTGGATCTTTCCTCAGAACACCTATCCTCTTTCGGCGCCGCCCCCCGCCGCGCCGAGGGTTCCGTTCGGAATCATTCTCGTTTCTCCTGCCGAGGAGACGGAGACGTACAACTTTTTGGTTTGGATGCGCGGGGCGTACCGCAACAGCGGTTTGGGGCGGTTCGCCGTCCAGACCGCGCTGCGGGAGATTGCCGAGCGCCTCGCGAAAGGCGAAACAAAGTCAATTCGGTTGCGCGTCCGTCTGCCCGTGGAAAACATGAATGGTCCGGGAGGAGAGCTTCAAAAACAAATGTGGATGACGTTTTTCTTCAATCATGGGTTCGTTCGAGTCACCCCGCCGCCTCCTTCCGCTGGCGCGGCGATGAACACGAATGGGGAAGAAACGGAGATCATACTCGAACGTGTTCTGACGGGAGTTGTCTGATAATTCCTTCGGTTGAAGCGATTTCAAAACCAGTCCGCAGCGCCAGCAAGGGTTGTGCCCTTGCTGGCGCTGCGGGCTGGTAAACTCGGGGCTCAAATCTCCCCGGCGGCGCGGGTGATGAGGCTGCGCGCCACCGTTTGCGTGCCGGTGTGTTCGTAGTAGTTCGTGGTCATGTCCAGGAACGCGGCCACGAATTGCAGCTTGCCCTCGATTCCTTCCAGGAAGCCCTTCAATCCGCCGGCGATCTTGTCCACGCTGATCTCGCGCGCCGAGACGAAATGACTGACCCAGCCCTGGATCGCATCCAGGCCGCGCTGCATCAGCCCCAGCTGCTCGCCGGTGTCCTTGCCGGGAAGCATCGAACGCACCTGCTTGAAACGCTCGTTCTTCTCCAAATCGCCGGCGCCCACCTTCTGCAACAGACCCAGACCTTTGCTGAGAAACCCCGGGCCGAGCGGCAGGATGCCGTCGAAGCAGATCACCGCCGCCATGCGCATCAGCGCCTCGTCGCGGTAGTCCGACAGCGATTTGACGAAGTCGGCCACGCTGTCGCCGGGGATGCCGTTGAGTTGGCAGAACGCCACCAGTTCCACGGTCAGCTTGACGGCCAGGTCCACGCCCGCCGTCGTTTCCGTTTTGGGCGTGATCTTCGACAACCACGACATCAGGCTGAAGTGCTCGCCGACCTTGTGGGCCATCTGGGCCCAGCCGGCCAGCCCCTGCACGTGGTCCACCATTTGATACAGCCACAGCGCCCGCTGGTAGCCCTGCGAGCGATCGTTGTACAGGGCGATGGCGCGTTCGCCGATCTTCTGAATCATCTTCTGATCGTCCTCGCCAGAGATGGTCTTGATGGTGTTCTCGAAGCCGACGAGGTTCTTCCATTCTCCCGGCACCACCCAGTCCAGGGCGTGCAGAACGCGCGTGGTGAAGTTCTTGGCCGGCAGCTCGTCCACGATCTGATAGATGGTCTTGCTCATAGCTCCTCCGAGTTCGCGGGGTCATTCGATGAGGTTGCGGATGCCGTCGAGATCGAACTTTTTGAGCCATTCCTTGCGCTCCTCCTCGCCGAACGATTCGTGCATGGAGCGGACCTGGACCTGAAAGCGGTTGGCCACCAGGACCGCCGTGCCCTTGGAACCCTTGGCGAGGAGGGGGCAGCCGGACAACGCTTGCGTGGCCTCCTTGTACTCCTTGGCCACTTCCGGATCGCTGATCGTGTCGAAGACGGTGAGCGTGGCGACTTCCTTGCCTTCATTTTTCAGACTGGCGATGGCCGTGCCTGGTTTCTCTTGCTTGTAGGTCAGATCCCAGGGTAGCTCGGCCTTGGGGAAGAACTTGTTGAACTCCTTGCCCGGCAAGGCTTCCTTGGCGACGGCGCGTTTGTTACGGCTCTCTTGCTGGGCCGTCGTCCAGCGCGTTTGCGCGGGATTCGGTCCGCAACCCGCTGCCAGGGGCAGCAACAGAAATCCGACGACGACGTACCGCGGCACAGGACGCATGATGTCACTCCTTTTTGCGAACGCCGAAATGCCTCTGCAAGTGCATCCGTAGTTATAGTCCAGCTGTACTTGAGTTGCTTCTCTTTTCGGAGAAAAAATCGGTGAGCTTTGCCGGATAGCGCTCCGATGTCAGGAAGTGCCAGCCGTCCACCGTCACCAAACGGCGGTATCGGAGGATCGCTCCCCCGGCCCTGGAACTTCTTCTGGGACGCCTCCTCGATGTCATGGAACGGCAACTGCTAGAGTGGGAGCGATACCGGTGCGGCCGAGGATCCTCTGTCGCAGCTGAGTTGGCTCAACATCCGGAGAACGACTTCTACCACAAGCTGCTAGCTCGTGCATCCCGCACACCTGGATTCCTCCGGTGACCTTTGGCCCGAAGAAGCCGTGCGGAAGCAGGGGAAGGCGGAAATGCCCATATCGGCGAGTTCGTCGATGTCTGCCGGGAGAGTGAGTGTCTGAGGAAGACGGCGGCGCCGGCCCATGCCTTTTCGCCTCCGCAGGCGGTGCCGAGCGCCGCAGCGTCGTCTCGGGTCATCCCACGTCCGGCTCGATCTCATCTGCGGTGAAAAGGGCCGTGCCCTTCCCAGCATCCTTGTCCATCGCTACCAAGTAACAGGGTTCGCCGGTCTCGTAAATCTCCGGATACCGTAGCACCGTGCCCCTGTCGCCGAGGAAATACTCTGGCATCCCAGTCCACGTTCGGACGCGCACCCGATCGCCTACCTTCATTTCGCGGTTCATTCCTTCGATTCTCCGTCAAGGACGGTTCCAGGCCGGGGTAAGGAGCCAGGATCACTCGGCTACCTTCACCGCAAGGGTAACCTTGTTGGCGCCAGGACCAAGGTTGCGGACCAGGAGCTTGAACTTGCCGTCCTGCTTCGGCGTGAACTTCACCTCGCATTTTGGACCGGGACTGGTGTCCTTGCCGACTTCCTTCTTGTCCTTGTCGTGGATGAACAGATGCACGTCCGTCTCTTTCTCCCCGTTCGTCGTGACCGTGACCGGCTTCCCAAGCTCGAACGACAGGAGGATGGCAACTTCACCCTTCTCCTTCATCTCGAACGTCTTGCTCTTGAATGCGGCCCCCTTGCCTTCGTCGGTCGGCGTAACCTCCCGCGCGACCATCGCACCAGAGGCTGCCAGCGCGCCCACGACGGCCAGGACGCACGCCACCCAGGTCTTGACTTTCATCTGTATTCTCCTTCGGTGAGGACTCGACGGGAACGCCCGCATGCAGACACGTTCGACTCCCAGCCCGGTGCGGCTTACGCCCCTTGACACCGTCTCCGCATGGCCCGGAGTTCGAGCCTGTCACTGCTGATCTAGAAAGAGACTCTCCCTTTCTCGGCGTGACCCAAGAAGCAAGGACAGTGCCGCTCCCGCGTTACGGACGGTCTTCATTGATAGGGAAGCATTTACGGCGTTAGAGGGGTCCGCGGCCTGATTGGTTCGGCTTGCAAACTGCAAGGTAGGGATTGCAAGCTGCCCGACGGGTGCCGCCCTGCATGGAGAGGGGCGGGGTGCAAGGTCCGTCGGTGCCAAAGGCACGCCGGGCAGCACCTCTTTCGATCAAGTCGCGCCTGGTGGGAACGCCGATAAGTCACACTACTTGTCATGCCATTCCCCCGGCAGAAGCCGGCCGAGGTCAATGATGCCCGATCGGCCGGCTTTTTTTTCACACGCCCATCCCCAGTCCCAACGCCTACGCCTGCCTTTTCCGCATCCGCCGTGTTGCACATCGGATAGCCCCAGACCACCTTCGGGCCGGCTTATGGATAAATCTCGTCCTGAAAGCGCGGGACAAGGCCGCGAGCGGTCTGCGCTGACGCCTGCAAGTCCGGAGCACCGGCGTGGATGGCAAAAGCCTGCCGTGTTGCAAAACAGTCCCGCCCGCGAGTCATCGGAACGCGGTTTGCAAAAAGGGTTCGTTCGTAGTACTCGAACTGTGCTGTCTGAAGGACGTTCGCATGACTCGACTGATACTCACGTTGGTCGCCTGGATAAGTCTCGTTCCCGTCGTATCGGCCTCGTTGACGCCGCGCAAGGAACGCCGTCCATTTGGCGAGGTGGTTCGCCCAATATTGTCACCAAAACTTTCGGTCGAGGGGCCGGAACAAGCGGTTGGACGAGAAACCGACCCCGAATTCCTCGTGACGGACCGGACGGAGATCCTGCTTGACGGCAAACCGTGCAAGTACGAGGAAGTACCGGGACACGCTCGCATCGTCAAGATGGAGGTGGCTGCGGACAAGAAAACGGTGCGGAAGATTCACTTCCGAACCCGGAGGTGACGTGTAGATACATTGCTCTCTGGAGCGGCCGTGCGCCTCGCTCATCGTGGAGCTTGGCCGCTTCCCCGCTTCGCGGCCACCCATCGGATGGTGAGGGACTGACCGGGACGGAGGACAAACTGTTCGTACTCGATTGCTTCGCGGCCGCCCTCGAGCGGGAAGCGTCGCAGTTGGCCGTCCGGGCCGCGGAGGTTAACGTGAACCGATCCCCTCGTGGGTTGGGGCACAAGGGTGACGACGACAGACGCCATCCCCGATGGGGATGCCATCCGCGCGACGGGAGCAGGCGCCGACGGATGTCGAATGCTCGGCCGGGCGTCCGGTGCGTGTGTAGCGTCGCCAGCGACCACCCGAGGGACCATCAGTAAGAGGGTCGCCGCGACTAGCATTGCCTCGTTCACGAATGAAGTGCTTCGCGAGGACATGATCGAGCCTCCTGTTGGAAAACTGAAGCGGAAGTTACTGTTTAAGAGGAGGAGGACATGGATCGCCAATCGTGCAATTTGCGATTCGTGTCTTGCAATTTGCATTATAAGCAAAGGAAATGCCGATGCAACTTCTTCTGATGCGAACGCGGAAATCTACTTCCCTGAAACGCAAGAAGATACGGACGGAAGGAGAGGAGCAACGGGTAGGCGAATGATGGGCCATCCGCGGGCACGCGGAGCGGAAGGGAACTGGCTGCGCGGCCCGCTGGATCGATCGGGCGTTACGGTGATCGGTCAGTATCCGAGTACGGTCTATTCTCACTCGGCTGTTCCTCCGACCTGCGCTCGGCCCTCTTCTCCAACCGCTCTCGCTCAGAAGGGTGCGAGGCCGAGCGCGCCGCCAAGACAGTCGGCAGTCAAGGCATCGGCTCCGCGGAAGCCGGGGTCTCCTTCTCCGGGGTTGGGGGCGGAAGCGATTCGGGTTCCTTCTTGCCGCCATTTCCTGGCTCGGTATCCGAGGCGACCTTGAGAATGACCTGGAAGCCGAACGAGTCCTTTTTGATGCCGTGGAACGGCTCGTGGTAACTGAGCCAGAGTGGATCCAGCGCGGGGTCGGGCGCGAATTCGGCCGACGGCCGCTTGCAAAGACAGCGATCACTGTGGGCGGCGATGGCGAAGGTCTGTTGCAAGGTGTACTTGCCGGCCAACACCGGCACCGTCTTCGGCCCATCATGGTCGTTGACCCCCAGGCTCGCGTTATCGCAGGTGCTGTGGGGCGGCACGCAGGCGCTGAGGAGGGTCGTCGGGCCTGCACTGACGTGCGCGCAGGCGTCCGCGTACTCGGCGCAGCCCCTGTGTTCGCCGCGGAGCAGGCCGATGACGCGACCCTCGACGGTCAACTTGGCCTTCTTGACCTTGAGATCGTCGAAGCTGACCTCGAAGCACTGGTCCAGGTCAAACCGCATCTCCGAGTTGGCGACGACCGCCCCGGACATGGTGACGAGGACGGTATCCGGAGTGGGCGAGACCACGTCGATCAGGCCGCCGCCGGAATGAGCGCATTTGCTCTTGTTGGGCGTCACGTGACCGTGCCGTTCGTGCAAGATGATCGACACGGGCGGCGGCGGGGCGCCGCCTGCGGTGACGGTGACGTTCACCGCGCCGCCCGCCGGTAGGGCGGCCTTCTCCTGGGCACCGACGAGGGCCGGCGATGCCGCCAGCCAGAGCAGACTTAGGGCCAGGTAGCGCACCCGGCGCCAACGCAAATACCATCTCATGGGACTTGGACCTCCTTGTGAATTGCCAATTCGGCGTCCTCCGCGAACAGACCATGCCAGGCATAGTTAGAACCGAAGAATCACGTCCCCCCCAACCGTGAACTGGTTCTTCCGAGTGCCGTTGTCAAACGCCGGAGTATTGTAGGCGCGATCGTATCTTATCTCCGGACGTACTATGATGTTCGGGGAGAAGTAATGGGCCCAGCCGACGGTGTGTTCCGTGTACAAATTGATAAAGCCCGTCCGCTGGCCTTTGATATCATCCAGGAAATCGTTACGGACCGTCACATAGTCTCTCGACGTGATCAAGAAGTTTGTGTAGTTGACCCCGCCTACGACCGGAGAGATGCCCGGAATCAAGGGGCCGGGACCGACCGCCTCGAAGAACGATTTCGGCGGGCCGTTGATGACCGATCCACCCATCAGCGCGTCGCGCTGCCAGATGAAATAGCCTTCGGTCATCGTGTGGATTCGTTCGTTGAAACGGTGGGCCCAGTTGGCGACCGCCACTTGCAGGTTATCGTGCTCATTCTTGAACCGTCCGTCGCCGATGGAATCGAGTCCAAAGTACACGGAATCGTTGTTGTCCTTGGCTATCCAGCGAAACAAGGCTTCCCCGTTCGGCTGGGCGGAATTGGACCAGGGCGCCATGTCATTGCCCGCATGCACGCCGAGGAAAACCGTCCACTGGTCGTTGACCTTCACTTGAAACTGAATGCCGGTGAAGGTGTAGGGATCATAGGTGTACATGATCGAATGCGAGTACAGGTAGTTGTCCGGCGCCAGCTGCGCTTCGATGTCCGGCGGCGATACATAGCGACCGATTTTTATCATCAAGCCTTGTGCCACCCACGGAATGTATATCAGTCCATAGATTTCCAGGGGGTCGTAGCCGTACAGATTGTTGTGATTCAATAGTTGGTCGCTAAGGAAGCCCTTGGCCGTCGTATAGCGGTAGTCGATGCCATACAGGTTGGTGAAGCGGAACCCCCAGTCCACGTCATCGGTCTGCACCGAGTCCGGCACCCGCTCGATGCGGAAGATGGCCTGGTCGAGCTGCACGGAGTTGGGAACGATGCTGTAGGACAGGGGGATGTTCGAGTTTTTGGAACTGCTGAGGTTCCCGCCCACGTCCAACCAGCCATAGACATTGATCCGGTTTGTGTTCAGAGCATCGCCGTACCAGGTGCCCTGGAGGGCCTGCATCAAAGGGTAAGATGGAGGCCCCGTTGGGATGCCGATGAGGGGAGGACTACCCTGATAGTCTGAGCCAGGAAAGGGCGGGGAGAGGAAGGGCGGCGGAAGCGCTCGCCGCCTCGGCTCGCTCGGTGCGCCCGCGCTTGGGGCGGCGCTCGCAGTTCCCCCCGGAGAGGTAGCTGTCTCAAGGGCTGTGAAGAGACTGGACGGCGGCGCCGGCGACGGTTGGGTAGCTGAAGTCTGCAGGATGGGAGACATCACCGGGAAATCGTCGGAGTTGGAGCCGGGCGCGGCATCCTCTCCCGGCGCCGTTACCGGCGACGGTCTGGCAGCCGGCGCGGGCGCTTCGGGAGGTATTGGAGACCCCGTTTCGGGCGCGGTCTGGCCCGCAGCCAGTGCGGCGCTGAGGAGCAAATAAACCACCATAAGGGGTCTCGTGGAAATCGATCCCGTAACAGGTGGCGGCTGGGTAGTCTGCTCATCGGCCGTTTGTCTTTTTGTTCTCCAACGATTTCGCCGATTGGGGGGATAAATCCTGACCGAGGATCGGCTTTGCCTGCACCTCGCCCGATTATCATTGCAGTCTGCACGATGCACGGCGCCTCGAACGAGGCGAGGAGATTGCTGCTTTTTCTCAAGTCACAAAGGAGACTGGATATGCGCTTGGCGGCTCCCATCCGGCACATCATTTGCCAACTTCCGCGCGATTCCGGGGACGCACGCCGTGGAAATCGGTCCCGTCCGAGGCAAAATCGTGGCGGCTGGGTGTCGCCTGGTGGAGCCGCGGACGGGACTTTTTTTCCACCTCTCGGAGTAGCAGCGTCTCTTCTGTCCTTACAGGGTTCTCGGAACGCCGCTCCTCCCATTTCGCGCGCGCCGTTATTTCGCTTTCTTGTGGCGGCGCTCCGCCTTCATGCGCAGATACGCCTGAATGAAGTCGTCGATTTCGCCGTCGAGGACGTTGCCCACTTGCGGCGTTTGCACCTCGGTGCGCACGTCCTTGACTAGCGTGTACGGCTGCATGACGTAGTTGCGAATCTGGTAGCCCCAGGCCACCTCGCCCTTCTCGTCGTACAGTTTCTCGACCTCGGCCCTGCGTTTCTGCTCCTCGACCTGATAGAGCTTGGCCTTCAGCATTTTCAGGGCCATTTCGTCGTTCTTGTGCTGGCTGCGCTGACTGCGGCTCTCGGCGGCGATGCCGGTCGGAATGTGCGTGTAGCGCACGCCGCTCTCGGTCTTGTTCTGATGCTGTCCGCCGGGCCCGCCGCTGCGGAACGTGTCGCGCCGCAGTTCGTCGGAACGAATCTCGATCTCGATGGTCCCTTCGATCTCCGGGATCACGTCCACGGCCGCGAACGACGTTTGCCGCCGGGCGTTGGCGTCGAACGGGCTGATGCGCACCAGACGATGCACGCCGGCCTCGCTTTGCAGATTGCCGTAGGCGTAATCGCCCTTGATGTGCAAGGTGGCGTTGCGAATGCCCGCCTCCTCGTTGGGCAGCTCATCGACGATCTCGACCTCGTAGCCGTGGCGCTCGGCCCAGCGCGCGTACATGCGCAGGAGCATCTGCGCCCAATCGCAGGCTTCGGTGCCGCCGGTGCCGGCCTGGATGCGCAGGTAGGCGTTGCTGGCGTCCTGCGGTCCATCGAGCATGGCGCGCATCTCGAACTCGTCGAGGCGCTTCTCGAACGGCGTTAGCTCGCGCTCCAGTTCGGACTCCAGGCTGGCGTCCTCGTCGGCCAATTCGACGAGGGCTTGCACGTCGCCGGCGATCGACTCCAGCTCTTCGTAGGGCTTGAGCAGGCCGTTGAGCGGCTTCAATTGCGCGATGATTTGCTGGGCCTTTTCGGGGTTGTCCCAGAACTTGGGCTGTCCCATCTGGGCGTTGAGTTGTTCGCGTTGGGATTGTTTGCTGGAGATGTCAAAGAGAGTCCCGCAGCTGGGTCAACCGGCTCAAAACCTCGTCACCGCGTCGGCGTAGATCGGCGTTCATCAGGCTCCTCGTGGGAAAATGTCATCCTGTTTTCAAACGTACACGGACAAGACAAGTATACCAGGAAATCGGTTCGGTGGGCAATTCGGGTTCGGCCTTGTCCCGCCCGTGAGGACGTTTACACTGAAGGAGAAGTTTCATCCCGCCGCGCGGCACAACACATTCGTTTCGGGAGTCCACGCCGTGACACGGCCGAGCCGTCTTCATTTCGCCGTTTTGCTTCCCGTCGCTTTGTTGCTGGGATTGTTTGGCGTGATCGCGGCTCGCAGAGCGGAACCGCAATCCGCCGAGACGCCGCGCCTGGCAGTGCTGGTTTACTTCGATCAGCTGCGCGGCGATTATCTGACGCGCTGGGACGAGCTGTTCGGCGACGCCGGCTTTCATCGCCTGGAGAAAGAGGGAGCGTGGTTTCAGAACTGCCATTATCCCTACTCCGATACGGTGACGGCGGTGGGACATGCCTCGGTGGCGACCGGCTGCTCGCCGAAGACGCACGGCATCATCGCCAACGACTGGTACGATCGCGCTGCCGGCGCGGCGGTGTACTGCGTCACGTCCGAGCGCTATCAGCGCGTGCCGCCCCTGACGCTCGCCCTTAGCGCCGACGAGGACACAGAGAAGAAAAAGGCCAAGGGCGTGTCGCCGGATCGGCTGCTGGCGCCGACGCTGGCCGACGCGCTCAAGGAAGCGACCGACGGCAAGGGGCGCGTGGTGGCGCTGTCGCTGAAGGACCGCTCGGCCGTGCTGCCGGGTGGACGGCGGCCCGACGCCTGCTACTGGCTGGACACGGCCAACGGCGAGTTCGTCACCTCCACCTATTACCGCGATCGGCCGCACGAGTGGGTGACGGCGTTCAACCGCTCCGGGGCGGTCGATGCCTGGATGGGCAAGGAGTGGACGCGGCTGCGCGAGGATCTGGATTACGACAAATACAGCGGACTCGACGATGCGGCCGGCGAGGGAACATTGCTGTTTGGCCGCGCGTTTCCGCATCCGCTGCGCGGCGGCGGCGTCATCAAACTCAAGCCGGCCTACTACGGTTCCTTGTACAACTCGCCCTTCGGCAACGACGTGCTGCTGGCGCTGGCGCAGCGGGCCATTGAGGCGGAGCAACTCGGCAAGCACGACACAACGGACCTTCTGTGTCTCAGTTTCTCGTCCAACGACGCCATCGGCCATTGCTGGGGGCCGGATTCGCACGAGGTACTCGACGTGACACTGCGCACCGACGCGATCGTCAAGGAATTGCTGGCCTGTCTGGACAAGCAGGTGGGCAAGGGCCGTTACGTGCTGGCGCTGACTGCCGATCACGGCGTTTGTCCTCTGCCGGAGGCGACGCGCCGCGGCGGCGGCGAGGCGCTGCGCATCGACACGATCGCCCTCATGAAGAACGCCGGCGCGTTCCTCGGCGAGACGTTCGACGTGCCCGCCGACGACAATCGCTGGGTGGAATGGACCGAGGGTCCGTGGGTTTATCTGAACCATGCCTTGCTGGCGCGTCACAATCTGAAACCGATGAAGGTCGAGGAAGCGCTGGCGGATTGGTTGAAAAAACAGCCGGGCATCGGCAGCGTCTACACGCGCAATCAGTTGCTGGCCGGCGTCCCGGCCGATGACATCGTGGGGCAGGCCGTGTCCCGGTCGTTCGTGCCGGAGCGTTCCGGCGACGTACGTA
Organism: Gemmataceae bacterium; assembly: GCA_036557825.1. Taxonomy (GTDB): domain Bacteria; phylum Planctomycetota; class Planctomycetia; order Gemmatales; family Gemmataceae; genus JAJPHU01. The sequence continues at coordinate 60,936 of DATBGU010000233.1, forward strand.
TCATCGAGAAACCTTATCATCTGCTGACAACGCGCCTCACCGGTACCAATCACGGCACGCCGCATGCCTACGATACGCACGTTCCGCTGCTGGTGCATGGCGGCGGAGTGCGGCCGGGCGCGCGGCGCGAGCGTGTCGTGCCGCAGACCGCCGCCGTGATCCTCGCCCAGGCGCTGGGCATCAAGCCGCCCGCGAAGGCGGACGCGACCGTGCCCGCGGGTCTGTTCACGTCACACTGACTCGTGTCAAAACCAGGGGTCGAATGTCAGCGGGGAAAAATGTCGAATGCTCTTGCGGGACGCCGACGCGGCTGGGTAAAATCTTCCTAATCCTGCGGGATTGGCCTACCGGCTGGGCACTAGCTTCCCAAGCTAGCCAAACGGGTTCGACTCCCGTATCCCGCTCTCAACATATCATCCCCAAAAGCCGGGCCACAGTTACAGCACTTTTTTCTCGGCGGATATTTCTCGACACGTTTCAGCCCTTCAAGCGACCAACATTTCGGCGATTGTCTTCGCATGTCTCCAGCAGGGGCCGTAAAATACAGACACCCACGGAGCCGTTACCATGTTGCGTCCTGGCTGCCTACTGGTTTTCGTTCTGTTTCTCGGCGGCAACCACATCCTCCTCGGCGCGGAGCCACGCACGGACCGCTATGGAGATCCACTCCCTGAAGGAGCCATCGCTCGCCTGGGGACCGTCCGCTACCGTTGGTCCATGCACAGCACGCCGGTGTTCGCGCCGGACGGCAAAACGCTCATTTCCTGCGGATGGGATAACACGATCCGCATCTGGGAGGCGACGACGGGCAAGCTCCTTCGCTCGTGGCCGGCACACGAGCAACGCATCAACTCCCTCGCCGTTGCACCGGATGGCAAAACATTGGCCACCGCCAGCGAAGATCGGACCGTTCGCTGGTGGGAAACGGCCACGGGCCGGGAAATCGGACGATTCCGCACCAACAAAGAAAAGCCGGATGCGCTGGCTTTTTCTCCCGATGGCCGCACACTCGCCATCGGAAGGATCTGGGGGACCATTACGCTCGTTGAGTCACCCTCCGGCAAGGAAATCCGCACATTCAAGACGGCTGGCGACAATTTGATTTGTTCCCTGGCTTTCACACCGGATGGCAAAGGTCTGGCTTCCGGCCATCACTCCGCCCCGCTGCGCTTGTGGGACGTGAAATCGGGCGAGGAAGAATGCCGCTTCAAAAACAGCGAATGGCAGCTCTGCCGGCTCGGCTTCACGGCCAACGGCAAATACCTCCTTGGGGTGAGCTGGTCGAGGGAGGGCGTCGCGGTCTGGGACACCTCCACCGGAAAAGAAGTCCGTCGGTTCAAAGATTGCGACCCCGATTTCGCTCTCCTGGCCGAGGGAACAAAAGTAGCGACAAATCAAATCGAGCCTTCGGGCCGCCGGATCATTTCCATTCGGCGAATGGATAGCGGCGAGGAGGTTCAGCGCCTGGCGGGACATCAAGGAGGTTTCGGACTCGCCCTTTGTTGCCCCGATGGCAAGACGCTCGTCTCCTTTGGAGCCGATTTCATGGTTCGCCAGTGGGACACGGTAACGGGCAAGGAACTCACAAAGAGGCGACCAATGCTTGATGACGCACCTCGCCATGCAATCAATTTCGCGGCGTTCTCGCCAGATGGGAAAACGGTTCTGTCCGCCGATTCAGGACTTGAGAAAAGCACCATCCGCTTTTGGAATCCGCTCACGGCCGTGGAGACGCGACGCTTGAGTGAGGAACGGGATTACTTCGGCACGCGTGTCCTCTCGCCGGATGGGAAAACCCTGGCCGCCGTCGCGGACAGTGGATCGGGTAAAGAGCGCCGCTGGCGCATTCGCTTAGTGGATGCGGCTACCGGAAAAGAGCGGCGGTCCCTCAACAGTGAGGACGAGTGGGTCAACTGCCTGTGCTTCTCGCCGGACAGCAAGACCCTGTTCGCGGCAGCCGGCGAAACCGTGCGGTTCTGGAACATCGCTACCGGCAAGGAATCGCGTCCTGACGTAACGAACAAGCATTGGCATATCATTGAGATGGCTTGCAGTCCCGATGGTGAAACGCTGGCACTGGCCCACAATGAGTCCGGCATCCGCGAAGCAACGATGGTCACGTTTCTCAGCAGGACAGGCAAACAGAAGGAAAACGGGTTCTCCACGGGTTTTACAGTCTTCCAGTCGCTCGCCTTCTCGCCGCATGGGCGATTCCTCGCGGTCGGCAGCCGGCACGGTAGTGTCTTGGTCCTTGACGCTTCCAGTGCGAAACGGCAACAGTCGTTCTCCAGTGCAGGCGGACTCGTCGTCTTCTCGCCCGACAGCCGACTGTTGGCCACCAGTGGGATGGGGAGATGGGGCGGTGGTGAATCTCTGGCGAGTACCATCTGTGTTTGGGAGCTGGCGACTGGACGGCAACGCTGTCGTTTCACGGGGCATCTCGATCCGGTGCAAGCGTTGGCGTTCTCGCCCGATGGCCGGCTGCTTGTCTCGGGGAGCCAGGATACCACGCTGCTGGTCTGGGACATGATGGGTGTGGCCAAGGGCGATCGTTCGCGGCCTTTGCGGTTGTCCGCAGCGAGGCTGTTCGAGTGCTGGGAGGATCTCGGCGCGGAGGGCACCCGTGTCCATCGAGCGATAGGCGACCTGGTGGCTGCCGACGATCGGGCGGTGGAATTCCTCCGGCAGCGCTTGCCCTTGCTGTCGTCGCAAGATAAGAAGCGCATCGCCGAACTGATCGCTGCGCTGGATCAGGATCGTTTCGCCGACCGCGAGAGAGCGACGAAAGAGCTGGCTACTCTCGGAGCGACTGTGCTGCCTGATTTGCTGCGGACACTGGAAAGCCATCCCTCGCCGGAGGTTCGCCGCCGCGTCGAGAAGCTGGTGGAGAAAAGTCGGCTCGAAGAGGAGGATCAGACCTCGGCCTCCGCCTTGCGCAGGTTACGGGCGATCGAGATATTGGAGCACATCGACAGTGTGGGGGCGCGACGTGCGCTGCGTGATCTGTCGGAGCGCGGCTCCGGCGTGCGCTGCCGGCATGAAGCACGGGAGGCTTTGCAGCGGTTAACTCGTGGGTCTCCTGAGCGATAGAGAGTGGCCCAATTGCCTTTTCGTCGGGAGGAGAGCGCCATGCGTAATTTGGGTGTGCTGTTGCTTGCTGTCTGGCTGCCGGCAAGCGATATTGACTCAATTTCGAGTGAAGTGGCGAAAGCCAAACCAGGGGACGGGCTAAGAGCGTTCGGAAAAAATGAAATTGTTATGGGGTCAAGAACCTCAAACAAATTAACGAGCAACCTAAACGGAGGAATGCCTCCTGAATCTCCGAGAGGCGATCGAGCCGACGCCGTAACCGCCCAAAGCCATGCAACC
>DATBGU010000234.1:0-10181 GCA_036557825.1 Gemmataceae bacterium
AAACGCGCTTTCCGACGCTTGGGTTCTCGACCGTGGGCGACAGCCTGTCGTGGACCCGCAGCGGCGTGCGAATCCAGCCGGACCTTTCGCCCGCCCATGTCTTCGCCCGGCTTTTCCTGGAAGGCAGCCCCGAGCAAGTCGCGGCCCAGGTGCGTCGCCTCCGTTATGGGCAGAGCCTGCTCGACCATGTCCGCGATCAAGCCAAAGAGATGCAGCCCGGCCTCGGCAGCAACGACCGCGAGAAGCTCGACGAGTATTTCACCAGCGTGCGCGATCTGGAAAAGCGGCTGAGAAGTGCCGAAGAATGGTCGAAGAAGCCCAAGCCGAAGGTGGACGCCAAGCAGCCCCAGAATCCCAAGGATGTGGACATCGTCGCCCGGACCCGAACCTGGTTCGACTTGATCCACCTGGCCCTGCAAACCGATTCCACCCGCCTCATCACCATGGTGGTGACGAGCGGGGGCGGTCCGCCGCCGGTGCCGGGCGTTTCGCACGACCATCACGACCTGACGCACCACGGCCAGGATCCGACCAAGATCAAAGAGTTGCAACTGATCGAGTTCGAGCTGATGAAGGCGATGCGCGACCTCCTGGTCAAGCTGAAGCAGACGAAGGAAGAAGGCGTCAGCCTGCTCGACCGCACCACGGTGTTCTTCGGCAGTAACCTCGGCAACGCCAGCTATCATTCCACGACGAACTTGCCGGTGCTGCTGGCCGGCGGCGGCTTCCGGCACGGCCAGCACCTGGCCTTTGATCCGAAGAACCACCCGCCGCTGTGCAACCTCTATGTGAGCATGCTGCAGCGGCTGGGCATCGAGGTGGACAGGTTCGGCTCCAGCACGGGGACACTGACGGGGCTGGAGATGGTTTCGTAACGTTATAGTGTCCTATGTTGGCGTCCCGGCTGAGGCCGGGACGCCAACTTTAGGACAGCACCCGGGAAATATGTTTCGGGGGGATTCCGCCGTGAAGCGTACAGTCTGGGGAACGGCACTGATTGCAAGCCTGGCGGTGAGCTGGGCCGGAAGGGCAGCCGATCGGCCGCTGGTCATCGACCTCTGGCCGGGCAAAGTGCCGCCGGGGGACAACACGGCGGCGATTGGGGCGGAGAAGTTCTTTGAAGCCCAGGGTCCGGGGTTCGACACGGAAAAGCCTTATCGGGTCGCCGGCAAGCCGTGCCTGTTGTTTACCAACGTGACCAAACCGACGCTAACGGTCTATCGGCCTGCGAAAGACAAAGATACCGGCGTCGCGATGCTGATTTGCCCCGGCGGCGGCTACCACAACCTCTTTTGGGATCTGCACGGCACCGAGGTGGCGGAGTGGCTCCGCTCGATCGGCGTGACCGGCATCATCGTCAAGTACCGTTGCCCGCGCCGGCCTGGGGAGGACAAGACCCTGCCCGCTCCCGGTCCCCTCAAGGATGCCCAGCGTGCGCTGAGTCTGGTTCGCAGCAAGGCCAGGGAGTGGGGCATCGATCCGCGGAAGATCGGCATGGTCGGTTTCTCCGCTGGCGGCCATCTCGCCGGCGCCATGGCGACCAACTTTGACAGGCGCGCATACGGGCCGATCGACGACATTGATAAGATCGGCTGCCGGCCGGACTTTGCCATCATGGTTTATCCGGGCTACCTGAAAGCCAAGGACAAGGACGAATTGGCGCCGAGCATTCGTGTCTCGCCCCAGACGCCGCCGATCCTGTTCGTGGTTGCCAGCGACGATCCGTACCAAAGCGCCGACGGCTGTGCGATCATGTACCTGGCCCTCCGCCGCAGCGATGTCCCGGCCGAGTTGCACGTTTACGCTTCGGGAGGCCATCCCTTCGGCGTCCGGAAACGGGGAATGCCCTGTGACACCTGGCCGGAGCGCTGCGAAGACTGGCTGCGAAATCAGGGATTTCTCACGGCCAAGCGAGGAAAGTGACAATGCACGCAATGATGCTCCTCTTTGCCGTGGTGGTTCCGGCGGCGGACCGCGAAGACACGCTGGAGCCCTGGGCTGCCAAGCGCCATCCGCAAGACGTCGCCAAGCGCCACGCCGAGGATATCACCGCCGCCCAGAAGGAATACCGCGTCCGGCAAGGCGGAACGATGGACGGCACGAATTGCCGAACCCCCATCGGCGGCGGCTTCGGCATCTGGGACCAGAGCTGGGAGTCCAACCGCGCGGTCCGCCTCGAGAACGTCGGCGACACCGACGTGATCAACCCCTGGCTGTCCAACGGCCGCAATGATTTCCGCTCGTTGAAGCAGATCGTGGCAGGTGCATGTAAACCAGGCATGAGCGAGCGTGAAAAGGCGATTGCCCTCTGGCGGCTACAGACCACGCATCGCTTCCACGCCGGCACCGGCGACAACGAATCGAACGACCCCGTCAAGGTCATCAACGTCTACGGCTACACGACGTGCGGCAACGATTCCATCTGCATGGCAGGCTTATGGAAGGCGGCCGGCTTCAAGGTGCGGCCGGCACGCCTGGTCGGCCACTGCATTTCGCAAGTTTTCTTCGATAGTCGCTGGAACCTTCTCGACGGCGACATGGGGCCTTTCTATCTCCTCCGCGACAACCGGACGATTGCCGGCGAGCACGACCTGGTCCGCGACCACGACTTGCTGAAGCGGAGCCACGGCAGCGGAATCCTCGATCCGGATATGCGGACGGCCGATGAAATGGCCGCCGCCATGTTTGTCTACGACGGCACCGCCGGGGGGGATCGGAACAGCGTGCGTGATACGACCATGAACATGGTGCTGCGGCCCAACGAAGCGCTGGTCTGGCGCTGGGGCCATCTGACTCCGCTGAAATACCACGGCCGCACCGACATCAAGGTCTTCGGCCCTCGCTCCGATGCCGGTAAAGTCTGGGGCGCCCATGCCGCGGAGCGAATCTGCAACGGCCGGTGGGAGTACCGGCCCGATTTCAGCAAGGACCTCTGGCGGAAGGGAGCGGAGACAGCGGCCAACATCGCGATGGACCGCGATGGCCTCGGAGCCGAGAACGGCAAGACCGGGCAAGTCATCTGGAAGATGAAAAGTCCTTACGCGTTCGTCGGCGGGAAGCTCGAAGTCGAGGGGAGCGGGATGAAGTTCGCTCTCTCGTGGGATGGCGTTAAATGGCAAGACCTGGACGGGAACCTGGATGCCATGTTCCACTTCCCGAACAAGGGCGACGCCCGTTACGAATACCGGCTCAAGTGCGAGCTTCCGCCAGGTGCCCGACTAAAGCGTCTCGCCATCCTGAACGATCTGCAAATGGCCTCTCTTGCCCTGCCGGGGATGGTCGTCGGCGACAACTGCTTCACCTATACGGACGAGTCCCGCGGGGGCCGCAAAGTTCGCATCACCCATGAATGGGTGGAACGGTCGCTTTTCCGACCGCCGGCCGCACCACCGGCGCCCATGTCTCCGACCGAAGGCGGCGAGGCGGACGGAACGGATATCGTTTTTCAGTGGAATGCTCCTCAAATCGCTTCCGGGGACGCCATCGACGACTACCATTTCGAGCTGTCCGACCGCGCGGATATGGCCTGGCCGCTCTCCTCCAACTTCGAAAAGCTAATTAGCAACACGGCGGAGCGCGGCAAGGCGCGCTACCGCGTGCCGCACGTCGGCCTGCTGACGCCCGGACAGAAGTACTACTGGCGCGTACGGGCCAAAACGGACAAGGGCGTATGGGGCCCGTGGAGCAAGACCTGGAGCTTCACACCGAGCGGTCCCAGCCACCCCACCGATGTGACATTACAACCCAAGCCGGGTAACCACCGCGAGGTGCTGCTTCGCTGGAAACCCAATTCGGCGGGGCGCAAGCCGGTCAAGTATCGCATCTATGGCAGCGATGAAAAAGGGTTCTCGATCAGCGACGACCCGTACAAGCGGATCGTCGGCAGCTCCAAGGAAGTGGCCGCCATATCCCCGGCCAACTTCGTCACGGAAACTTCGAACTCCGAGCTAGTTGTGCTTGGCGCTGGGCTGGCGCTTCCGAACGCGAACAAGGCCTTCTACCGGGTGGTGGCGGTGGACGAGAAGGGCAAGCGGAGCGGAGCTTCCGACTACGCGGTCGCCCCGCGTCCTTTCATCTACACCACGCCTGTGGAATCAGCCAAGTTCGGTGGGGAGTACCGGTATCAGGTTGCCACGGTTCGCTCTCTGGGAGACCTGCGGCTACGAGGCGAGGGCCCGAACTTCTGGGACACCGAGAAACCCCGATTCGCCCTTGTGCAGGGACCGTCGTGGCTTCGGATCGACGAAACGACCGGCGTTCTCCGCGGTGTCCCCGACGCCGTCGGGAAAGCCGATGTCGTAATTTCGGTCATTCTGGAGCGGGCCGTTCGGCGGTTGGACGCCGATCGTCTGAGCTGGGGACACGAGGCGGTCCTTGGCGTCGCAACGGAAAAGGCAGGAACGGCAACACAATCGTTTCGAATCACAACCGAGAAATGAACGGCTGCATGCGGCGGATGCGCAGTATGCCATGGACATCCGTTGACAAATCAGGACGATGCACGGTCGATTCCAACATGCGCAAGCTGACCCGCTTCGGATTTGTGAAAGGGACGTTGCTCTCCACTGCTGTTGCCGCGGCGTCGGGCGCCGTTCACAGCGCGGAGTCGGACGACCTGCGGGTTCGCCCCCGGACATCATCGATGTCAATGTCCACCTTTTCGACTGGCCGTTCCGCAAGCTGAAATACGGCCAGACCAGGGCGCTGCTCGCCAAGTTGCGCAAGCACCGGATCGTGCAAGCCTAGGCGGGCAGTTTCCCAAGAAACCGCAACCCTGGGCCGAAAGGCCCTTGTATTCAGCTGAGGCAGTGCTTGGCCCGCCCCCGTAAAGGGTCGTCGGTCGGGTGTTGTTCTGTTGCGCTCCGTTGCGCCCGACATTGCGGAGCGAGCCGCCCTCACACCCTCGCGCGCCAACTCCCGTAGAGAGATCGTTTGGGGGCAGATCAACCGTGCTGCCCGAAGGAACCCATTCCTTCTTTACGCCCGAGCGGGAGTGGCTGTCGTAGGCCGAGGGCGACAGATGTATCGGTACTTGGCGGACTCTGGCATGCTCTGCTTGAAACGCCAATTGACGTATCCCTTGTAGGCCATCGTCTCCTCGACCAGCGCGAGGAAACACCGATGCTGGAAGCACTCCATAAAGGCACAGGAACGCCGTCGTGAACACTTGGAATCGTTGCGGACATCAACGCTCGGGGAGGAGGGGCGGGCGCCTCCCTGGCTTTCCCCCCAGTTCCTCGACTAGGGCCGCATATCCTTCGAGCGTACGCAGGGGTGCGAAGGCATCGTTGGCGAGGAAGACAGGCAAGTCTCTTTCACGTGGCTCGGCGGCGCGGCGGAGCAGAACGAGAGCTGGCTCGGCGAAGGAGCGCACGCGCCGCCGCCGCCCCGCTTCGGAAACGCCCTCCTCCGCCGTCATCTGCCTCAGACAGCGACCGGCCAAGATGGCTGCTCGGGTATATCCCTCCCAGGTGGCGGGGGCGTCCGGCGGCGCGGCAAGATCGCGGAGAACTTCAGCGGCCTCTTCGCACTGTTTCTGCTGGAGGAGCAATTCCACCAGGATCACACGGCTGCGCGCCAACTCTTCGCGGCGCGTTTCCTCTTGGTGATGTCGCTGAATACAGGCCGCCGCTCCGGAGGCCCAATGAACGGGACCAGCCGAGATCATCGACACGGACTCGACGATTGCGGGATCCGACCGAAAAAGTTGCAAACGCCTCGTCCGCAGAGCAACCAGTTGCCACAAGTGCTCGACAACTTTCGAGACGCGCCCGCGCTGTCCGAGCAGACGAGCTTGCCGATCATGCCAGGCGAGGAGCGCGTCGCAAGCAAGCTGGCATTCCCGGCGGGCGGCCGGCGATCTGGCTGCCTGGACCGGCAAACCGTCGTACAGAGCAAGGACTTCCTGGCGTGTCGGACCGGCTTCATCTTGTCGCCCACCGGACTCCTGGACGGCGGCGAGACGGTTCAGCGTCCGGACCAACTCGACCGCATAGTCCACGCGGCTGGGGGAATCGTCGTGCAACCGCTTCAGGAGGCGGCGCGCCTCCAAAAGGTCTTCCCGCGCTTTCGCCAGCTCGCCGCTTCGACGGCAGATGTCGGCGCGGTTGGTCCGGGCCAGGGCCAGCAGATAGCGGTAGTCCGGAATGGCATCGGACTTCCGCGCTAGGGTGTCGAAAAACCGCACGGACTCATCGTAAAACGCTTCCGCTTCGGCATCCCCGCGGTCGGCCAACAAGCCCGCCAGATCGAGGAACACTTGCCCCAGCTCGTTGCTGTAGATGACAACTTCCGGCTCTTGCTGGACCAGCCGGCGCAGATTTTTCAGAGCGTCGCGGTAGCAGCGCTCGGCTCGTTGCGGGGCGTTGCTCTGTTGATGGAGCACGCCAAGGTTTTTTTCGACGCGCGCCCTTTCCAGCAGGTAGGCGGGACGTTCCCGCGTTTCGGGACGCATACGGCGGAACAGGGCCAATGCCTGCTCATAACTATTCCTGGCCTTGGTTGGCTCTCCCTGAAGTTGGAGATGGATGCCGCGATTGTTGTAACACCGGGCCAGCTCTCCTTTGGCCGTGTCGTCGCCGCCGGATTGGGTGACGAGCGGTTCGAGAAGTTCACAGGCGCGGTCGAGCTTTTTCTCGGCGTCGCCGAACGACCTTGCGGCGGCCAGCACGGTCCAGAGATTAAGGTACACGCCGGCGACCTCGGCCGGTAAGGAAGCGGGCGGGGACGGTCCCTCAAGGAGCTTCTCGTAAAGGTCGATGGCCTTGTTGTAGGCTCCCCGGGCTTCCTCGTGCATACCGCGATCTTCCTGGATGTCGCCCGTGAATCGGGAGGCGCGGGCGGCTTGCAGCTGAGCCTCACGCTGGTTCGTCTCGGCGATTTCCTTCTGATGCCACGCCTGATTGCGGCTCTTGCGCATCTCCTCCGTGTGCTCTTTCTCGCGCGCGCTTTCGGCCTGGGCCAACTCCGCCAGGTGCTGTTGGTTTTTCGTCTCGCGGACGAGTTCGGCCTGGGCCAACTCCGTCAGGTGCTTTTGGTTCTTCGTCTCGCGGATGAGAGCGACGATCAGAATGATGAGAATCGCCGCGCCGGCGGCGAGAAGGGCGGCCTGCGCCGGGCGTCGCCGAGCCCATTTGAGCCCGCGCTCCCACAAGGGCGTGGGGCGGGCCTGGATCGGCTGGCCGTCGAGGAAACGGCGAAGATCGTCGGCCAGGTCCTGGGCCGTGAGGTAACGGCGGGCCGGGGCCTTGTGCAAACACTTCAGACAGATGGTCTGCAAATCGGCGGGGATGGAGGGTTGATGTCGTTGAGGCGGCACTGGATCTTTGAACTGCACCATCTGCAAGGTGTCGAGAACCGTGATCCCCTCGAAGGGCGGGCGGCCGGTCAGCAAGTCGTAGAGGACGGCCCCCAAGGCGTAGATGTCCACCGCTGGGCCGATCGCGCGCCCGCCGCCCTGCGCCTGTTCCGGGGCCATATACGCCGGCGTTCCCAGGATGGCCCCGGTTCGGGTTTGGCTGCTGTCGTCCTCGACCTGTTTGGCCAAGCCGAAGTCGGTGATCTTGGGAGTGCCGTCCGCCGCCAGCAGAATGTTGGCCGGCTTGAGGTCGCGGTGGATGATCCCCTGCCGATGGGCGTAATAGACGGCGCGAGCCAGCGTCTCCATCAGCTGCGCCGCCTGGTGCGGGGTTTGCGAAATGCGGGCAAGTTGCTCCTGTAAGCTTCCGCCTTCCAGATACTCCAGGGAAAAGTACGGGTGAGCGCCGCTATGGCCGATCTCGTAGATCTGGACGATGTTGGGGTGCTGCAACCGCGCGACGGCCTTGGCTTCGCTGTAAAAACGCTGTAGCGCATCGGGGCGAACGTGTTCGCCGCTCAGGATCATCTTCAGGGCCACGATGCGATTGAGGGAGACTTGCCGGGCCTTGTAGACGATGCCCATGCCCCCGCGGCCGAGGCTCCCCAGGAGTTCGTAGCCGGGAATCCGGGCAGGCGGCGCCGTCTCCCCTGTCCCCGCCACGATCGTCGGAACGGCGTCGGGGTCTATTGTCCAGTCGGGCGGCGCATCTTGAGAGATAGGGCGCACCGGAACGACGGAGGTAACCACCAACAAATCATCCGCGCGCGCGGAGGGACCATCCGTTTTATCCGCCGGATCGTCCAGCGTGAGCGAGGCGGAGACGACCGAGGAAACCTCGGGGCGGCGAGGATCGTCGAGTGTTTCGGCCAGGTTCTCCCGCTCTTTCGGTTGCGCCCTTTCATGAGTTTCCACGTCGATCCCTCAACATCGAGTGATCCGGACACCTCCCCGGCTCGGCTCGCAAGGCGTGTTTGGGGAGGGACGAGGGCGAAAAGGTTGACTCCCTTCCCATCGAGGTTCATTTTGGAAACCCTCACATTATCGCCGCCGCCTCACGGGAAAGCAAGTCTCCGCTCCGCGCGATTTCACGAGAATGAGAGTCGATGACTGGACTTTGCCAGCCAGGGATTTAGAATGAGAAGCGACGTTCGTCTCGTGACACGTCTCTGACAGTTCTTTCGGGAGAGGGAGCGGAGCATGATTGCTGCCGCTTGCCGTTCCTGGCTGAAGCACTTGTTCCGTATCCTTTCGAGGAAGCCGACGTGCCGGCGAAGCCGGACCTGGACGCTCTGCCTGGAACCGCTTGAGGATCGTACCCTCCTGAGCACGTTCTTCGTCGTCAATGTCGGCGACACCGGGTCGGGCTGCGCCAACTCCGGAGACCTCCGCTCCTGCATCACGCAGGTCAATGCCACGCCGGGACCGAACGTCATTGCGTTCGCCCTCCCCGGCACGGGGGGCCAGTTTGCGACCTCCGTGCAGACGGACAAGCTCGATTACTCGCCGGGCCAAACGGCGATCATCACCGGCAGCGGCTTCCAGGCCGGCGAGAGCGTGGATCTACAGGTGGTCAACACGGCCACGGGCACCCCCGCTGGCAATCCGCCGACCTGGACCGTCGTCGCCGACACCAACGGGAACATCCAAACGTCGTGGACCTGCACCTCGGACCTGCTCGGCGACACCCTGCAACTGAGTGCGACGGGCGAATCATCGGGGCGGACCGCGTCGGAGACGTTTAAGGATAGCAATCCGACCACCACGACGGTAACAGCATCGCCCAATCCTTCAAACGACGGTCAGTCGGTGACATTCACGGCCACTGTTACAAATACACAATCCAATAGCTCCCCCCCTGGGAGCGTGGATTTCTACGAGGTCATCGACGATTCATCCCACTTACTGGGATCTGGCACACTGAGCGGCAACGGCAACAGCGCCACCGCGACTTTCGCCACCTCGACATTGTCGGTCGGCAGCCACACGATCTATGCCGTGTACATGCCCTCCGCCAACGGATTTGATAGCAGTACCAGCAGTGCCGTCACGCAAAACGTCAATAATGCGGCGCCATCAATCACGAGTCTCAGTCCAAATTCGGCTGTCGAAGGAAGCGGGGCCTTTACCCTTACTGTCAACGGTAGCGGCTTCAACCAAAACTCAACCGTGCAGTGGAACAATAGCGCCCTGGCGACCTCCTACGACAGTAGTACTGGACAACTCAACGCATCGGTGCCGGCCAGCGACGTGGCCGAAGAGGGCACAGTTTCTGTCAACGTCGTCAACGGTGGCGATGGCAGTAGTACTTCGAATACCGTGACCTTCACGATCACCGACGCAGCCCCCACGGTCAACGCCGATCAGTCCAGTGTGACGGCGCCCGAGAATCAGGCCGCCAGCACCACCGGCACCTGGTCAGACTACGATGACAGCGTCACGCTCAGCGCCGACCATGGCACGGTGACGCAGAATGCCAACGGCACCTGGAGCTGGTCGGGCACCGGCGATGAGAACAACCCCTACACCGTCACCATCACCGCCACCAATGCCGATGGCAGCAAGTCCACCACTTCCTTTGGCGTCTCCTTCACCGATGTAGCGCCTACGGTCAGCGCTGACAAGAGTGCGGTCACAGCGCCCGAGAATCAGGCGGCCACCAACACCGGTACGTGGTCGGACAACGATGACCCCGTGAGCCTGAGCGCCAGCTATGGCACAGTAGTGCAGAATGCCAACGGCACCTGGAGCTGGAGCGGCACTGGCGATAAGTCCAACAACGGCACCGTCACCATCACCGCCACCAATGCCGATGGCAGCACGG
>DATBGU010000235.1:0-4639 GCA_036557825.1 Gemmataceae bacterium
GAACCTCTCCGTAATCTCCATTGCGCAGCCCGAATAAATACCATTCCCCGAGCGCCCTGAGCGAAACTTGAACTCCGTACACCCCTTGAACTCACTCTTATCGTCTGGGGGGTAATGGCAGAATTCCACCTCGATCCAGCCCGTATCCGATTCCGCAATATGCTCCTCGGCAAAACGGGCTTCCAGGTCGCCCAGGACATCCCATCGTCGCTCGTCAGCAGGAGACACCTCAAAGAAGCAAGAAACGCGGTCGGGCTCGTGTACGACGAGCTTGGTTCTCCGCTGAGACAAGCTTGCGGACACGTGCTTCATCGCTGCTTCGATCTTTTGGAGATCAAGCCGATTCCAGGGCAGCGTATAGCGGTTCTCCCAGCCCAAGGCTTGTCCCTCCTGGTGCCGAACGACACAGCTCAGCAGCCGGGCGGACGGACTGAGCGTCATGTCTCGAAAAATCGTAATGGCCGCCCGGTCTGCTGCAGCGAATTGTTCGGCGCTAAAGCGACCTAACGCGGAACACGACGTATACTCCACCGTAGGCTGATAATAGGAGACCGGCACCCAGTAACACCGCTACCAACTCGCCCGGAACAAGCATCACACCCAAGCGAACCAAACTATACAAGACAAGCCCGGCCATCAGACACACTCCGCCCGTTACTAACGAACGGATCTGCCACTTCCCCATCCCCGCTGACGCAAATGCTCTCTCCCTCGACTGATCGACCGCAGCGGCAATTTGTTTGGCGTCGACTCTGCTCAACCCCCGCGCAAAGAGAACGGAGGCGACCTCGGCTCGGCTCTTCCCGGCCGAGTAGAGATAGAACGCGCGGTCCTTCGCCACAGCCGTGGTCACTTCCGGGGTTAACTCCGAAGACAACCCTTGCTCTTGCAGGCGGGTCACGATCTCTGGGAAGGACCGTCCCGCGTTGTACTCATGCAGAGCCAATTGGTAGTGCTCAGCATTGGGAGCAACGCTCTTGGGAGCAACGCTCGACCAGTCGAACGAGCCGGAGGTATTCGGTTGTTGTTCCATTGGTGTGTTTTCTTCGCCGAACAAGTAATTCTACACCTTTCAGCTATCTATCCTGGTCGTCTGCGCTGCCGCTGTCAAGCAAGAAGTGGCTCTCGTTTCGAGGCGCCGTCACACCATCTTTCTCTGGCTATTCAATCACAACTCTTTTATCCGACGAGACTTACAGATAACACTTTCTTTTTCCCCTTTATCTGCCCTTTTTGTTGTTGACGCCGTCTCTCGCGGAGTATAAATTCGTTCACCAGTGATACACAAGTGATGTTAGACGGCTCCCAGCCGCATAACACGATAACAACAGCTGGCAGCCGCATAACACCACACGGATCGGAGGGAGGGCGGCGGCGCAATCTTCATCAGGGTCGGGTGTTTCGTCGTTTGTCTTCGAGATAAAGCAACCGGCGAATACCAGCAGGGGAGACTCCCATGAAACTGCTCGAACAGGTGCGTCAGGCTCTCCGTGTCAAGCGTTACTCGTATCGCACCGAACAGTGCTACCTCCGCTGGATCGAGCAGTTCATTCGCTTTCACAAAACGGACGAGGGCTTCCGGCATCCCGCCTTGCTCGGGGCCGCGGAGGTCGAGGGGTTCCTCACGCACCTGGCCGTCGAGCGCCACGTTTCGGCCAGCACGCAAAACCAGGCCCTCAGCGCGCTGCTCTTTCTCTACCGCGATGTGCTGCGATTGCAGCTATCGGAACTCGACGCGGTGCGAGCGCGGCGATCGCGGCGATTGCCGGTGGTTCTGTCCCGCGAGGAGGTCGCGCTTGTCCTCGATGCCATCGATCAGCTGCCGACCGACGAGCCTTACGGGCTGATGGGGCGCCTGATGTACGGGGCCGGGCTGCGGTTGATGGAGTGTTGCCGGCTGCGCGTCAAGGACGTGGATTTCGCCCGGCTGCAACTGGTGGTGCGGCAAGGCAAGGGCGACAAGGACCGCGTGGTGATGCTGCCGTTGGGCGTGCGCGAGCGGTTGGTCGAGCAGGTCCGGCAACGGCAGGTCCGGCACGAGCGCGATCTGGCGCGCGGCCTGGGTCGAGTTGCTCTGCCGGATGCCCTGGCCGTCAAGTATCCGGCCGCCCCCACGTCGCTGGAATGGCAGTTCGTCTTTGCATCGCGGCAACTCTCGCGCGATCCACGCAGCGGCGAATGGCGGCGACATCACGTCTTCGAGGGGGCCGTGCAACGAGGCGTGATCACGGCGGTTCGCACGCTGGGATTGAACAAGCGCGTCAGTTGCCACACCCTGCGGCACAGCTTCGCCACGCATCTGCTGGAGTTGGGCTACGACATTCGCACGGTGCAGGAACTGCTGGGCCATGCCGATGTCAGCACGACCATGATTTACACGCACGTCAGCCAGATCGGCGCGGCCGGCGTGCGCAGTCCCCTCGATGCCCTGGCCCCTTCTCCGCCGCCGACCGCATTCAGCTCCCCCGCGGCGAAGAGAACACCAGACCGCTCCCCCTCGACGGACCCATCGTGAGGCGCCCCGCCGCCACAGAAAGAAGGCGAAGCGGAATCCATCGAGACCCTCGCCGATGCTCCTTCCCAAGCGATGTCTTCTCGCTTTCCTGCGAAAAATCCATTATCCTGACGCGCACGCCCCGGTCCGCCTCACCTGTGGAGATCAACAATGCGTCCTGCCGGTCTGATGCTCTTTGCTCTGCCCCTGTCCCTGGTTGCCGCCCTGGCGATGAGCGGCGACGTCCCCGCGGATCGGCCGATCGCCTATCGCGGCGCGCGCATCCTGACCGCGACCGGCGACCCCATCGACAAGGGAACCTTGATCGTCCAGAAGGGCAAGATCCTGGCGGTCGGCGCCGACGGCGACACGACCATCCCCGAAGGGGCCGAGATCATCGACTTGCAGGGCAAGACGATCGTTCCCGGCCTGGTGGACACGCATTCGCACATCGGCATCTGGGCGCGTCCGCACGTTCCGGCGCACAACGACGGCAACGAGGGCAGCGGGCCGGTGCAGTCGGCGCTGCGAGCGCTGGACGCCATTCAGCCGGACGATCCCGGCATTCGCATGGCCGTCGCCGGCGGCGTCACCACGGCCAACATCATGCCCGGATCGGCCAACGTCATCGGCGGACAGACCGTCTACGTCAAGCTGCGCGGCCGTACCATCGAGGACATGCGCGTGCGCTCGGCTTCCGTTCTCGGTGGATTGAAGATGGCGAATGGAGAAAATCCCAAGCGCTTCAACTTCGAGGGCCGCAAGATGGCCCCGGCCACGCGCATGAAGATCGCCGCCTTGCAGCGCGAACAGTTCACCAAGGCGCGCGACTATCTACGGCAATGGGAACGCTATCGGCAAGCGAAGGCCGACGGCAAAGACGCGACGCCGCCGGAGGTCGATCTGGGCCTGGAACCGCTCGTCGAGGTGTTGCAGCGTAAACGCACGGTCCACTTCCACAGTCATCGCGCCGACGATCTGATGACGGCGATTCGGCTGGCGAAAGAGTTCAACTTCGAGCTGGTGTTGCAGCACTGCACCGAGGGGTATCGCATCGTCGAGGAGTTGGTCCGCGAGAAAATCCCGGTATCGCTGACGTTGGTGGACAGCCCCGGCGGCAAGCTCGAAGTGGCGGGACTGCTCGAAGAGAACGCCGCCATTCTCAGCAAGGCCGGCGTCAAGGTCGCCATCAACACCGATGATTCCATCACCGAATCGCGCTTCCTGCTGCGGACGGGAGCCATCGCCGTGCGCGGCGGCATGTCCGAAGGCGCCGCCCTGCGCGCCCTGACGATCCACGGCGCGCAGATGCTGCACCTCGACGACCGGCTCGGCTCGCTGGAGAAAGGCAAGGACGCCGATTTCGTCGTGCTGTCGGGCCGGCCGTTCAGTGTCTATACGCAGGTGCTGCAAACTTACATCGACGGCAAATGCGTCTTCGACCGCGGCCGACAGAAGGACTGGTCGTATCAGGCGGGTGGCTTCGCTCTGCGCGAAGGCGAGCGCCTGCCGAAGACGCCGCCGCCGATCAAGCCCCCAGCCTCCATCGACGCTCCGCGTCGCCGCGGCGATCAGAAGGCGTGGCAAGGCAATACCGCGCGCTTCGCCGTCCTGGCCGGACGCATCGAAACCGCATCGAACGGCTCGATCCGTAACGGCGTCGTCCTCGTCGAGGACGGCAAGATCAAGGCGGTCGGCGCCGCGGAGGACGTGAAGGTTCCCGAGGATTGGCCGGTGCTGACGGCGGCCGTCGTGACGCCGGGATTGATCGACGCCCATACCGTCGTCGGTCTGTCGGGGGCGGCCAATGTCCACGCCGATCAGGACCAGGACGAGATGAGCGATCCGAACCAGGCGGACCTGCGCGTGATGGACAGTTTCAATCCGCGCGAGCCGCTGTTGGAGTTTCTGTGCCGCGAGGGCGTGACGGTGGTCCATGCCGTGCCGGGCCGAGCCAACGTCATCGCCGGGCAGACGGGCATTTTCCGCACATCGGGGCGGACAGCGGAGAGCATGACACTGCGTTTCCCGGCCGGCCTGCTTGTCAATCTCGGCGAGGTGCCCAAATCGTCGTACAGCAACCGCCTGCCGACGACGCGCATGGGCACCGCCGCCCTGTTGCGGACGGCGCTCACACAAGCCAAG
>DATBGU010000236.1:0-46606 GCA_036557825.1 Gemmataceae bacterium
TTGCGATGGCGGGCAGCAACAGCCCGAGCAGAATGCCGCAAATGGCGACGACCAGCAGGAGTTCGATGAGGGTGAAGGCGCGGCGAGGTGAGAGTGAGAGGAGCATAGCAGACCTCCGCGAACGACTGGTCCTCCAAATCCAATTATCCCTCCGCGAGGCGCGGCCGTCAATCACGAAGCTCGTGCAGAGCAACAGTCCCTCGCCGGCACCATGCACGCAGCCGGCCCCTGAGAAGGGAAGCATCGGCTGCTCCCAGCGCATCCACCAGTACGGCAACCGATGATGAGAGAAGCAGGCTTCGGGTTGAAGCTCGTGATGCAGCGTGGCGGATGTTTCCAAACGTAGTGAGCGTATAGGCTTATCATTCCAGCAACCCCCGTGCTCCGCAGCCGGCGCACGCGGCACGACGTTGAAGCTCGAACCACCCTCAATCGCATGGCTGGTCTGTTGGACTAGCCACGACCCGGATAATGCCGAGCAGATGCTCGTGGATTGCACTGATAGTGCGTTGCCGCAATTCACGGTGAACGCCACTCATGGCCGAACTTCACCATTTCGCAATTGAACACTCCCACGACGTAAGCCAACAACTCGTCGCCTTCACCCAAGAAAAGAACATCACCCAACCTCCTCGAATACTGGTCAAGGGCGTGGTCAATGCTCTCAGCGTCCAGCGTGAGAAACTCGTGGTACTCGTCGGGGAAGACGGGGCCACGCATGTCTGTCAAGCTGCGGGGACGCCAACTGCCCTGCCCCTCAGGCTGATTGAGTCGATAGACTACCGCTTTCATGGATTCGCCCGCGTTTGGCGCATCGAAAAGACCGTACCGAAGCTCGACACACAGGCATTCACGTGGCCGGTCTGGTGTAGCAGATTGGTCGGCGCTACTCCCAACTTCCCTTGAAAGCCGGGTTCCATCGGCACTGACAATCGGGGTCATCCCGCTTCTCCAAGATTCCGACTCCAACTAAAATGTCGAGTGTCCGGTAGAGAGCTTCACCGACCGGGTGGCTGGACCAGAACACGTGCTTGGCTCGTCCCACTTTCGACTCGGAAGGAATCAGTCCCAGGCATACGGCCAACTCATAACCGGCCCAGTCCCAATCGGTCCAGTCAGTCAACGCTTCTCGCAATGACCGTCGCTCCACGACTTCACCTCTCGCCGCCAAAGACCTTGCTCAGCAACCGGTTCACGCGGCACGGTGTCGAAGCTCAGCAACCCGTTAATCGCGTGGTCGGTCTGCTAAGCGGATGGTTCGGTGTTGTCATTCCGAGCGACCGGACAGCTATGTCCCATCCCCAGAGATTCGCCGGCAGAGACCCGTGAATGGCGAGTCTGGGTCAGGGCCGGCTGGGTCCGAAACCCAGACCGCCGACCCCGCATCGAACCCAGCAGTCCCGGCGTGCAACATGACCGCCCTCAGTTCACCGATGGTGGCGAACGCGCACCCGCCCCGCTCCAGCCGGACTTCATCATCGTCCGTGCAAGCGTCCTTCACATCGTCCACGAAGGCGCCCCACCAGCTGTCCTCCGCAACGTCGCCCTCGAACCCCAGCCCGACGCCCATCAGGTATTCACCGTCTTGGATGTCCGGCCGGATATAGCACTCGCAGACGCCGGAGAAACTCCTGCCGTACAGCCCGGCGAGGACGGCCAGAGCGGACAACGGCTGGTACATGGGGCCGGCCGGGACGAACACCAACGTGCAGCCAGTCGCGGCATCTTCGAGAGGCTGCAATCCTCGCTCACGCTCGTCCATTCCGTCACCCCTCTTCACCAAAAGTCCCGCTCATCAGCCGGCTCACGCAGGAGAACGCTGAAGCAGGAAGCCCCTCATTCACGTGGCCGGTCTGCTGCTGCGGATGGGGCGGCCGGAGTCCGAGATTTGCTTGCCTGAAACTGCTCGGATGGCAAGACCCGACCAGCCGACGACTCCTCTGGAACGAACGGGATGAATCGCTCGGACTCGGTCCCCGCCTGTACCCACAGCCGCCCGCACTGCTCACATTCGTAAACATCGACCTTGAACTTCCGCCAGAACCACCCCAGCAGCGCCCACGCCACATGCTCGTCGGTCTTCCCGCGAAGGAATGGCCACTTGCGGTGCCACTCAGCGAGGTCGGCGGAGCGAACGCCGGCCAGAAACTCGACCAGCGCATCGGTGGTGCCGGCGAAGAACGCCTCCCAGTCTTGGTCCTTGAGTACCTGCCCCTTGTACGGCAGGTTGTCGGCCTGGTCGAGGATGACGTGCCCGCAAGTGCAGCCGAACTTGCTCATCGGCGGCTCGCCTCCTTCGCCGAACACCCGGCTCAGCAGCCGCTCACGCGGCACGGCGCTGAAGCTCGAAACCTCATTCGCGTGGCCGGTCTGTTGTAGGAGCTTGTTTGGCGGTCTGGTTCCGGCTACGAACCATCTCGTAGCAATGATGGCAGAGCAGCGTGACCTTGGCAAACGCTTCCGAGGAGTCGTTCCACTCACCGCCCTCGCGAACACGAACTTCCTCGCACTGACCGCACCAGGCGTCGGGGTAGGAATCGGCAGGGTCGTCCGCGGAGAAGAAGCCAAGCCCCGAGCCACGCACCAAATGCTGGCAGACAAACGTAGCCGTCGCGGGGCCGTGCCTCTCACAATGAACTTGCTCGCCAACGTCGCTCATCTGCGGCTTCCTTCGCCGAACGCCCCGCTCAGCGGCCGGCTCACGCGGGCACGGCGCTGAAGCTCGGCAAGACCTCATTCTCGTGGCCGGTCTGCTGTAGGGTCTGATTCGGCGCTCACCAACAACCTGATGCCAGCCCGACGCCAACACCACCACGACAAATCCGCCATGACAGCCAAATAGATAGCTGCCATCAACCAGTTCCAGCCACCTGAGCGGACCAACCAGCTGGCACTTGCGACCGCATGGGCCAGCGCGGAAATCACCGCGACCACCCTCGTCACACGCCGACCCCAAGCCCAGAGCGGCCACCACAAGATAACGGCCGAGAGCATAGCCAGCCAAGTCATTGCCACCGCCACGAACACCCCCGGCGAGTGGGCCAAGAGTGGGCGGACGAGTGGGTTGCTCTCGATGGCGGTCGCGTAGTTCCCAGCCCAATAAGCAGTCGGCTGACCCGCTAATGTCAATCCGACATCGGCGATGAACAGGACAGCGACCGGGTACAGCAACCAGACACGCCGGCCCTCGCCCATTGAAAAACCCTCAGTCGCCGAACAGGAAGCTCAGCACCTGGCTCACGCTGCACGTCGCTGAAGCTCGAAGAACCTCAATCGCGTGGGCTGTCTACTGTAGCGGATGATTCGGGCTCCCCTTCCAATCCTTGTACGCCTGCGCCATCTCTTCGGCCGCCTCCCCGGGATTAACCATACCTACGCCGGTCCCAAGCCCAGGACAGTATATGTCCTGCCCGACCTCGGTGTGGGAGTCAGCAAGCCGCAAGACGACTCGCATGGCCCGGTAGCAATTATCCCTGGTCACTGCCTCCGGCGCCAACATGGTTGGTGCCAAGAGCAGAAACGGAATCCGCGCGTGGCCAGTGCGAATGACCAAACTCGCCCCGACAGGCAAATAGCCTTCGGACCGCTTGCCAATAGCCTCTTGAACCCGCCCCTGAATAGCTGGCGCGAAGAAATCGAGGTAAGCGCGGTCGATGCCACCGTCCATGAAGCCATAACTGTTCGCTGGCGACACAACTGTGTTGCGCGCGACCGCTAAGATGTCGCCGAGCGCAACTTCCACCTCGCGGGACGAGCGGAAGGCCTCGCGCAGCGCCGCGACGACCTCCGCATCGGCATCAACCAAATGCAAGCACATCGTCACCTCTCGCTCCGCCGAATTACCCGCTCATCCCCGGTTCCTTCGACGAACAAGTAATTTTCCACCTTTCGCCTGTCTATCCTGGCCATGCGTCACACCGCCGTCAAGCGAATCCTACCATTCCTGCTCAGCCCTGACGGCGGAGCCGTCCCCCGAATCCGCTGGAGGGCAACTGCGTGACTGGAGCCGATGGACACGCGGGCCAGGGCGGGGTACGCTTCACGCTGGACGACCGAGGGCACCAGCGGAGAGAAGACCGTGACCGAGGCGGAATGGCTGGACTGCACACAACCGGAGAGGATGCTGGAGTATTTTCGGGGCAAGGCCAGCGACCGCAAGCTGCGGCTCTTCGCCTGTGCGTGTTGTCGGCGGGGGTGGGACTGGTTGGATGATGAGTGTGCTCGCCAAGCGGTCGAAATCGCCGAGCGGGACGCCGATGGGCTTGCAGGAGCCGAGGACTTGGCCGTCGCCTGGGAGACTTTCCGCCGCCTGGATAAGCTGTTCCACCCGGCTCGATACGATGTACCGAGCTCTTGGGCCGATTGGGTTGCCTACGACAATGCCTGGCACGCCGCGAGGAACATTTGCTGGCCTTTCGTCATAGCGACGAAGGATGTGACAAGCAAGAAAGCGGCCAAGGAGTACAGGCAAAAAGGCATCGGTGGGAAAGCGGTGGGAAGGATGGCAGGCGAAGCATCCCGTGCCGCCGTGCAAGCGGCCATCAAGGCGGAATGTGCCCTCATCCGCGACATCTTCGGCAATCCCTGTCACCCTACAACCAACTCTCCCACCTGGCTATCCTGGCACGACGGCCTGCTCGTCTCAATGGCCCGGCGGATGTACGACAGCCGCGACTTCAGCGACATGCCGGTGCTGGCGGATGGGCTAGAAGAAGCCGGGTGTGCGAATCAGGACGTGCTCTCGCACTGTCGTCAGCAGGGAGATGTTCACGTCCGCGGCTGCTGGGTGGTCGATAGTCTGCTGGGCAAATCGTGAGGTGAGGCGATGAACGAGCACGGCGAGGGCATCCAGGCAGACAAGCCCATCCCGCCGTGGGAGCAACCTGGCTGCTTCCGCCGGGACTGTGAGCCACATCGCGGCAATCTTCTGTGGTGGTTAGCGGCTGCGGGACTTACTCTTGGCGGCCTCGCCCTATTTCCTTGGTGTTGGCCGCCTGGTCTTATCGGTATCCCTTTTAACCTGTGCATCAGATACCTGGCCAAGACTGATTTGGCCAAGATGCAGGCGGGGTTGATGGACCCTTACGGTGAGGGAATCACCGCTTCGGCTAAGAAAATAAGCTTCGACGGGCTGGTGTGCAGCGTCGTCGGTATGGTCCTTTGGGGAGGGCTGTACCTACTCTTATTCTTTAGGATAATGGTTTGAATCACGATGATGGAGACGGCCGGCGATTGTGCCGGCCAGTGGCCGAATCGCCTGGTCCTTTCAGTTCTGCTGGGCAAATCCTGACCGCCGTGGTAGACTGCTGGCCAGACCTGATTCGGAGGACATTCGGATGTCAACTCTCGTGCTGGTGCTGACGGCGGCGATGGCGGTTCCGGGGAATGGGCCGGAGATGGTGTCGGTCGAAATTGAACCTCCAGGGTTGGATTTGAGCGGTGAGTGGGAAGGTACTTTAGAAGGCGGGTCATCCGACCTCAGCGGCGAATTGCAACTCACCGACGGGCTGTTCCAAATGCGGGGGAAGAAAGGGGTTTGGCACGGCTTTGCCATCGTTCACGAGAGCGAAGGGTACTTAACCGTCAGTGTTCGAGGGTCGCTTCCGCTTCTTGGCATCTACAAGTGGAAGAATGACGAACTTCTCATCTGCTACAGCACAATCCCAAATGGCCAGCGTCCCAAAACTTTTCGTGCCAGCGATGACCAAGAATTCCTCATCCTTCACCGCGTCAAGCCCCGCAAGTGACCGCCTGCCGAGCGGTCGGTCCAGAAGCCGGCCCGGTTATGGGAAAGCTGTGGATGGGAAGATTACTGAACGGATTCGCGTTCCAGGGCGAACAATACGATTGTCGATAGAATCGGAACAAGCACGACCATTTTTTCCATCCCTGTCAATCCGCACGACTTGCCTATTTGCATATCTCAGGCATCATCATGGTGGGACGACTGCTGTCATTCTCAGCCAAGGGACAACTTACATGGCGAAGACAAAAGCGACAAAACCAATCGGCTCTTCGGGCCACAAGGCTCCTGCTGGCAACAGTCAGGTGCAAGAGAAACTGACGAACAAGACGGAAGCCGTCCGGCGTGCCCTGGCAAAACTCGGCCATAGGGCCGTGCCTACCGAGATTCAGGCATTCATCAAGGCCAACTTCGACGTTGACATGACGACCAAGGTCATCTCCGTCTACAAGAGCAAGCTGGTTAAAGAGAGTGGCAAGAAAGGCAAACCCGGTCAGAAGCCAGTGGTCGCGGAAGTGGTCCTCGTCACTGTGATACATGAGTCAATCAGCTTCAAGGACTTGCGGACGGTGAAGGAAATCCGCAATCGCCTCGGTCCTGCCCGTATGCGAGAACTTATCGAGCTGATGGGGGATTGACGGTGGTTATCTGACCCCCAGCATCGTACCGAGCGAGTATCTCGGCTACCTATTCAAGGCGTGCCGCAATTGGCCCAGCAATCCCGGCGATACATCCGCCGGTCCAGCCTCGACGACCCTCGACAGCGATTCGTCGAGCGTCTGGCCCTCCGCGACGGCAATCCCAGCCGCTACGATGCAGACGAACCGGCTGAGACCACAAGAACAGCAGACTAACGTGGGAACACCTGCCCGCAACAAGGCCGCGACCGACTCCGTTGCCAGCAGTTGTCATGCCGCCATCGGACAGCGGGAATCGGCTAACTCTTCCCCAGGACCGCATCCAGCGCGAAGCACCCTCGAACGTGCGTGCCAGGCGAACGCAGGTGAGCCAGAAGCTCGGCGTCGGTGCAGCCGGCCTCTTCGAGGGCATCCCCCAGAACCGCCAAGCGGTTCCTGTCCAGCGTACCGTCGGGGAGCGAACGATGCTCGTAAACGGCGCTGGCTAAGTTCACGAGCAAGCTGTCGTTCCACTGGAGCCATGCGGGGTCGAGGGGCATCAGTGAGCGGAACGGGTTGGTAAACATATCTCGTACCACCATCGCTTGTCCGGCCCGCTCCTCCGCATAGGCAGCATCCCAGCCTCTTGCACCCACACAGGCAACCGCTCGCCGAGCAAAATGAGGGGTAGTGCGCGAATTGGTGGCAACGGCGGCGGCCGCCCATGCCGGAGCGAACTCCGGCGCACGTTCATCCACATGCTCCACGAAGCGAAACGGCGCTTTGGCTGCTTGTCGGGCGTCGCTGGCAACTTCAACCGCTCTCTGAAATTCTTGTTCTGTTGCCTGTCCATCCGCATGCCTTTCTCGGACTTCGACCGCCCATCGACTTCGCTCCTCGGTAAGCAAGTGCCAGATTCGCCGGCAACAGGCCAGGGTAAACAACTCGCGCTTGCGTTTACTCACCCCTTCTCCCAGGTACAGGAGCATCCGTTCCGGTTCCATACAGGACAGCCACTCGGCTTCAGTCATATGTGCCCTCCTGCTTAACTCTTGCTGAGTATGAGGTCGATGACCCAGCAACCGCGCACGTGCGGCCCTGGTCCGCGAAGGTGTCCCAATATCTCTTCATCGGAGCAGCCCGCTTGTTCGAGGGCGTCGGCCAGGACCGGCAGACGCTCGAACGCGCGCTTGTCGTAGATGGCCTGGGCCAACTCCGCGACGGGCCCGCGCTCCCACGGCCGGAAGGGACTTCTCCACCCCCGCGATTCTTGAAGATGTGGGTGACTCAGAAGCCCGTCATCGGACGAACGCCCCCGGCCGTCCGGGTCGGTCGAACTGCTCGTGGACCAGCCTCTCTCGCCCGCGCGGCCGCTCCCACGAAGCAGCCAGACGGGGTTGACGGAAACCACCTGAAACGGGTTCCCAAACAGGTCACGGAGGAGCGCGGCCTGCACCAGACGCGCGCCGGCCAGGTACCCCTCTTGGAAGCCGTCCGCAGGGAGAAGCGGTCCCAGCTCGATGGCCGGGATGACCGCCAGCATGGCGCCCCAGGCGGCACGTTCGGGAAAGCGGCCCCCAAGCGTGCTGGCATGGGCTGTTTGCGCCGACATGGCATCTGCGGCTGCCTCGAAAGCGCCTGCCTGGTGGTTGATGTGGAACTTCAAGATAGACCAGGTGAGGCCCACTCCGTCTGCCTCGCGGAGTGCGCGAAGGCGGGCTTCCTCCAAGGCCCGTCGTGTGGCCGCACGATGGGACGCCAGTTCCTCTGGGCTGGCCCGGCCGTCCGCCCACAACTCCGCGGTCTCCACGGCATCTCGGATACGCAGGTCGGTGAAAAGCCGCCAGAGATGGCGGCAGCACGCCACCGCGAACAGCCGCCGTTTACGCCCGCTGGCCTTGCCGCGTAGGAACTTCAGCATCGGCGTCGGGTCGGTGCCACTCAGCCATTCTTGTTCCATCATGGGCTGTCTTCCTGCTCAACTCTTGCCGAGCAAGAGGTCGATGAGCCAGCAGCCACGGACGTGCGGCCCCGGCCCGCGAAGGTGTCCCAAAAGCTCTTCGTCGGCGCAGCCGGCTTCTTCGAGGGCGTCAGCAAGGACGGCGAGGCGGGCGGTGTCGAGGTGGCCCGATGGGAGCAGTCGCTCGTCGTAGGCTGCTTGAGCCAGCTGGCGCACGATGCCGTCATTCCAGGCGAGAAAGGGAGAAGTGATGACCGGGCGGAAAAGCAGAAGGCCGAGAATCTCGCGGAGGGTCACAGCCACCTGCTCTGCCGGCACGGAATGAGCCCCTGGCAGCACGACCCGGAACGTAGCATGAATCGCAGCGAGGCGCGCACTTCCCAGGGCCGCGTATCGACCGACCCAGACTGGGGTATCTCTCCAGATGGACTCATCCACACGTCGCCTCCATGATGCTGATGCCACCTTACCAGCCGCCAGCATCCTGGAGTGGGGGAGGAGGTCGTCAGCACAGGCTTCTGCCGTCTCGGCAGCACGACGACAGGCTGCGATGGGAATGCCCGCCCAAACACGTCGGCAGAGAGCACAAGCGAACAGCCGCAACTTCCTCTCGGTGGCCTTCCGCGAGTGGCGCAGCCACTTCAGCATCTTCTGCGGGTCAGTGCAGCTGTTCCATTCGGCTTCGGTCATGGGCTTCACCTGTTCACCAAAACCACCAACGGGGTTTGCGAATCGGCCATGTTTTTAGGCTCCCCACACCGCCGCCATTACCGAGACAAACCCGGCGAAAAACCACAAGGCAAAGCCCAATATGGTCAAGCTCGCTGTCAGCAGACCAGGACGGAAAGGATGAGCGGGTATCAGAAGTATGCCCAGCCAGCCCACGTTGATGAATGCGTGGAACGCGGCCAACCCCCACACGGTTCCGGTGAACGCTCCACCCATCACCGCGGCCCAAACTTCTGCCCGCGCGGAAAAGTGCATTCCCGAGGGCATCATAGGGCCGGCAGTCCAGAGCGAAAAGACTGCTCCCAGCAACAGGCCGATGCCGAGAACTTTGAACCTTCGCAGCAGCACCACTCGCATAGCAGAACACCAAGCAAGGCAGCGGATTCACGACTGAGCGCCATATGGGCGGCAACACCCTTGCGTCGTTCGGCGCTCACCTCTCCACTGCACCGACCAGAATACCATGACAGCCGGGCAACAGCCAGCGGTCGCGGAATCCGCTCATGCCCTGGTTTCGCGGAAGGGAACGGCGACAATCTGGTACGAATCCTCGTACACGATGAAGCCCGGCTTACTCGTCCTGAGCATTTCAACCGAGATGCCATGTTGTTCCAGCATCGTGGCCAATTCGCGCACCTTTCGGATATATCGGGCGGCGCTGTCCTTAAACCAGCAGATACCTTTGCCGCAGGCATGCCGTCGTCCGGAACGAGAGAACCTGTCCGGAAAGGGAAGATGGTGATTGAACCAGCTCAAGATGTCATCACACGAGTGTTGCTCGTTCTCACTCATCTCCCCGCGGTCATAGAGCCAGCAGGCCGCGTAGAAGATGCCCGTCAAACACTGAGAGACCTGGTGCCGGGACGGGACCACGAACCGGATGAACATGACCGTACCTCCTGGTCTCTTGACCCGGAGACGATGCCGAAGGTTCGCCGGCTAGAATGGCGTAACGTAAACCCCCACGCTGGGGCCTGAGCCTGGTTTAGGCTCCGCTGCCTCTCGCCTCGTGCCGGGGGATTTGCAGTCAACGGCTACTTTGCTTTGTCGGGAAATGTCCGATGAACAGCTCTACATTGAAGACCTATCGTGATGCCCTGCTCCAGCGACTGTCACGACACGGCTGGCAGCGGGTGGCCGTTGAATCCCCGTTTGAAGACGAATGGTGGGCGGCCGAGATTTGGGCCCTTGAATCCATCTGGTCGCCGGTTGGCGTCCGAGTCTACCTGACTTTTCTGGTGGACCCGCAGGGCGCAGACGTCTGGGCATTGGGCGCCGCATCCGAGAGGCCACAAGATAGGTTTGCTGCCGCCAGGCTGTTCTGCTTACCCGGCCCTGGTCACGGCTGGCAAGAGCAGATGCCCGCGCTCTTCGAGGTCTTGGCGACGTTCCGAAACCAGTCCTGGCAAAAAGAGGAGCGAACCGAGCGTGAACCAACGCAATATCGTTAGTTACGCCCTGACGGCAGCACTCGTCCTGCTATCCGGCATAGGCACCACTTACCTGACGTGGATGCTGTTCGACACCGTGCGGAACTCGGACGGTGCTTGGGATGATGCCCTCCTCCCGTTCGCCTTCCTACCCTGTTTTCTCCTGTGGGCTGCCATCTCTGTCCTGGGTGGGTTCGCCTATGCCTGCCAGCCGTCGAACCGCCGACGCTTGGTCGCGGTAGTCTGTTCCGCCTACACCGTCCTGGTCCCGTTTCTGGGTTGTTCTGCCGGCAAGTACCTTTGGCAACACGAGTTCGACGTAAATCGCCGCTCGGCCGACGAGGTAGTTGAAGCGATACAGCTCCACCGCGAGAAGCATGGAACCTATCCTGCGAGGCTGGCCGAGCTAGAGGCCCCGGTTCGCACAACCTTCCAGCGCGGTCGGCACGAGCATCGGCTGGAGTACCACCGTAGGGGGAAGGGAGGCTTCGTGGTCGAATACCATTACGGTTGGTATTGCTATCGTTACGATTCGCATGAAGCGGACTGGTCACGTTTCGATTAGCACCGCGATGGTGCCGCAACCGTCCCTGCTCTTGATTTTGAGGGCAACGATGATGAATCGAGGGCATGCCTGGCTCTGTTGCGGACCCGCCATTTTCTGTGTACTGGATTGCGTTCTCACGCTGCATGGTCAACCGCAGGTTTACTGGGCTGGGCAGTTCGAGCAGGCCGTGGAATTCAACCCACCGTTCCTCTGGCTCCTCCAGCTGCATCCCCTGGCCTTCTTGGTTGGCGTGTTGGTCTAGCTCCTGCTGGTATCCTCATTCATCTTGAGGCTGCCTGACGGTCTGGCGCGAGGGCTTGCTTTCCTGGTGTAATTCGCTCACACTTTGGGGGCTTCCTCCTGGCTGCTTTAGGCGAACGCTCTCGGCTTCCTCACCGCCGTGGCGTTGGTCGTTTTCTCGTGGTTGGTCATGGACGTGACATGGGAGCGGTCCTCTATTCCACGGCAAAGGTCCGCATGACTCACGACGACGCCTTCCTCCAGGCCATCATCGAGAACCCCGACGACGACGCTCTGCGGCTGGTGTACGCCGACTGGCTCGAAGAGCACAGCGATGTGGCCCGCGCCGAGTTCATCCGTGTCCAGGTCGAACTCGCACGCCTGCCCGAGCGCGACGAACGGCGGCAGGCACTGGAGGCGAACGAGGGGGAGTTGTTGGATGAGTACGAGGAGGCGTGGCTGAAACCCTTCGGCATCATCGAGATGTCCGCTGAGTTCCGACGTGGCTTCGTCTGGGGCGTCACCGCCGATGCCGACGACTTCATCGAGCGGGCAGAGCAGTGGTTTCAACTCGCACCAGTGCAGCACGCTGACCTTGGGGCCGACATCAAGGGGCTTCGTGCCCTGGCCCGGTCCCCGTGGCTTGGGCGGCTGACCTCGCTGCGCCTGGGGTCGGACCTCCAAGCCGCCGACATCCGCGCCTTCGCCGGTTCCACGTTCCTCGCTCACCTGGCGAGTCTCGACCTGTACAATAACAGCATCCGCGACGGCGGCCTTCGAGCGCTCGCTGCCGCCCCGCACCTGGGGAACCTGAAGGAGGTTCGGCTGGGCTGGAACGGCATCGGCTCGGCAGGACTAACGGCGCTGGCGAACTCGCCAGTCCTCGGCCACCTGACTCACCTGGACCTCTTCTATAACGAGGTGGATGGCCGCGGGGCCGAGGCACTGGCCGCCTCCCATTTCGCTGCCGCTCTCCGATATTTGAACTTCAGGGGCAACGACATCGACAATGAGGGAGGCCGGGCTCTGGCCGAGTCCCCATACCTGACCGGCCTCTCCAGGTTGGACCTTCACCAGAACAGGGTCACGGAGGCCACCCGGGAGTTGTTGCGAGCCCGGTTTGGCAACAGGGTCCAGTTCTGACGGCTCGGCGGGGTGAGCGGGAAGGGCGGGGATACGTCGGGGGTCGTCCAAGAGCGGCCTAGGTCCACGAGTATCATCGCATGGAGTGTAAAGGAGGTCGCTGGGAGGCGATAGGAGGTCGAAGAGGAACGGCCAAACGCCACACTATCGCCACACTATTTCAGGAAGTAGCGGGAAAAGCCGGGAAGTAGCGGGAAGTCGAGGTCGAAAGGAAGTGCTTAAGGAGGTGGGTTTTACGTCGTTTTCCCCGGTAAAGTACGGTCCCCTGAAAACCATGAACATATAACTCTTAATCAGTGGGTTGTAAGTTCGAGTCCTACAAGGGGCACTTGTAAATGCCGTCGTAACAAGGAGTTACGGCGGACTTTTCTTTTGGTCTAATCGGTCAGCGAGGGGGTAGCCCACTGGCTAGACCGAGGGAAGCAAATCGGGCGAAAACCGCCCTGTGCGACCACAAAAATAAACGGCAGCTATCCACGATCGGGATAGCTGCCGTTTCGTTTGGGCCGGGTTGCCGGGATTCTGCTGTTGAGCGCCGGCGCCGGCGCGTTGCTGCATCAGCGCGCCTGGGGTCAGTCCGGCGTCAACGCGCGATAGCTCCTCCGTCAGCGCGTCGGCGCCGATTTCCTGCATGTCGCGCCGTTGGCGACGAGGCCGGCTCGGCGCAATTGCCCTGCGCGGCGTTGCATCATGTCCTTGTCGGGCTTGTCGGTTGCGGTCTTATCGCTCATGGGTCAAGCCTGCTGGTGTTCGGGGGGCCTGCGCCGCGCAGGGCATATTGTCAAGCGGCAGGCATGAGGATCGGGCCGAAAAGGATGGGGCGGGCATGCGGATTTGTAGCAGATGATGGGTGGCCGGTCTTTCGACCGCGAAACAGATTGTATCATTCCGGTCGAGGCCGAGTCCAATTTTGCGGCGAGGATTGTTCTAGCGGGCCATGCCTTCCGCATCGGGGGCGCCTCCAGCGACCGCCAGCCAGTCGGCCAACCTCGCGGTTTTCTCAGCAAACCCGGAAGGCTACGACGGTATCTCCCTGAAAAGTGAAGGAGAGACCCCCGAAGACCCCCGCGGCTCGTCAACATCGGCAGGACTGCTTTTGCGCGTCTATTCGCTAAACTTCCTTCTTTCCGCAGGCCGATAACAAAGCCGAGGAAATCGGTTCTCGTCCCGCCTCCGAGGAGGCCGCTTCGCTCGTGTTGCCAAGGTCGGATAAAAATCGTGATGCCGTTCGAGCCGCGACCGGAAGGGAGCGGTGGGCTTGCTGTTACACCGCTCACTTCCGGTCGCGGCTCAGTGGGGTCCGCTCGTGCCAAGCGGAACGGGCGGGAGGCTCCAGGAGACCCGAAACCCATGCGCCGGCCCTTCGGATCGTACCGATCCGGCAGCATTTTGCTGGCGAGCGCAGTGTGGACTGCCTTCGCCCTGCCCAGGGTCTGGGCGCAAACGCCGGTCCCGACCCCCAATTTACCCAGTCCGAACGTCTCGGTCTACCAGCCTCCTTTTCCCTCGGTCAATCCCAACGCCGGAGCGCCGCCTAACTGTTCCGGTCCCGGTTGCCCCGCTCCCGGCTTTCCACCCGGCTTTCCGCCCGGCACGATGCCGAGCTTTCCACCAAGCGCTCTGCCGGGCACAACACCAAGCACGACACCGGGCACGACACCAAGCACAACGCCGGGCGGGGGAGGAATGGTCAGTCCGAGCGACACACCGAGCGGCGCTGGCATGTTTGGCACCTCGAACACCGGCGCGGATACGAGCGCCGGCGCTGGGAGCAACTTCGACGTAGGCAGCCTCGGCGGGGCCGACGGTTCGGCAGGAGAGGGAGGCGCCTTCACCGGCGTCGGCTACATCGACAGCGCCATCCCGCTCACCCAGTATCGTTTGCGCGTCGATAGCGCCAACGGCAACAACGAGCCTGACCGCGCCGACTTCTTTTATGAAGGCGGTCCCAACGGTCCCGGTTCCGCTGTCGGACCTGGCTCGGCGGCCAAGAACGTCGATTTCACGGAGTTGAGCAATTATCTGGAGATCGCCTTCCACCCGCGTTTCTCGGCCTTTATCAACGTCCCCTTCCGCTGGGTCGATATCACCTTCTTGGACCAATCGATGCAGGTCAACCGGGGCTTGAGCGACATCCAGTTCGGTTTCAAAGCGGCCCTGATCTACGAACCCTCGCGGGTGCTGACCTTTCAGATGCGCACCTATTCGCCCACTGGCAAAGCCTCGCTGGGCCTCGGCCGCGGCGACTGGAACCTGGAGCCGGGCTTGCTGTTTTACCAGCGGCTGGCGCCGCGCTTGTTCTTCGAGGGCGAGATCGAGGATTTCATCCCCTTCACCGTCCATGACGACTTCGCCGGCATCGTCCTCACCTACGCCGGCGGTCTCAGTTATTTGTTCTACAACACACCCCAATTTCGCATCGCCCCCGTCACCGAGTTGGTGGGCTGGACGGTGCTTAACGGCCAGGAATCGGCCGGGAACATGGCCGTCAGCGCGGCGGGAAACACCATCGTCAATGCCTTTTTTAGCGTCCGCATCGGCTTCGGCGAGTTGGTTCAGCCGGGCTTCGTCAACCGCGCCGATGTTTACGTCGGTTACGGCCGCGCCTTGACGGGCGATGTGTGGTACAAGAACCTCTTTCGGGTCGAGTTCCGTCTGCGCTTCTGAGATAGTCGCCATCGTTTCCCAGCTTTACAGGCTCTAACAAAACCCTCGTGCCAAGGGATGTGTTTGAGCCTGTTATGGGGCGGCTCCTTTTTTGAAAGCATCCGGGACAGGCAACTGTCGTTCATCACAGCCCGCGTTACCCGGATGAAGAAGCACGACGGACAAGCGAACAACTCGTCCGCTTGCTGATCCATGCAGACCGGCTGCTGGATGGCTATCCCGTTTCGATGGACTTGTAAATGGCTTGCCGCTGTCGGCGCTGCGACGAGTCGAAGCTGGCACGGCGGAGGATGAACTCAAAGTAGCTCTGTACCGGATTTCCCGCGCCGAGGATGCCCACACATTCGGCTCGGTAACGCGCGGCGACGGACTTGATCGCCTCGCGATCGTCGCCGGCGCTTCGCAACTCTTCGACCGTGCGAGCGAACAAGTCCGCCAGCCCTTCCTTCAACCAACCCTGGCCATAACACTCCTGACATGGCACCCATGTATCGTCGGCGGTACTTTTGCCCGTTCCTTGACACGACGCGCAGACAGTGCCCCCTTGCGGTCGCGGCGGTATAAAATCGGCTAGTTCGGGATACCGCTTCGAGCCTAGTCGCAGCGCATGGGCGAGGTCGCACTCATGGTCGGATTCCTCGGCCACCTCGTCCTGGGTCAAGTCGAAGAGCAGCACACGACCTTCGGGGTGGAGGAAGAACAGAAACCACACAATGGTTCCTAGAGGCAACGCCTGGAAGTGATAACTGAGTTCCATCTCGTCTCGCGGCCAGCGTTGGGGCCAGGGTTGCTCGTCCGATCGAATACCAACCTCCCCAATGTGCTCCGGTGCCTCCGCGAGGAAACCTTCGCGGAGGCGCGTCACCAATTCCGTCAATGTTGGCGATATCTTGCTCACCATGCCATCTCCCGCGCCGTCTCCGTTGCCACAGGTGATTCCCACGCAGACCCGAAACCGCATCTCGAAGCCATCTATCATTGTGCCTTACAGTCCCTCCTGTCAAGCAAATGGCCGGCACCGCATCCCCGACGCCAACTTCGTTTCGCCCTGTTTCCAAACGAGGGAGCCGGGAACGTAAGCAACCGGAGTTCGTTCCTCCGATCGCTTACGTTCCCGGCTCCCTCGTTTGGAAACCACGTCGCCCCGATTGTTAAAAATTACCCAATTTATGCATTTTCGTTGCCTTCGCGCCATTCGCTGGTAGAATCCTTGCGGACTGAGGAGGTGACGCGCAGGGAAGATCGGCTACCTCTCTTCAGGCTCGCGAGGCGGTTTCCTCGAGCCTGAGATTTCGACCCATCGAACCAGAATCGTCCGCGCCAACGGACACCGCTCCGCGCCGTTCGTGAGGCTGCGGGTCTCGGTTCGATTTTCCGCATTCCAAGATCCCCAACAATTTGCGGTCAGGACGCGCGATGACTCCACATGACGCCCTCGTGTGCCGGAAAATCAGCTCTCGCCCCCACGGCGAGACGTTGATGGACCTGTTGCGCTGGAGAGCGGAGGAGTATCCCGACTGCCTCGCTTATCGGTTCCTTCTCGACGGCGAAGACGACGAAACGACCCTGACCTACGCGGAACTGGACCAGCGAGCGCGGGCGATCGGCGCCTGGCTGCTTGACAACCTGTCGTCACCCGGTTCGCCGGTGATCTTGCTGCACCGGCCGGGACTGGACTTTCTCGCTGCCTTTTTCGGTTGTCTCTACGGCGGCGCGATCGCCATCCCCGCCTACCCGCCGCACCCGGCGAGACGCAATCGAACGGCTGCGCGGCTGGAAGCGATCCTTGAAAATGCCGCACCCGCCGCGGCGCTCACCACGTCGGACCTGCTCCCCGCGGTCGAAGCCCTGCTGCCCGGCGATCGTTCGGGAGCAGGCGCCGCGCTCCTGGCAGTCGATCGCCTGGAGGAGACGGACGCCGACGAGTTGGCGGCGCGCTGGATGCGCCCGCACGTCGATGCCGACTCTCTGGCGATGCTCCAGTACACATCGGGTTCGACGGGGGCGCCCAACGGCGTCATGCTCAGTCACGGCAACCTGATGCACAATTCCGAGCAGATTCGCGTCTTTTTCGAGCACACCGCGAAGAGTCGCTGTCTGAGTTGGTTGCCGCCCTATCACGACATGGGGCTGATCGGCGGCATCCTGCAACCGCTGTACGCCGGTTTCCCTTCTACGTTGTTCTCGCCGTTGCACTTCCTTCAGCAACCGATCCGCTGGCTGCGCGCCATCACGAAGTGGAGGATCACCAGCAGCGGCGGGCCGAATTTCGCTTACGACCTGTGCGTCGAAAAGATTACCCCAGAGGAGAGGGAGACGCTCGACCTCAGCACCTGGGACGTAGCCTGGAACGGCGCGGAGCCGGTGCGCGCGGATACGCTCGAACGCTTCGCGTCGGCGTTCGCTCCGTGTGGATTTCGCCGTCAAGCCTTCTATCCGTGCTATGGTCTGGCCGAGGCGACCTTGATGGTCACAGGCGGTTGGAAGGCGAACCCGCCGGCGATCGCGCACATCGAGGCGGAGCGTTTGGATAACGGCCAGGTCGTACCCGCCGCGCTGGACGGGCACGGCGCGCGCACCCTGGTCGGCTGTGGCCGGTCCATCGGGGAGCAAGAGATCGTCATCGTCGATCCGGAAAGCTGCGTTCGATGCCAACCGTCGCGGGTCGGAGAGATCTGGGTGCGCGGGCCGAGTGTCACGCTCGGATACTGGCACCGCCCCGAACAGACGGCGAACACCTTCGTCGCTTTCCTGGCCGACTCCGCCGAGGGGCCGTTTCTGCGCACCGGCGATCTCGGCTTCCTCAACGGCGAGGAACTGTTCGTCACCGGACGCTTGAAGGATCTCATCATTCTGGACGGCCGCAACCTCTATCCGCACGACATCGAGCGCAGCGTCGAGGAGAGCCATGCCGCCCTCCGTCCCGGTTGCTGCATGGCCTTTTCCGTGGACCAGGACGGTGTCGAGCGTCTGATCGTCGTGGCGGAGGTCGAACGCGCGTACTGGTCGAACGTCTCACGGCGCGCGGGCAGTTCGCGTTCGACCGGCGAGGTCGATTCTTCATCCGAACTGCGAACCCTGTTCAAGGCGATTCGCGCTGCCGTGGCGAGCAATCACGACGCGCGTGTCGCCAAAATTGTGCTGATGCGTCCCGCCAGCCTTCCGAAGACGCCCAGCGGCAAGCACCAACGACGCGCTTGCCGGGAGGCGTTTCTCCGGGGCGGCTTGCCGGACATTCTCGCAAGCAACTGAGCCGAAAAAAGGGATTGCTTTTTTTTCGATGTCACAAACCAGGAAGGCGCCAGTAAGAGAAAGGGACCGCGCACGGATCGGCGGCGCGACCTCGTGGATTGGCCTCGGATGTTCATCGTGTGACGGAAGACGAGGAGCAGAGCAGCCATGACGACCGAGATGCAACCCGTGCCGGAAGCCGTCGTCGCGACGCCCCGGCGCATCCTCCCGCCGGGCGTCGCCAGGGCCAACGCGGCGGCGACCCGCTTGGAGCGCCGCATGGCGCTGATTATGATCCTCACGCCCCTGCTTGGTTTGATCGTCGCCATCGCCCTACTGTGGGAGCGAGCGATCGGCGTGACGGAACTGCTCCTGCTGGTCGGCATGTACGTGCTGGGCATGTTCGGCATCACCATCGGCTTCCACCGCCTTGCCTCGCATCGCTCGTTTCAGACGTACGCGCCGATCCGCGCCTTGTTCGCCATCCTCGGTTCGACGGCCGCACAAGGCCCGGTCCTTTACTGGGCCGCCATCCATCGCCGCCATCATCAGTACAGCGACCACGAGGGCGATCCTCATTCTCCGAACCTGCATGGAGACGGCCTGCGCGGGATACTCAAGGGCTTCTGGCATGCCCATACGGGTTGGATGTTCGTGCATGAGATCACCGACTGGGGCCGTTGGATTCCGGATCTGCTGCGCGATCGCACCCTGTTCCGCGTCAACCGGTTCTACTTCGTGTGGCTGTTTCTGGGATTGGCCGTGCCGGCCGTCCTCGGCGGATGGATCAGCGGCACCTGGATGGGGGCATTGTTGGGTCTGCTGTGGGGCGGGCTGGTGCGTTTGTTCCTGCTGCATCACTGCACCTGGGCCATCAACTCCGTGACCCACATTTGGGGCACGAGGCCGTACAAGAGCCGCGACTACAGCCGCAACAACGCGCTGGTCGCGATCGTCACCTTCGGCGAGGGTTGGCATAACAATCATCACGCCTTCCCCAGCTCCGCCTTTCACGGCCTGGAATGGTGGCAGTACGATCCCAGCGCCGTGGTGCTTCGCTTGCTGCGTCTCTTTCGGCTGGCCTGGGATCTGAAGCGCCCCTCGGACGAGACGCGCCGCGAAGCCCTCCGTCTGCCTGGGCAGGAGGCGGACGCACAACCATAGTCCGCGTTGGGACGCGGTCGCCGATCGCGCTCACGGAAGGATCATCGTTCCCGACCGATGGGGAGGGCAAGAGCATGAGTGAACTCGCGCCCGGACCAAGCGGCATCGATCCGACCAGCGGCAGTTACGTAGCCGCTCTGGATCCCTCCGAAGAGGTGGCCGAAGTGCTGGTTGCAGCGGCTCGCCAACGGCATTTGCCGCGCGGCGTCCTGATTGCTCGGCCGGCAGCCATGCGCACGCAGCGACGCTTGGCGGCCGTCGTTGTCGCGTTGCCTCTGCTGGGAACATTGGTGGCGGTCTATCAAGTGCTCGTTTACGGGGTCGGCCCTCTTGAGCTGGGCATTTTGGCGTTGATGTACTCGCTGTGCATGTTGGGCGCGCACGCCGGCCTACATCGCCTGTTCACGCACCGTTCGTACCGCGCCTGTCAGCCGGTGCGAATCGGTTTGGCCATCCTGGGTTCCATGGCCGCTCAAGGCCCGCTCGTCACTTGGGTCGCCGCCCATCGCCGTCACCATGCCTACAGCGATCGGCCAGGCGATCCGCATTCTCCGAACCTCCACGGCTCCGGTTGGAAGGGGCTGTTGCAAGGACTGTGGCACGCGCACATCGGCTGGATGTTCTCTGACGAGATCAGCGATTGGTCCCGGTTCGCGCGGGACGTGATGGAGGACCGCACGCTGTTCAAGATACATCAGAGCTACTTTACGTGGGTCATTTTGGGATTGCTGCTGCCCGCGGCTTTGGGAGGAGCGCTCGCCGGCAGCTGGATCGGCGCGGCCAACGGATTTCTGTGGGGTGGTCTGGTACGGATGTTTCTCGTCAACAACGGTTCGTGGGCCGTGGGATCGATTTGCCATGTGTTTGGGACGCGGCCGTTCAACAACCGCGACCACAGCGCCAACAATTACCTGGTCGCGGTCCTCACCTTCGGCGAGGGGTTGCAGAACAACCATCATGCGTTCCCCAGTTCGGCCGCCCATGCCTTAACGTGGTGGCAACCCGATCTGTCGATGTGGTTTATCCGCCTGTTGCAGGGGCTGGGGCTTGTCTGGGACGTCAAACTTCCCTCTCGGCGGATGATTGAAGAGGCCCACGTCAAACCATTAGAAGCTCGCCAAGTTTAGCAGGGGGTTAGGTTGTTGACGACACCCACCTAACCACTCTACCACCTGGACAAACAACTCCGAGGAGGACGACTGAGACCATGAGCCGCACCAAGAAAAGCGCCCCGGGCGTGTTCGGAAGACTATTCGGTCGCAAGGCGGCGATACCAGCGGTTCCGCCGACGGAGGAAGCGATCCGAAGCTGGCTGGTGGATCGGTTGGCGGCGCAGCTCGCCCTCGCTCCCGAGGAGATTGATGTCCGCGAGACCTTCAGCGACTACGGACTCGACTCGCGAACCGCAGTCGGCCTCTCCGGGGAGTTGGAACGCTGGCTCGGCCGCTCTCTGTCGCCTACGCTGGTGTGGGATTATCCCACGATCGAGCTGATGGCCAGGAACTTGGCGAACGGAACGGATGCGACGGCGCCTGGGGCCGCGCTCGATGGTTGTCAGGAGCAGTGAGATGGAGCCGGTCGCCATCGTGGGCATGAGTTGTCGCTTTCCGGGGGGACGCGATCTCGCGTCCTTCTGGCAGATGCTCCGTGAAGGCCGCGACGCCGTCCGCGAGGTGCCCGCCGATCGCTGGCCCGCCGATGCCTTTTTCGACCCCGACCCCACCGTCCCCGGCAAGATGTACACCCGCCGCGGCGCCTTCCTTGATGAAGTGGACAAATTCGATCCCTTATTTTTCCGCATCTCGCCGCGCGAAGCGCTGGAGATGGACCCGCAGCAGCGGTTGATGCTGGAACTGAGCTGGGAGGCGCTGGAAGACGCCGGGCTGGCGCCCGCGACCCTGCGCGGCTCCGCCACCGGCGTGTTTTTCGGCTTCGGCGTCCCCGACTATTTCTTCCTGCACTGCAACGTCCCTGCGCGGATCAACAGTTACACGAACACCGGCTGGTTCCCGTGCATTCTGTCCAACCGCGTCTCCTACGTCTTCGATTTCCGCGGGCCGAGTCTCTCGCTGGATACCGCTTGCTCGTCCTCGCTGACCGCAATCCACCTGGCCTGTCAGAGCCTGGCGCGAAAGGAATCGACGCTGGCCCTCGTCGGCGGCGTCAGCTTGATGCTGTCGCCGATGACGACCATCGGCTACAGCAAGTTGACCGCCCTGTCGCCGGACGGTCTGTGCAAAACCTTCGACGCCGCAGCCAACGGGTACGTGCGCGGCGAAGGCGGCGGAGTGGCGGTGCTGAAGTTGCTCTCGGAGGCGCAGAAGGACGGCGACGACATCTGGGCGGTCATCCGCGGCAGCGCCATCAATCAGGATGGTCGCACCAACGGATTGACGGCTCCCAACCGCTTCTCGCAGGAGGACGTGCTGCGGCGGGCCTACGCATCGGCGAGAGTCGCGCCGGGTCAGATCCAGTATGTGGAGTCGCACGGCACCGGAACCTTGCTCGGCGATCCTATCGAGGCGATGGCCCTAGGCGCGGTGCTAGTGGAGAAACGGCCCCCGGACAAGCCTTGCGCCGTCGGCTCGGTCAAGACTAACATCGGCCATCTGGAGTCGGCCGCGGGCATCGCCGGTCTAATCAAGGTGGCACTGGCCATCCGCCACCGGACGATTCCGCCGAGCCTGCACTTCAACACGCCGAACCCGCACATTCCCTTCGACAAGCTCCCCCTTCGAGTACAGCAATCCTTGCAGCCCTGGCCGGATGGTCCCGCCCTCGCCGGCATCAGTTCGTTTGGCTTCGGCGGCAGCAACGCCCACCTCGTTCTCGGCGAACCGCCGCCATCGGCGAGCGGGGGGCGTCAGCCCCCTGTTGCTTCCGAACTGGGGGCTGACGCCCCCCGCTCGCCAAGTTTGGAAACAGAACTGCTGCCACTGTCTGCCCATACCCCTGAAGCGCTGCGGGCGGTCGTCCAATCGTACCGCGAATTTCTGTCGGATGAGACGAAGGAGCGATCCGCGACTTTGCGGCACATCTGCCATCGCGTTGCCCGCCAGCGCAACCACCACGATTATCGCCTCGGCATCGTGGCGGACACTGAAGCCGAAGCGGTCGAGCGACTCGGTGCGTTCCTGGCTGAACGCGACTCCATCGTCAGTCGGCGGGCCGCTCGCGCTCCGCGCGTGGGCTTTCTTTTCACCGGCCAGGGTTCGCAGTACCCGAACATGGGGAAGGGGCTTTTCGACAGCCAGCCGGTCTTCCGCGCGACGCTGCAGCGCTGCGACGAACTGCTTCGACCGCTGCTGGACCGATCGCTTCTGTCTGTCCTGTATCCCGAAGAAGGAACGTCGTCGCCACTGGATGAGACGGCCTACACCCAGCCGGCGCTCTTCGCCCTGGAGTACAGCCTGGCTCAGCAGTGGCGGGCCTGGGGCGTCGAACCGGCGGCTGTTCTCGGTCACAGTCTGGGCGAATATGTCGCGGCCTGCGTGGCCGGCGTTCTCGCGCTGGAAGACGCCCTTCGGTTGGTTGCGCGGCGCGCTCGCCTCATGCAGCAGTTGCCGACCGGCGGGGCGATGGCCTCTGTGTTCACCGAGGCGCGGCGCGTTCACGCCGCCGCCCAACCGTACGCGCATCTATTGTCCGTCGCGGCGCTGAACGGACCTCGCCACACCGTCCTTTCCGGCGAGCGGCAGGCGCTCAACACGGTTCTCGAAGCACTGGGCGCGGAAGGAGTGGCGTCCCACCCGTTGACGGTCTCGCACGCTTTCCATTCTCCGCTCATCGAACCGATGCTGTCCGAACTCGAAGCGACGGCACGCGCGCTGCCCCACGCGCAGCCGCACCTCGCGCTCGTGTCGAATGTCACCGGCGATGTCGCGGGCGGCATCGACGCTTCGTACTGGCGGCAGCACGCACGACAGCCGGTCCAGTTCGAGGCGGGCGTCCGCACACTGCACGAACTCGGCTTCGACATCTTCTTCGAGATTGGGCCGCATCCCACGTTGCTGGGCATGGCCGAATCGTGCCTGCCGCCGGGAAGCGGACTATGGCTGTCCTCCCTGCACAAGGGACGCGACGATCGCCGGCAAATGCTGGAGAGCCTTGGTGCCCTTTACGTCCGAGGGTTGGAAGTCAACTGGGCTGCGCTGTACGACGAACCGCGGCCGCGACGCATCACTCTGCCCGCGTATCCCTTCCAGCGCGAACGATTCTGGAGAGAGCCGGTCCCCGACAGCGACGACACGAAAGGGAAGCTGCCCATAAACGGACAACCCAGCCTTGCCGCCGTGACGGAAAGCGATGCTTCGCGGAATGGTCGAGATCGAGACGTGCATCCTCTCCTCGGAACTCGACTGCGATCCGCGACGGCGATCTACGAATCCAAGTTCGATGGTGGATCGTTGCCGTGGCTGAGAGACCACCGCGTTGGAGATCTCCCCGTGGTGCCGGCGGCCGTATGGCTGGAAATGGCCCTCGCCGCGGCGGAAGCTGAAAGATGTATCAACGGCGTGGCCCTGCGCGACTTGACGTTCGAGGAGATGCTGCTGCTGCCGCCTGGTGACGCGCGAACCGTGCAGCTGAGCCTCACCAGGCCCGTAGCCGAAACGTCGCTGTTCGACATCCATAGTGATCGCGCGGCTCAGGACCAGGATTCGATGTGGGTCCGCCATGCGCGCGGTCGGATCGCGTCGATTGAGAAATTGTCGATCGGCTGCCCTCCGCTCTCCGATCTGCGTTTCCGGCTCCGCAAGGCGATGGACCCGGCCGTGCTCTACGAACACCTGGCGAAGCGCGGTCTCCACTATGGACCGGCGTTTCGGTGCGTGGAGCAAATAGGGCGGCGCGATCGCGAGGCCCTCGGTCTGCTGTGTTTGCCGCGAAACGCGGAGCAGCGCGTCGATGCCTATCGCGCCCATCCGGCCTTGCTCGACGCGGCCTTTCAACT
Organism: Gemmataceae bacterium; assembly: GCA_036557825.1. Lineage (GTDB taxonomy): Bacteria > Planctomycetota > Planctomycetia > Gemmatales > Gemmataceae > JAJPHU01. Next base: position 24,423 of record DATBGU010000236.1, read on the forward strand.
CGTGGCCGCCGCTCTGCCGGCGACACTTCTCCAGGCGACCGAGCCGACCCTCTCGGTTCCAACCGGCCTTATGGGGTTGTGCCTGCATCGCCGGCTTCCTCCGCGTTGCTGGGCCCATGCTTTCCTGCGGCGAATCGACACGGAAGTCCTGGAAGCCGACATTCGTCTGCTCGACGAAACCGGAGCGGCGTTGCTCGAAATCGCCGGGCTGCGCCTGCAACCACTGTCCTCCCGCCCGGCCCTCTCCCAATCGGAAGCGGACAGACGTTCCGGCGAGGGACTGGTGCTCGACCGCGCGGAACTGTTGGCCGCTGAGGGACCGCGGCGCCTGGACGCGCTTCAATCCTATTTACGCAAGCAAGTCGCCCTCACCTTGCGGATCGCCGAAACGCGGCTGGACGACAGTACTCCGCTTCACGCCTTCGGACTCGACTCCTTGATGCTCCTCAGCCTCGAAATGAAACTGACTCACGAATTGGGAGTGAGCCTGAAGGTTTCCGACCTCCTCGACGGCGCCAGCATCGCCACGCTCACGCCGCGTCTGCTCGAGTCCATCACACGCAAGACGGCAGCCCCAGCCGGAGCAAGCTAAACCGCCGATCCTCATCGCTATGGAGCGCTTGACATGCCCGCATTCATTACCGGCCTTGGCGTGTGTTTGCCGAACGAACCGATCTCGAACGATCGCATCGAGTCCGTGCTGGGGGTCGTCAATGGTCGTTCCCCCCGCGTCAAGGACATGATCCTCACCCGCAACGGGATCAACACCCGTCACTACGTCATCGACCCGGCAACGGGACGGCAGACCCATACCAACGCCCAGTTGACGGCGGAGTCCGTGCATACCCTGGCGGAGAACTGCGATCTCGACCTCGACACGATCGACCTGCTCGGTTGCGGCACGTCCCTGCCCGATCAGCTGATTCCCAACCACGCCTGCATGGTGCATGGGTTGCTGGGTTGCCCTCCGTGCGAACTGGTGTCCACGAGCGGCGTGTGCTGCGCCGGCATGACCGCGCTGAAATACGGCTATCTGAGTGTCGCCTCCGGCGCTTCCCGCAACGCGGTCATCACCGGATCGGAGACGGCCTCCTTGGGAATGCTGGCCAAATATCTGCGCTGCTCGCGCTGGACGGAGCACGACGTGGAGAAGAGTCCCCACCTTGCCTTCGAGCACGAATTCCTCCGCTGGATGCTCTCCGACGGCGCGGGCGCCGTACTCATCGAACCTCGGCCGCGCGCGAACGCTATCTCTCTGCGAATCGACTGGCTGGACATCCTCTCGTTCGCCAACGAACTGGAAACGTGCATGTACGCCGGGGCCGTCAAGGCCGAGGACGGTTCTCTGCGGACCTGGCGCGAGATCGACAACCTCGACCACGTCTGGAAAGACGGTTATTTCAGCATCGGCCAGGACGTGCGCCTGCTCAACGAAAACATCGTCAGCAACGCCATGCGGCGTTCGTTTGAGCGCGTCCGCGCGAAGCGCGAGCTGACTCCAGACGGCGTCGATTGGCTGCTGCCCCACCTCTCTTCGTACTTCTTTCAGCAGCCCATTCACGACGCGCTCGCGTCGATGGACTTCGCGATTCCCTACGAGAAATGGTTCACCAATCTCGACAAAAAGGGCAACACGGGGTCGGCCTCCCTATTCATCATGCTTGAGGAGTTGTGGGCCTCCGGCCGGCTCAAACGGGGCGAGAGAATCCTGTGCGCGGTGCCGGAGAGCGCGCGCTTCACCTTCGCCTACCTGCAGTTGACCGTCGTATGAGGTCGCGGGCTATATCCGACGCAGCGGCAGACTTGTTACGACCCTGTTGCGCGAGGATGCCGACATTCGGATAGGATCAATGCAGTTGCTTTGATGTCTCTTGGATGTTCCGTAGCCGAAAACGGAGGGTGAACGATGAGGCAGATTCAAACGCTGTCCATACCGTTGGCCGTCACGTTCGGTCTGGTCGCGACCCTGCTTAGTCTCGCGGGTCAACCCCCCGCACCGAAGTCAGCCGACGGCCGAGAAGCCGAAGGCCAGCGAGTGAGGAAGTACACGAAAGTGTGGACCGACGATTACCACAACCACAATAAAGAAGTTTACCTGGCGTACACCAAGACTTTGAAGGACGAGAAGGGTGTCGAATACGCAGTCGAGATCCGGCACGGTAAGGCCACTGGATTTCACAAGAACGGCAACAAGTTCTGGGAGGTCGAGTACCGCCACGGCAAGGCCGAAGGGGAGTTCACCAACTGGGCCGAGAACGGCACTCGAACCGCGCTCATGACGTGCCGTAACGGTTTGGGAGAGGGCAAATACCTCCAGTGGAACCGGGACGGCCGCAAGATGCGTGAGGAAATCTACGAGAAGGGAAAGCTCAACGGCGAGGCCCGCTGGTGGGATGGAGACGGCAAGCTGCTGACAACAGGAACGTATCGCGACGGCGTGCCGTGGGACGGCACGTTCCCCGAACTGGAGAGTCCTCCAGGTGAAAATTCACGTTGGGTCATCCGCCGATATGAAGACGGCAAAAAAGTGAGTCAAGAGAAACTCACGGGGAACTGGTGGTGACAGCTTCCGGCGATTGCGGCTCCTCTCGCCGTCTGTCCGCCGCCTTTCCTTCCAGCGCGCTCGATCGACATTTCGGCAGTGCGCCCGACGATTGGCGTCCGCCTGCTCTCCCCATGCGGCATCGGCAACGAAGCCGCCAAGAGCGAGGCAACAACTATTGGAGACAACCCCTACTTCGGATGGCGTGATGACGGGCGCGGCGCTTTCGGTGTTTGATCTGATCCCGACGTCTCGAAATGACTTCCTGGAGTGTTTCGGACAGCACCGGCTGGTTCGGGTACGGCAAGATTTCCTTTCGGGCCTCGATGGCTGACGAGACGCGATCCCGATAGTCGGCGAAGATTTGCACCTCGCCATCGCTCCAGGAGTCACGGCTGCTCCTCTGAGCGAGAAAGTGGTAGTCCATCTGCGTGGTGAAACTCCCCACTTTGACGCGCAAGCTGTGCAGCGTGAGCGCTTGCTGTCGGAGAATCGCCGGCGGTGCCGTGTAGTAGATGAAACCGCCACAGCGTCCCATCCGCTCCTGTCGCCAGAGTTGTTCCTGGTCCTTGTCTCGGAGGCGGTGCCACTCATGTTCCTTCCACTGCCGTCCATTTTGCCGCCAGGTCTCCAGAGCTTTATCCAGGCCGAAGGTTAGCCAACGAACCGAGAGGGAAGGTTGCCCCAGGTGGAGCAAGCGGTTCTTGAGATTGCGGAACACTTCAGAATCAACGCCGGTAAGGTGGCTGGGGATGAGCAAGAAGGGGTCCGAGCGCTCGCCCTCGAAGGGAGTTGGCAATAAGTGGCGGCCGTGGAGCACGATCATCGTATTCGGCTGCCGCTGGTAGGCCAACCCCCAGAGTAGGCGGGCCAGCAGGCGCGAGCCGGGCATGTCGCTGAGTAGGTGCCAGGTGTTGTGGTAGTAATTCGTGGAGAACGCGACGCGCGTCGCCGGCCGCAGGGTGACGAGCCGATAGGTTGAGCCGCCGAGTTGGAGGAGACGTAAATGCACCTTGAGACGGCTCAGCGGAGGGAGCTGTTGCCTCGCTTGCGGGTCTGGCTGCTGGACGATATCCACCGACGGTCCTTTCACACGAGTGAACGAGTTTACGGCCTGGGCTACCGCCCAAGGTTGAGGAACGACACTGACGAGAGCGGGAAGGTTCGCGAATGGATCTGGATTGCGCCGGAAAGTGGATCGAGGCCGGATTTGTCGCGGGAACGGCTTCAGCGAAGGGAGTGCGCATGTTCCACAGTTGCCTCCTCGCACCTCGGTAGTGCTTCGTCGATGTACTCATAGAAGACATTGCGCTGCCGTGGAATGTAACCCGCCTCGCGGATGGCGCTCTTGATCTGCTCCAACGTCAAATAATGCACCGTGCCCGCCGAGGCGACGACGTTCTCCTCGATCATCAGGCTGCCCATGTCGTTGGCCCCGAAGAACAACGCCAACTGGCCGACCTTCAACCCCTGCGTCACCCACGACGACTGAATGTTGGCGATGTTGTCGAGATACAGCCGAGCGATGGCCTGCGTTTTCAGATAGGCGAACGCGCCCGCCGGCGGCACGTCCGACATGGCCGTGTGTTCCGGCTGGAACGTCCAGCAGATGAACGCCGTGAAGCCGCCCGTCTCGTCTTGCAACTGACGCAGGCGCTCCAGCGTCTCGATGCGCTCGGCCAGCGTCTCGATGTGGCCGAACATCATCGTGCAGGTCGATTTGCCGCCCAGCTCGTGCCAGACGCGGTGAACTTCGAGCCATTCGTCGGTCAGGCACTTGTTGATCGTCATGGCCTCGCGGACACGATCGACCAGGATCTCGCCGCCACCGCCGGGGAGACTGCCGAGACCGGCTTCCTTCAGCCGGCGCAGCACCTCGCGCAGCGGCAGCTTGTTGATCTTGTGGAAGTGCCAGATCTCCGGCGGGCTGAAAGCATGCAGATTGAACTTCGGATAGCGCGTCTTCAGGTCGCGCAACAGATCCTCGTACCACTCCAATTTGAGACTGGGATGCATGCCGCCCTGCATGAGCGTCTGATCGCCGCCCAGCGCGATGGTTTCCTCGATCTTCTTGTAAATCTCCTCGCGCGGCAGAAGGTAGGCGTCGGCGTCGGTGCTTTTGCGGTAGAAGGCGCAGAAGTCGCAGACGGCCGCGCAGATGTTCGTGTAATTGATGTTGCGGTCGATGTTGTAGGTGCGGTACGGCTCCGGGTGCAAACGGCGGCAGACGGCGTCGGCGGCGCGCCCCAGTGCCGGCAGATCGCGGCAGTCGAACAGGGCGACGCCCTCGTCGAACGTCAGCCGCCGGCCGTCAACGGCTTTCTGCAAGATGCGCCCGATGGTAGTATTCAAGGTTCACTCCTCGGCGGGCCAGGCCCAGCTCGCATGCCAGCATGTAGTAGTGGTGCAGCCCCGCCTGCTCGCGCGGCCCCAGGTCAAAGTGCAAGATGTTCGACAAGTAGCGGCGGCAGAAGCCGGCGTCCAGTCCCAGCCGCGGCGCCTCCGCGTGCGCGATGGGTCCGACGCGCTCCAGGCCGCGCTGCTTAGCCTGTCGCAGTGCCTCATCGACGCCATTCAGATCGACGCCTTCGCGCACCGCCCACACGGCGTAGACGAACGGCAGGCCGGTCCAGTCGAACCACTCCTGGCCGAGATCGAAGGCGTGCTGAAAGCCGGGCAGACAGGCCCGCATGGCGCGATCGCCGATCAGCAGCACGGCGTCGGCGTCCACCTCCTCCGCGCCGCGCTCCAGCGGCAGCGATACCACCTCGGCGGAAACGCCGTAACGCTTGCGAAGCAGGATTTGCGTCAGGGCGGCGCTGGTGCGCGAGCCGGCGTCGAGCGCGACGCGGCGGATGCCCGTCCACGAGACGCGGCTGAACAGCGTCACGCTCAGCACGGGGCCGCGCGAGGCGATGGCGATGTTCGGCACGACCGAGTAGCAGCCGGCCCGGAAATACTCGATGACCGGAATGAGGGCCACGTCGAGCCGGCCCTCCGCCAGCAGATCGGCGAGGCGGCTGGGCGCTTCCAGGCTCAACTCCGTACGCGGCGCCAGTCGTTCCAGATCGCAGATGAGCGGCTTGGTGTTCAGGTAATTGACCGCGCCGATGCGGACGGACTGCTCCATCACCGCTCTCCTACTCCCAGGCAAAAGTTCCGACAGCGACGCTTTGGCGAAGCATCGCCAACCGAGGTCATTAGTTACGAAGTTAACCGTCAAACGGCTCAGAGGACAACACGAAAAAGGCCGCTTGCAGCCCAAGAGAGAGCCACAAGCGGCCGTCCAGAGATGAGTTACAACGTGGTCGCTTATCTGTCCGTCGCGGACGCCGGGATGACGCCGTTGCTCTCCTGCGTGGCTCGGTAGTTCACGCGAGCGAACCATTCCGAGGTGCTCATCCGCTGGCCGACGGGGACGCCCGCCGGACAGGGCGGTGGACAGACCGGCACGCACACCGGCACCATGCGGCACACCTTATAGGTGACGCAGTACTGCTCCATGTGGCAGGTGACGCGCGGCACCAGGTTCACCTTCTCCTCGGCGATCATCTTGCAGGTGACGTACGGCACCTGACAAGTCCGCTGTTCCGACACCCAATGGCAGCGTGTGCAGGGAATGACCTTGGTCCGCTCCTCTGGCACCATCCGGCACGTGGTGTACGGGATGACCACTTCCTTGACCTCCGGCACCGTATAAGGCCGGCGGCAGGTAATCATGCGCGTGTGCTGCTGCGTGACCACCCGGCAGGTCGTGTACGGGATGGCGACTTCCTTGACTTCCGGCACCGTGTAGCAGCGACGGCAGGTAATCATGCGCGTATGCTGCTGTGTCACCATATGGCAGGTCGTATACGGGATGGCGACTTCCTTGACTTCCGGCACCGTGTAGCAGCGACGGCAGGTAATCATGCGCGTGTGGTCCTGGCGCACCATCCGGCACGTTGTGTAGCAGTGCTGCTTCATGACTGTGTAGGGAACGAGCTTGCAGACGGTGTAGTTGATGACCTGGGAGTGCTCGCGCGGCACTAAACGGCAGCAGCGAATCATGCGCGTTTCGGTATGCGGCACCCAGACGGGATTGCACACCCAGTGTCCGGGGCACTGGACCGTGTAGTTGACGACCGGGCCGGGACAGTAACGGCAGCAGCACGAGCAAGGATCGAAGCTCCACGTGCCCGGCATCCGGCAGCACTTCTGCACGACCGGACCGGGGCAATAATGCTGGGTGACTTTCCAGGATCCTGTGCAAATCGTGATGGGCTTTTCGGTCCACACCGGCTCATAGGTGCAGTAGTGGCGGACCGTCTGCCGCGGCTCCGTGACCGTGCGATAGCAAGTGACCGGCACCTGGCAGACGTGCTGCTGGTACACCGGATGATAGGTGCAATAGTGCTGAGGCACCTGGTACTCTTGCCAGTGCGTTTTGTACGTCGTGTAGCACTGCTTACGGACGTGCTGCTGATAGACTGGGTGATAGGTGCAGTAGTGCTGTGGCACCTGGTACTCTTGCCAGTGCGTCTTGTAGGTCGTGTAGCACTGTTTGCGGACGTGCTGCTGGTACACCGGATGATAGGTGCAGTAGTGCTGAGGCACTTGATATTCCTGCCAGCACGTCTTGTAGGTCGTGTAGCACTGCTTACGGACGTGCTGCTGGTACACCGGATGATAGGTGCAGGAGTGCTGCGGCACCTGATACTCTTGCCAGACTGGCTTATACGTCGTGTAGCACTGCTTGCGGACGTGCTGCTGGTACACCGGATGATAGGTGCAATAGTGCTGCGGCACCTGGTACTCTTGCCAGTGCGTTTTGTACGTCGTGTAGCACTGCTTGCGGACGTGCTGCTCGTAGACGGGGTGATAGGTGCAGTAGTGCTGCGGCACCTGGTACTCTTGCCAGCACGTCTTGTAGGTCGTGTAGCAGCACTTGCGGACGTGCTGCTCGTAGACAGGCCGGCAAACGGTGTATTTCTGGACGACGTTGTAGTTCTCGTAGACGGGGCGGCACACCGTGTAGCAGTGCTGACGGTAGTGCTGCTCGTACACGGGGCGATAGCAAACGGAACGACATTCCTGCATCACCGTTCGGTAGACCGGACGGTAGCAGACGCACGTGCGGTCCTCGTAGACGGTCTTGTAGCAGACCCGGTAGCTTACGGTGGGCACACAACACTGCTCCGGGCTGCAACACTGGACGGGATAGCAGCAGGCGCCGCAATGCGACGCCCGCGCCGACGGTGCCAGCGCCGCCACGGCCAGCACGGCGGTCAGCGGCAATGCGACCTTCAGCCTCATCTCTGGACTCCTCGCCAAGCGGTTCTCATTCCGACAGGGCGGCCTCGCTGCCGAGGGTTCCGGCTTCCGCTGCCGCATAACCTCAAATGTGCCCGATTGCAGCGATGAGGCAAAGTCCGCTTGAAGGAAAAACAGGGCGATCTGGCGAGACCGCGCCCAACTTATCGGACTTTGCGACAGGGGTGGAGTTTTGCGCGCAGCCGATACCGGCAAGAGAGGGAGAATGTACGGCGGCGGACTCGCCTTTTCCAGCGGACGTTCTTTCTGGTATAAGCCGCAGCGACGGAGAGGAAATCGCCTGCCTGCCAACGGAACAGGGACCAAACATGGACAATTCGGAATCGTCCGCCAAGGCCGGCGGCCTGCCCGCGACCGGAGCGCACTGGCGCATTCGTCCGGCCATCCCGGTTCCGGCCGACTTCGTTCCGCTGCGGCTCATCCTGCAACCCAGCGGCGCCAGCGTCGAACTGACCCAGCCAGACATGCTCGTCGGTCGTCACAGTCAGGCCGACATCCGCCTGCCGCTGCCCGACGTCAGCCGCCGGCATTGCCGATTCTTCTTCGGCGAGGGGGTCTGGCAAGTCCTCGATCTGAACAGCCTCAACGGCGTGTTTCTCAACGGCGAGCCGGTCCGCCAGGCCACGGTGCGCCAGGGCGATCTGTTGCGCATCGGCGGCTTCACCTTCGCCGTGGATCTCTCCGCCGCGAACCCCCACGATACAGAGGCTTCCGAAGGGTTGATCCGCAGCATCTTCAAGACGCTGCCGCCCTCGTCCGAGTCCGAACCGCGACGACGCGCTTCTTGAGATTGCCGACGCGCCGGGTTATGATGGCGGCATGATTACCGCCAAGATCCTCGATCGAGAAGAATACATCGAACAGGCGTATCTCTTTCGCGTTCTGCGCGAGCGTCTGGCCGTCGAGGGGCTGGCCACGCAGGAAGTGCTTGAGCACGTCGGTCAGGAAATCCTCGCCACCACTCACCTTCCCTACGCCGTGCAGTTTCTCACCGCCGAGGTGAAACACAGCGGATTGCTCTCGACCGGTTTCTCCCGACTACCGCACTATTTCGCGCCCTTCCAGGCGTTCGTTGTCCGCTGTACCGAGGACGAAAAAGTCCGCTTCAGCATGGAGACGGCCCTGCTCGTTTTGCAGCGCGAGGCGGAGTACCGCGCCGGCGAACCGACCCCGTCGGGACTGTTCGTCTTTCAATTCGAGGTGCTGTGCCGCAACCGGCTGGGCTACAACGAGGGACTGGAGGCCATGCGGGCCGACCCGTTCTACTCGCCGCAGTGGCATGAGTTTTTGGAGACGATCCGCCAACAGATCAGCGAAGTGGACTTCGCCGAGATGGTTTATCTGCGCTCGGAACTGTACGTCAGCGACCGGCGGCGGCAGGAGCCGGGCTACGAGCCGCCGCTGCCGCCGGTCTTCGGCGCCAAGGAAGGGCGCATCGCCGGAGCCAACCGGGGCAAGGATCCCTTGTACCTGTTCGCCGCCTTGCAGCGACAACTCAACTACCCGGAAGTGCCGCGCCCCCGACCGCGCGACGACCTGTCGGCGAAGCTGGAAGGAATCCAGGCCCGGCTGCGCGAATTGGAGGCGCGGCTGAAACTGGTGGAGGGCGAACTGCGCGGCCAAGTCGATCTCAGCCAGTTCGGCAAACCGGAACTGCTCAGCGATCTACTCGACGACACCAAGGAATGAAGGCGGGGAGCGCCCGCGCCGATTCAGGCGGAGGGGCGATGACAGCGGAAGGCGCGGAGGACTTCGTACAGGTCCGAGGTGATGGAAACCTCGTCGTCGAGGAAATCCTGAAGCCAAAGGTAATTGTGCCGGTGCGCGAGAGCAATCAAAGGCAACAGGTCTCCGAGGCTGACGCGAACGGTCGGCTCCTGTCCCTCCACGGCGAATTCGTCCTTCGACACCGGATAGACGCGAAGATGCGCGGCCATTGCTGATCCTCCAGGCCACAAAACTCTACAGCCCTTCCGGCTCCGCGGGGAGGATGTACCGGAACAGACCTAATCTTCTTCCCCCTCTCCATCGGCAGCGGAGAAGCCCCGACTTGCGGTTTTCCAGGGAAAGCCAACCCCGCTCACCCCTCCCAGCCGGCGCAATCGACTTCGCCCAACTGGTTTGCTCCGTCGAACGCGACTATGATGAAACCATCGTAGGGTGGGCCGACGAAGGAGGTCCACCACGCCCCGGTGGGCCTCCTTCGTCGGCCCACCCTACGTGAAATAACATCCGGCGGCCCAGTGAATCGTTCCCACATGCGCATCTCGATTGCCATTCTCGGCGATGGGGCCTGGGGCACGGCCATCGCTCTGCTCCTGGCCCAGAATCCGCGTCACCGCGTTACGCTGTGGAGCGCGCGCGAGGACAACGGCCGACTCTTGCAACGCCACCGGGAGAACGTCCGGTTGCTGCCGGGCGTGCCGATTCCGCCGGCCGTCGAACTGACCCTGGACATCCGGCAGGCCGTCGCCGGGACCGATCTCTGGGTTGCGGCCATTCCAACCGTGTATCTCCGCGCGACGCTGGCGCGCATCGCCTCGACCGTCGCGGCGGGACCGCCCGTGCTGAGCCTGGCCAAGGGGTTGGAGAACGGCACTTTCTTGCGGCCAACCGAAATCGTGACCCAAATGCTCGGCGTCGAGAAGGTCGCCGTCCTCAGCGGTCCCAGCCACGCCGAAGAAACGAGCCGAGGATTGCCGGCCTCCGTCGTCGCCGCCAGCCGCGATCTCGAACTGGCGCGCCAGATCCAGCAGATGTTCAGCACCGAGCGCTTCCGCGTGTACACCAACCGCGATCCGGTCGGTGTCGAGTTGGCCGGGGCGCTCAAGAACATCATCGGCATCGCCGCCGGCATCAACGACGGCCTGGGGCTAGGCGACAACGCCAAGGCGGCGCTCTTGACGCGCGGCCTCGTCGAGATGACGCGCTTCGGGGTCGCGCTGGGGGCGGAGACGAAAACCTTCGCTGGACTCGCCGGCCTGGGCGATCTCATCACCACCTGCGTCAGCGCGCACGGACGCAATCATCGCGTCGGTCAGCGCCTGGCCGGCGGCGAACGCTGGGCCGACATCCAGGCGAGCATGACGATGGTGGCCGAGGGCGCCTACACCGCGCGCAGCGTCCACGAGCGCGCCGGGCAAATGGGCATCGATATGCCGATCACCGCGGAGGTCTATCGCGTCCTGTACGAGAACAAGGATCCGCGCGCCGCCGTCACCGAACTGATGATGCGCCAGCCCAAAGGAGAGGAGGAATCGTGATGAGCAGCCTTCGCCATGCGTTCAAGGAATGGGCCGTCATCTGCCGCGCTCTGGCCGAGGGACGACAGGCGCTGATCCTTCGCAAGGGCGGCATCGCGGAACGCGGCGGCGCGTTCGGGGTCGAACACACGCGCTTCTGGCTGTACCCGACCTACGTGCATCAGCAGAAGGACGGCATCACCCCGCCGACAGTGCCACTGTTGGAGCAGACGGAGGCGGATTGTCCGCCGCCGGGATTGGTGCGCTTGTCGCACTTCGCGGAGGTGGCGGGGATCTATCACGTCCACGACATTGTCGGCGCTTGGCGGTTGGAGGGACTGCACGGCTGGTCGCAAGAGACGGTGCAAGCACGCTTCGAGTATCGCGGACCAGGGTTGTACGTGCTGCCGGTGCGCGTCTACCGCGCGCGGCAGGTTTTCGAACTGACCGAAACAGCCGACTACGCCGGTTGTCGCAGTTGGGTCGAGTTGGATCGCGAGTTGCCGACGGAGGGAGCGACGCCGGTGCTGAGCGAAGAGGCGTTCGACGACCTGCTGCGAACTCTCGAGCGATTGCTGGAACCGACGGCGCTGGCGTGACCGCGTTGACGAACCCGCCGCGCGGGCAAGAGATCCTTCCCGTGCCGGCGCGGCAGGCTTGCTTCGTTGACGACGACGGACGCGCTAATCTTCCGGCCGCCGGTTGCGGAGGAAGAGCAGGACGCCGATCAACGCGACGAGGAGGACAGCCATGATGATCATGAATGTCCAACTCGTCAGAAAGTCCATAATGCTGTCCATGATGCCTGCCTTTCGAGTGAACCGCGAAACAAGGACGGATAACGTGAACTTGCTGCCCAGATCTCTCCTCGGCCGGGTTGTTCCGCCCGTCCTATCGCCGTCGATCGCCCGGATTGCACATCGTTGCCGGCTGGCGTGCAATCCGCTCGCCCGCGGGAGAGATTTGACAAGTGTTCTACTGGTCTGCTAGGCATTTTGCAAGCATTCAGGTGTGAAAAATACAGATTTCTCGGCGGTGCGGTTAGAATGAATGAACGGATTGACAATCGGAGCCTCACGTCCTCGCAAGGTACCCTGTCGGATCGCCTCATGATCGCGGCGCCTCCCGCAACCTCCAGCCTCACGACGGCCCTGCCGGCTCGCCGGGGAGTCGCGCTGCCCATCATCCTAGCCGGCGCGGCCTTTTTTCTGCTGTATGCCCGGTCGCTGATCGCTCCCGTCGTGTTCTACGACGACTTTCCGATCCTCGCGCAATCGTGGACCTGGGAGGGAACGCGCGACGGCTTGTGGGTGCCGCAGAACGAGCATACCATGCCGCTGGGCCGACTGCTCACGTTCGGACTCGAATGCCTTGCGGGGCGGCTTTCGCGGCTGCCGATCGTTACCTGCCTGGTCGGCCCGCTGTCGCTGCTGCTGGCCCTGGCGCTGATCTACGTCTTCGTTCGCCGCGAGACGGGCCATTCGTTCTACGCCCTGCTGGCCCTGGTGCTGTTTGGCGTGACAACGGTGTATCACCAGGCGGTGTGGTGGTTCGCCGCCAGCTTCGCAATCCTCGCCCTCGACACGATGCTGCTGGGCCTGTTGGCCGCCCAGCGCTGGCGGCAGACCGGCCGCGGCATCTACCTCGACCTGACCTTCCTCGCCTGTCTCCTGGCGCCGGGGTGGTTCGCCATCGGCGTTCTAGCCGGCCCGCTGTGCTTTCTGTATCTGCTGCCGCCCGATGAGAAACCCGGCCCCGCGTTCTCGGCACGGCATTGGAGTTTTTTGCCGCTTCTGGGCACCGCACTGTTCCTGGCCGTCAGCTTGCCGCTTGCGGCGCAGACCATCATGCATCTGGAACATTACGGCGGACAAACCGCCGTCGATGCCTTCGACCCGTCAATCGGCCTGGCCTACACGGCACGGTCGCTGGTGGACAATCTTCTGCTCGGCGTGGTGGGCGTCTTCGGCATCGCGCTGCCGGTATGGTTGGTCGTGCCGGTCCTGATCGGCGTGCTGGTTCTGGGGACGTGGTGGTGGCGGCAGGCGCGCGACCGCCGCCTGATGCTCCTGGGCTTGGGTCTGATCGGCAGCAGCTACCTGCTGGTTTACAGCGCGCGTTCCGGCTGGCTGTATTCGCAGATGGTGGAGCCGGCCTTCTCGCGCTATCACCTGTTGCCGCATCTGGGGCTGGTCCTCTTCATCTGCGGCGGTTTGCCTGGACGCGCCGGCCGCTGGTTCACGCCGGCCGAGGACGCCTCAGTGAGCGCTCGGCAGCGGCGGTTTGTGTTCGCGCTGATCGGCGTGTGCTTCCTGCTGCAAATGCCGCGCGGACTGATTTTCGGTTCGCCGACCGGCTGGCAGCCGTTCGAGGCGGTGCGCGATCAGGTCCCCGTTCTGCGCCGCATCGAGGATGTCGATGCCCGCTGCCGTCAACATCACATCAGCGCCGCCGCCGCCCGCGAAGCGCTCGGCAAACTGGACATCCCCTGGTCGCAGGGCGTCCTCGACGGCTGGCAGTTCCTACGCGGCAGCGACGATCCCCGATCCATGCCGAGGGAAGAAATTCAACGCCTCCTCGAAGCGCCCTGAAGGACAGCCGCAAATCATTCACTGACATCCCACTGTCGCACTTCCGCGCCGCAGGCGGCGGCCAGCGTCTTGCCGTCCGGCGCGAACGCCAAGGCGAAGACCATCGCGTCGGGCCGCCGCGGCGTCATCGTCGCGCGGATCGCGCCCGTCGCCACGTCCCACACACGCACGACGCCATCAGCGCCGCCGGAGGCGAGCAATTTACTGTCCGGCGAAAAGGCGATGCAGAGAACAACGTGCTGGTGTCCGGACATCGTCTGCATGCCCTTGGCCGTGACCGCGTCCCACAGCTTGACCGTGCGGTCCACTCCGGCCGAGGCCAGCAGTTTGGCGTTGGGCGAGAAAGCCACGCAGCGGACCTCGGCTTTGTGTCCGACCAGAGTCCGCCTATCGCTCGGTTTGGCACCCTTCCCTTGGTTTTCAACGGTTACTTGGTAGACGGGTCCCGCGATGCTGCCGGCGGCCAGGTGGATGTTGCCGGCGGCCCAGCGCTTGTCGTCGGTGAACAGCGCCACCGACGTCAGCGGCTCGGGAAAGTCCCGGATATTGCTCGCGATACCGCCGCCGCCTACGTGATGATGCCAGAACACCACTTCCTTGCCCTGCTCTCCTCCCGCCGCCGCCAGTTGGGAGTGATTGGGGACGAATGCCACGGAATCCAGACCATAGCCAGAGAGGTTGCGGGCGTCGGCTTCCGTCCTGAAGGAAAGGTCCACGGGAAACACATGGGCCGAGCGATTCCAAAAGGCACAAGCCACGGTCTTGCCGTTGGGATGAAACGTCAAGTAAGCGATTCCGGAACCGACAGGGTCGTCACGCACTTTACCGCTCTTGCGGTCGTGATAATAGATATGGCCGATACTGCCGCCGATCGCCAGTTGGCCCCCATCGGGCAAGAAGGCCAGCGCGTGCATGAAACCCTTCTTCGGGTCCGCCAGGGGCTTGTGTTCGCGCCACCCTTTGGCATCGATCGGCCGCGGCTCGACTTGCGGCGGCTCCGGCAGGGGGCGGTTCACTCCGGGCACGGCCAAACGCACCACCCCACCCGCCTTGAAGAGCAGATATTTTCCATCCGGCGTCACCAAGGCATCGCTGACGAGACTGCCGTCGCCCTTGTCGCCGAGCTTCTCCTCCGGCCGCGGCCTGCCGACGGGCGCGCCGTTTGTAAAATCGTAGCACTCGATGCTGCGCATGGTCGGCGAGACGCTGTACAGTCGCCCGGAAGCGCTGCCGACGCGCAAGTAACCGTCGCACATGGGGAAATCGAAGCGCGTGTGGACGGCGGCGCCACCGTCTTTCGTATCGAGGAGGGCCAGCGGCGCATCGCCGCAGACGAACAGGCGCCCACCGCCGCCGTCGGCGATTTGCGCCGGCACGAACGGCGTTTCGATGGTCCGCTGTGGTTTCATCGTCGCCGCGTCGAACACCTCGACGAAGCCTTTCTTCTGCTTCGGATCGCCGCTGCCTCGACCGGCGCACAGCGTCTTGCCGTCCAGGCTCAGGCGCAGCTCGCCGCTGGAATGCTCTATCTTTGTCACCTGGTCCTTACCGTGCGCCGCGGCGTCGATCCGGCCGAGACGCGAAGGTTCCTTGCCGTCGTCCGTTAGATAATAGATCCAGCGATGGTCGGGCGCCATCAGCAGGTGGCGCAAAGGCTCCTTCAGAGGAATCATTTTGGTCGGCCGGAGCATATAATCGGATAATTTCTCTCCGGCGAGGATCTTTTTAACATCGTACACATGAAGATCGGCCGGACCGACGGTGACGGAGTGTCGCCAGTTGTGTTTGTCCTTCTTGTGTTCGAGCGCCGGCGGATCGCAGACGGCGGCGTAGAGCAAGCCGCGCTCACGGTCCAGCACAGCCTGATACGCCGTCGCGCCGAGCCAGTACGCGCGCTCGAACTGGAAAGCGGGGTAGGAATAGACGCGCAAGAAGCGGTCCCAACCCAGCGTCAGCGCCCGCCCCGCTTTCGGATCGACGACGGCGGACAGAAACGGCTCGATCGTGCCGGCCGGTTGCAGATCGGCGCCCGAGACGGCCGGCTTGTCCGCCGGCTTCTCGACAACCGCCTCGTCCGGCGGTTTGGGGCGCGGCAGCTTGGCCACGTTCCAGAGGTCAACCCAGCCGCTGTCCGTCCCGGCGATCAAGGTCCGGTTGTCGCGCGTGAACGCCAGGCTCGTGATGCGCGTCGCGCTGGCGAAACTGCCGATGCGACGGCGCGAGGCCATGTCGTAGACGAACGCCTTGCCGCCGCTATCCGCGGCGGCAAGAGTTTTCCCATCGGGACTGAACGCGACATGCAGCCCGCGGTGGTTATTCTCGTGATCGCGGAAATACTTCACTCCCCGGCCCGTATGGGCGTCCCAGACGAGGATCATGGGGCTGCCCGTACCGGCGGCGGCCGCATACTTGCCGTCGCCGGAGAAGGCCACATTGCTCGCGCCCCATTCGATTCCCTTGAGACGAAGGAAGATTTTCCCCGTCGCCACATCGTACAGCCGAACGATGGGGTCATTGTGAACGCACGTGGCCAGCGTGCGCCCGTCGGGAGAGAAGGCCATATGACCGAAGCTCGTCTCGGTGACAAAGCGGCGCCCGACTTTCTTGGTCGCCATGTCCCACAGTTCGATGACAGCCGAGCGATGGCTTTGATAGGCCACGGCGAGCGTTTTGCCGTCCGGGGCAAAGGCCACGCGGCTGACTGTCGCCTTGTTCGGCTTGGGATCGGTCATCACCGCCAAAATCGCTTTCTCGTCCGGTTCCAGGTCGCCGAGCTTTCGCGCCGTAGACGCATCGTACAGGTGGACGGTGAAGGTATCGGCCACGGCCACAACTGGGTCAGCGGGGCTGGCGGATAACGCAACCGGATCGATATCCGCGACCTCGGCCCGCATCCGGCCGGTCGCCAACTCCCAGAAGCGCACCGCCTTCATGTTGGCCGTGATGAGCGTCTTGTTGTCGGCGGACAGGGCCAGCGAGGAAACGGCGAAGCGAAAATCGTTCGGTTTGTCGGGAACGTAGGCGACGATGCCGGCGGGAGTCTCACCGGGCGTCGGCCGTGGCTCGGAGAGAGCCGGTCGATTTTTCGGCTCGGCCAATTCCTCCGGCGTGGCCTGGATCATTTTGTCCAATTGCCACACGTCGAGGCGTCCGTGCCGGCAGATCAGCAAACGCTTACCGTCCGAAGTGAAGGCGACAGCCGGGAAAGCGGTACGACGATGGCCGATTAATCGCCCCCTCTCCCAGCGTATCTTGCTGTTGGCCGTCTCCGTCAGAGTCAGATCGCCGTCCACCGTGGCCGTGGCCACGAATTTGCCGTTGGGCGAAATGTCCATCGCCGCGAGGTTATTCGGGGCTTTGAAAAGGAACCGACTCGTGCTCTTTTTCACGTCCCAGAGAAAAGTCGATTGAATGTTGTCGTTAAAGAGCAATTGATTGCCGTCCGCCGTGAAGGCGATGGCTCCAACCGTGTGGTCGAGCTTCATTGGCTTGAGTTGCTCGCCGGAGACGCAATCGAACCAGGGAAGTTCTGTTTCCGTGTTGCTGGCACTGACGAGTTGTCGGCCATCCGGCGTGAACGCCAACGCCACCACCCGAAAGCGAAAGGTGCTGTTGATCGTTCGTACCAGGCGGTGCTCCGCCACGTCCCATAGACGGATAATCGCCGGTTGGCCCAAACCCAAACCGCTGGGGCTGTGCCCACTCGCCAGATATCGGCCGCTGGGGCTGAAAGCGACGGAGTCGGTGGTGGTATCGGGCACCACCGCCGGGAGAAGGACCGCGAGTTGCTTGCCTGTCGTGGCGTCGAAAAGTTGAACGTCTCCCTTCACCGTGCCGACGGCCAACGTCTTGCCGTCCGGCGACAGGGCCACTTTCAGCCAAGTGTTCCGGTTCGCTCCTCCCGGCACAGTCCAGTTTGGCACGCGGAGTTCCGCTTGTCGCTGGCCGCGGTTTATGTCCCACAGTTCGATGACGCCGTTCTCGCAAGCCGCCGCGACAGTGTGGCCGTCGCGCGCCAGGACGAGATGAATGACCGGGTGCGCTATTTTGCCGATGATTTTGCGGGCCGGATTATCTTCCTCGTCGTCGCTGTCCGGCGGCTTGGGTTTTTCTTTCTTCGGAGGCTGAGGCGGCGGAAACACGTTCTCTTCGGGGCGCGGCGGCGCTAGCTCCTTCGCGTCGGGGGGTTCGGGGTGGAACGAATCGAAGAACGTCCGTACCTCGTCGGCGTCCGGAGTGATCCGCGAGCCGGCGATGACGAGGACATAGATGCGATTGCTCGTGATGTAGACGCGGGCCACGACCATGCCCTTGCCCGGGAGGCGCAGGTGATATTCGCGTCCGGGGCTGCCGTCCGGGGTGATGTCTTTCTGGGCGACGAGCTGACTGCCGGGCATTTTGGCTTGCATTCCGGCCAGCGAATTGCCGAAGCGAGCTTCCACCGGGACTTGTAGCCGTTGCCACGGCGGGATGTCGCCGAAACTGATGGCGAAGGCGATGTCCTGGCGACGCAGTTCGAGAGCGTACGCCCGAAGGTTGATGTCCAAACCCGGCGGCGCCGCTTGCGGGACGGGCGTGCCCGGCATGGAGACGTGAAACCGCTTGCCCGGCGGGGAAAAGTCGCGCCAGTCCGCCGGGTCGATGGCGTGCCACCACTGCCAGAAGCTCACGCCCAGGGCGATCAGCAGCAGGAAGTAGCCGCCGCCCGCAAATCCCAGCGAACCGAGCAAGCGGACCACCCCCGGCCACTGCGTTCGCCGTACCAACCCCACGCAGGCCAAGGCGAGTCCGCCGCCGAGCGCGCCCCAGACCAGGCCGCCGATCCAGCCGGTGCCGAAGCGACAGAAGAGTGCGCCAAGCGCCGCGACGCCCAGTGGCGTCAGGGCCAGCAGGTGAAACAAGCACCCGGCAACCCCCGCCGATGATGAACGCTCCTTAAGGTAGGCGGGACGACGCGCGGAGGACGCGACGGCTCGTCGTCGGCCGACAGAGCATCGAGCATCTCTTTCGGCTCGTCTTCCAGTAGTATCGCGTCGAGCGCTTCATCCGGCGGCGTTTCGACGGCGAACACATGGCCGCAGCTGCCGCAGCGGACCTGAGTTCGGGGCGTATTGGCGGGTGGGCGCAGCCGCGCCTGACATTTCGGACAGGAGAGGAACTGTTGCATGTGGCCTCCACAGCGTCCCACAGCCCCAACTTACCTAGGCCATGCTAATCGCGGCAGCGATATGTCCGACACCCTTCGCGCCGGAGGGATGTCGTAGTATCACCCCGCTCCAGCCACCTTTGCAAACATTTTTTAATCCGGTCCTACCTCCCATTGCCGCACTTCCGCCCCGCAGGCGGCGACGAGCGTCCGGCCGTCCGGCGCGAAGGCCAGGGCGTAAACCATCGCGCCGCGCCGCCGCGCCGGAATCGAGCCGCGTTCGTTTCCCGTTGCCACGTCCCAGACGCGCACCGTCCCGTCCGCGCCGCCCGTGACGAGCGTCTTGCCGTCGGGTGAAAACACCAAACAAAGCACGACATTGGTATGACCGCGCAGTTTCCGAACTTCCTTGCCGGTGTCCGCATCCCATAATCGCACTGTCGTATCCACGCCGCCCGATGCCAGTATTTTGCCGTCCGGCGCATACGCCACACAGCGAACCTCGGCCGTGTGGCCCGTCATGGTGCGCGTCTCGCGCGGATTGCTTAGGTCCGCCTGGCGAACGGGCCCGACAGTGCTGCCGGCGGCGACGCGTTTGCCGTCCGAGGAGAGCGCGACCGCCGTAAGCGGATCGGGGAAGCCTCGGACGGACTTCACGCCCCGGCCCGTCTCGGCGTTCCAGAACACCACGTCCTTGCCCTGCGCTCCGCCCGCCCCGGCCAGTTCGCGGGCGTTGGCCGTGAACGTCACCGAATCCAGACCGTGGCCGGCGACATCGCGGAAAAAGGCGTACGCACCGCCGATCGAGGTGCCCTTTCCCGTGACGCGGATTTGTCCGCCCCGATCCAGCGTCGTCGAGATGAGCTTCTTGCCCTTCGGGGCGAACGTCAGGTAAGCGATGCCGGCCTCGCTGGGCGCGGTGCCGAGCGGTTTGCCGCTCGCGCGCTCGTACACGAAAACGCCGCCGCGTGCCTCTCCCAGCGCAATCATCGTATCATCGGGAGCGATGGCCACCGCCTGGACGAAACCGCGCCGCGGGGAGGTGAGGATGGGGCGCTCATGCCAGGGCAGCCCTTTGGGATCGATGGGGGGTTTCTCGTCTTGCTGGTGCGGCGGGAGCGGGCGGTTCATCCCTGGCTGCGCCAGGCGCAGGATCTCACCCGTCCGGCACAGGAGATATTTTCCATCCGGTGTAGTGGTCAATTCACCGAGCAAGCGGCCGTCGCCGTCGTCAGATACGGAGTCCGCCTCCAGCGGGCGGTCTTTCGGGATGGGCGCATTGTCCGGAAAATCGAAGGCCCGGATCGTCGCCGGGATGGAGTTCGCAGCGATGTAGACTCGTCGAGGCGCGATGCCGACGTGGTAACGGCCGCCGAACCACGGTCCTTGCCAGTGGGCAACGACGGCGGGTTTGGCCGGCCGCAAATCCACAACGCCGAGCGGTCCCTCGCCGCCGAAGAACAGCAACTCGTCCTCGACAGCGATCTCCTTCGGCTTCGACGGCACGTCGATGCTGCCGCGCACCGCCATCGTCGCGGGGTCGAAGACTTGAATCTCGCCCTGCAACTGTTGCGGGCCCGCCTTTGGATCTCGTCGCGTTCGGCCAATGTAGAGCGTCTTGCCGTCGCGGCCCAGACCGAACGCGCGGGTCGCATCGCTCACGGTCGTGGTGCGGTCGGCTTTCCGCGTCGCGGCATCGATGCGGCCCAAGCGCGCCCCCTTCCAATCGACGGCGTCGAGATAATAGATCCAGCGAGCGTCGGCGGTCGCTTGCAGATGGGTCAGCTCTGCCTTCACCGGCACCATCGCCGCCGGCCGCAGCATATGGTCGGAGAGATCCTCTCCCGCGAGGATTTTCTTGACATCGTAAATGTATATGTCGGCAGGCCCGCTGACTCGGCCGTCGCGTTCCATCTTCAGCGCTTGCACCGCGCACACGGCGGCGTACAACATGCCGCGCTGTCGATCCAGCGTCGCCCGGTACGCCGTCGCGCCGAGCCAGTACGCCTTCTCCGCCTTGAACTCCGGATACGAATACACACGCAAAAAGCGATCTCGGCCCAGGAACAGCGCCCTTCCCGCCCGCGGATCGACCGCGACGGCCAGGAACGGCTCGACCTTGCCAACCGCTTGCAGATCCTTGCCGAAGGCGAGCGGTCGGGGCAGCGGCTTGTTCTGGGCGACCGGCGCTTCCGGCGGTTTCGGTCGCGGCAGATTGGCGATGCTCCACGATTCCACCCAACCGTCGCCTCCGCCCGCGATCAACGTCCGGCCGTCGCGGCTAAACACCAGACTGGCAGCGACATCGGCGAACGTGCCGATGTGCTTGCCGGAGGCCGTGTCGTAAACGAGGACCGTGCCCTCCATGTCTCCAGTCGCCAAGGTTTTGCCATCGCGGCTGAGGGCCACCGACCACAGCCGTTGCTTGTGGTCCTTGAAGCGATGCAACTCCTGGCCGGTTTTGGCATCCCACAGCAAGACCACCGCCGCCCCCGTGCTGATCGCGGCCAGGTAGCGACCATCCCCGGAGAATGCCACGCCGCCTACCCCCCACTCCAACCCCTGGAGGCGGGCGTACTCCTTGCCCGTCGCCACGTCGTAGAGCCGCACGACGGCGTCGTTGTCGCGCCCTGTCGCCAACGACTTGCCGTCGGGCGCGAACGCCAGTCGGCCTCCGCCGCCCTGCGTGACGAAACGCCGGCGGACCTTCCGCGCCGCCACGTCCCACAACTCCACGACCCCAGAACGGTGTTCGGCATACGCCACGGCGAGCGTCTTGCCGTCCGGCGCGAACGCCAGCGCCCACACGTAGCTGGCCGGGCCGGTCAGCGGCGCGCTTGCGGGGGTTGCCCGTCGCGGGTCGCGCACGTTCCACAGGTGCACCGTGCCGTCGGCGCTGCCAACCGCCAGCAGCGCCGAGTCGGGGCTGAAGGCCAGGCCGATCGCGTACTTGCGCAGCCCGGTCAGCGCCCTGCCCTCCGGGGCGGGCGCCGCCGGGCTGGCCACGTTCCACAGCCTCGTGACGTTATCGGTGCTGGCCGCCGCCAGCGTCTTGCCGTCTGGCGCCCAGGCGACCGTGTAGACGTAGGTGCCGCTGTCGTGCGCCGTCGCCAGCGGCACCGGGCGCGCGGGGTCGGCAACCGACCACAGCCGCACCGTCCCGTCATCGGCCCCGGTGGCGAGGGTCGCGCCGTCGCGCCGGAAAGCCACGGTCTCCGCCGCTCCGGTCGCGGTGACCTTGAACGCCGGGCCGAGCGGCGCGAGCGTCGAGCCGTCCAGGGCCAGCACGGTGCCGTCGCTCATCGCGGCGGCCAGGTACCCGCCGCGCGGCGCCCAGGCCAGCGCGTTCA
>DATBGU010000237.1:0-15908 GCA_036557825.1 Gemmataceae bacterium
CGAGGCCATCTGGAACCGCCTGCCGGAGATGTACTGGTCGGCGAGCGGCTACCAACTCAAGCGTGCGGCCGAGGTGCTGGCCGTGCTGCCGAAACCGGCGCAGGCCCGCGACAAGCGCAACGGCGCGGGACTGGACGGACAGCCGCTGGTGGTTCAGCAGTTCGCCGGCGCCGGCCGCTGCATGTTCTTCGGTTTCTGCGAGACGTGGCGGTGGAACTTCCGCGAGGACCAAGCCTACTACAACCGTTTCTGGATCGAGACGGTGCGCTACCTGTCCCGCACGCGGCTGGGCCGCATCGAACTGCGGCTGGATCGCCAGACCTCGTACAAGCGCGGCGAGCCGATCAAAATGACGGTGCGCTTCCCCGACGACGCGCCGCCGCCCGGCTCGGAGGTCGATGTCAAGGTGACGGTGGAGCGCCGCAACCCGGACAAACCAGGCGACACGGAAGTACGCACGGTGCAACTGCCGAAAGTCGAGGGCAGCCGGGCGACCTACGAGACGCTGCTGACGCAGACCCCGGAGGGCGAGTACAAGTTCTGGCTGTCGCAGCCGACGGCCACGCCCAAGCCGCGCGTCGAGTGCAAGGTGGTGCGGCCGCCCGGCGAGATGGAGCGGCTGCGCATGAACCAGACTGACATGGAAAAGGCCGCCGACGAATCGCACGGCCGCTTCTACACCATCGCCGACGCCGACCACCTTCTCGACGACCTGCCCAGCGGCACGCGCGTCACGGTCAACGCGCCCGGACCACCGTATGTGCTTTGGAACAACTTCGTTCTGTTCCTGTTGGCGATTTTGCTGCTGACGACGGAATGGCTGCTGCGCAAACAGAAGAATTTGTTGTAAGGACCAGTGGAGAGATCTTGTTAGGGTCATTAGGGTTCGCGATGGACTGATTATCGCGAACGCTAATGGCTCCGATCACCGAGTCAGATCCCAGAGTTTCACGGACTGATCGACGCTGCCGGTCGCCAGGCGCGAGCCGTCCGGCGAAAAGGCCAGGGCCGTGATGTGGCTCTTGTGGCCGGTCTTCACGACACGTACCTTTCGCGTAACGTCGTCCCAGATCTGGATCTCGTCGGAAATGAGTTCCGGCTGCCGAAATCCTCCGCGTTCGGGTTTGCCCGACGCCACCGCGACACGAAAATGTCCGTCCGCGGCGCTGGTCAGGGCGAACACCGTTCCGCCCGGAATCTGAAAGGTGTCCCGCAACTCGAACGACGCCTCGCCCGGAGTGACGTCCCATACGATCACGCTCGCCGTGGAGGCTGGGAAGCCGATGCGCCCGTTGCTGGTAACGCGGACAAGGAGCTTGCCGCCCGCCGCATAAGCAAGCACGGCGTGTATCTCGTAATGGCCGAGTGCGATCGCGTCCTTGTTGCCTTGCAGGATCTTCGGATCTCCCGGAGCGTCCGTCTCCCACACGCGCACGCTGTCGCCGCCCCAATCGTGACATCCTGCCGCCACCGTCTTGCCATTGGGGGCGAAAGTCACTCCGTACAAGTACGATGGAAAGGACTTCTGCCAGGTCCGCACCACAAGTTCACCCGGCTTGTCCAGGTTCCAAAGCCGCAACGGACCACCGCCCGAGGCCAGCCGTTTGCCGTCGGGAGAGAAGGCCAGCCCATGCACCTCGGCGAGCGACGGCGTACCTGTTTTGTTCTTCCAAGGAAGCGTCCGCGGTTCGCGGCGGTCTGCCAGATCCCAGAGCTTGATGGAGGCGTCATAACCCCCGTCATAGCCGGCCGCGGCCAGGCGCTTCCCGTCGGGGGAGAAGGCCAGTGCCCGCACCGCTGCGCTGTGTGTTAGAGGTTTGCCTTGTCCTTCGCCCGTGAGACCATCCCACAGACGCACTTGGTTGTCATCGGCGCCCGAAGCCAATTGCTTGCCGTCGGGAGAGAAGACGAGGCACTGGATCATGGCCGTGTGGCCCTTAAGGGCCTTGAGCAGACGAGCGGGTCCATCCGCCGGCATCGTCGGCAGTTTGTCTGCCTCGATCGGACCGACGATATTGGAACCGCCTCGCTTATCCTCTGCGGGATTGAGAGGTTCCGCTCGCGGATGGGGATCAAGTTCACTCTGCCCTTGCGAAAGGGGATTCGATCCGGGAACCCAGCGCCACAAAACCAGGCCCACGCCGAGGACGAACATCAGGGCGACGATCGGACACCCGGCCAGGGCCGCCAGAACAAGGACGCGGTGGCGGCGCACTCCGACGCGCAGGGAACGCGTTCGCGAGGAGGCGCCCGACTGATTCAGGGTTGCGGCTCCCGATCGGCCGGTTGTTTCGACGGCGTGAGCAACAGCGCTTTCGCTCGTGGCGGTGCAACGAGCGATGCTCGGAGGCGCGGCAAGACTTTCGCACCCTGAGGAGGCGAAGGGAGCCAGGGCGTCCGCGACCTCCTGAGGCGTCTGGTAGCGGTCTTGCGCTCGCTTGGCCATCATCCGCCGGACGACGCGCGCCAGGTCCGCGGACGCATTCCCGGCGAGGGACTCAATCGCTTGCGGCTCCGCCTGCTGATGACGGAGTAGTTTCTCGGTCAGCGAGCCTCCCGGAAAAGGCGGCTGTCCGGTGAGGAGGTGATAAAGGCTGCAGCCGAGACTGTAAATGTCGGCTCGAATGTCGGCGCTGCGAGAGTCGATGGCCTGCTCCGGGGCGATGTAGTCCGGCGTGCCCATCATGGCGCCCTCGCCGGTCAGTCCCGAGGTCGTGGCCTCCTGATCGCGATGGCTGCGCAGGCGGGCCAGTCCCAAATCGAGGACTTTGACCACGTTCCCCGCGTTCGCCAGCATCAGGTTGGAAGGTTTGATGTCGCGGTGGACTAGGCCGCGCTCGTGGGCGTGCTGAAGACCCAGCGCCGCCTGACGGATGCACTCGCACGCCAGAGTGGGGTCGAGCCGCCCACGCTGGGTGAGGAGCGCTTTCAAGTCCGCGCCGTCGATGTGCTCCATGGCCAGAAAATAGACGTCGCCGGCCAGGCCGGCGTCGTGAGCAAGGACGACGTTGGGGTGGATCAACTTGGCCGCCGCCTGCATCTCGCGGCGAAAGCGGTCCAGCAACTCCGGCCGATCCAGATGGTCGGCGTGGATAAGCTTGAGGGCGATGAGGCGATCCATGTGAATGTGCCGCGCCTTGTAGACCTGCCCCATCCCGCCTTGACCGATGCGCTCCAGCAGCCGGTATGGTCCCAGCGTCAGACTATCCGCGCGGCCCTGGAGCAACCTGTTGACCTGAAACGGAGTGAGCCAGCCACGACGGATCAACTCCGCCGCCAGTTCCTTGGCGTCCGTTGCAAGACTGGTGGGGAAGTTGCGCGCCTCCTTGAGTTGGGTTGGAGCAAGGAGATTGTACTTCTCCAATTCGTCCAGCAACGCGGAGGTTCGCACGTCGGCGGTCATGTCGGAGCCTGGGCATAAGGGGGAGTCGATGGCGCCCGCGACATTTGCGGATGAAGGGTTGTGGGCTTCGACTTTCCCGACTTAGCCTACCTTCTGAGAGAGGGGAATGCAACGATTCACCGTGTTTGCCGCCGATATGCTTGTAATTCTCAACCCTCAGGGCGTTCTCCGCGGGGGAGCCGGTCAGGGACCGCACGGCGACAGTTCCAGGGCGAAAAACATCTTCATGTGTGTCTGTCCGGCTTTGCAGCGATACATCAGTCCCAGGTATACGCCGGGGGCGACCTCGCGGATCTCATCGCGCACGTCCTTCCAGATGACGCGCGACGTACCGCGGTAATCCATGACGATGGACGGCTTGCCGTCCAGCCAACTCTCGCCGTAACATACCCGCGCCCGCACCGCCCGAGCGCCGGCGCACCACTGATTGGTCAGCGTGCTGTCGTCCGGGCAGAAATGCTTGCCGTGCCACAGCGCCCGTGTCATCCGATCGCGCGCCGGCGTCAGCAAGGCGCCGGGGCAGTAGATGGCCCGACCGCGCGTGTATCCCGCCGGGATCGTTCCCGGACTCGCCTGGCGATACAAATGCTCAAGCTCGCACCAGTTCATGCACGCGAGCTGTTCGAGTGAAAGCGAAGGAGGGACGGCGTCCGGCGTCTGCGCCGGCGCGGACACGACGGCGAACAAGCACCAGGCCAGGGCGCTTCCTCCCCACAAACCAACACTCGGACTGCCGCGCCATCGCATCGCTCGCACCCTCTCCGATGTCGTACAGGGGTTCGGCCCGTCCGCTTATCGACCCGGTGAGATGGGCAACTTGAACCGCTCTCGTGCTCGCCTGGGCCGCCGGCACCAGGCATCCTCCCAGCACATCCCCCATCGTGCTTAACCGAATTCCTTGCGGCCTCCCGCGCCCCCGCGCGGACAAGGGGACCGAATTATCGGGACAACACGCGCCGTCGGGAGGAACGCGCGTCTCACGCCACATCCCCCGGCTTCTCCCGCCCTTGCATTCAAGGCAGGACCGTTTACAATCGATGATGAGACGTGGAGGGAGCGATTCCACCCGCTCACGATGGGCCTATCTCCGCCTCGGGTCGCTTGGGGTCAATGCCATGGTGCAATACTATACGCTGGAACAGGCCGCGCAGATCCTGCGGATCAATCCGGAACAACTCAAGGAGATGGCGCGCAAGAAGGAGATCCGCGCGTTTCAAGACCGCAGCGGCTGGCGCTTCCGCGCTCAGGAAATTGACGAGATGGCCCGCGAGCGTGGTTTCGGCAGCGATCCCGAGTTGCCGTTGGGCGAGGCCGCGAAGGCCAAGGGCGGCGACGCCGGCGGCGGCAAAGACGTCTTTAACTTCAGCCTCGAAACGGACGAGAGCGACGAGGTACCCCTCGGCAAGGATCCGGCCAGTTCCGGGGCGCGCTCCGGCAGCGGCCCGCGCAAGACCGGCTCATCCAAGTCGCCTCCCAAGGCGTCCAGCGACAGCGACGTGCGTCTCGTGATGGACGGCAGCGACGTGGACTTCTCCATCAACGTGGAGGACAGTAAGGCTCCCAAGTCGAGGGCGCCGGTGTCGCCGCCGCCC
The DNA here is from genome assembly GCA_036557825.1 of Gemmataceae bacterium. Classification (GTDB taxonomy): domain Bacteria; phylum Planctomycetota; class Planctomycetia; order Gemmatales; family Gemmataceae; genus JAJPHU01. The sequence goes on from DATBGU010000237.1 coordinate 4,996, forward strand.
CGAAAGGGTTCGAGCAAATCGAAGCTGGGCGGGCCGACCAAGGACGACAGCGCCGTCCGCATCGTGCCGCTGAACCAGGCCAGCGACAGCGACATCAAGACGCCGCACGATAGCGACGTGCCCGGCCGCAAGGGCAAGAAACCCTCGGACAGCGACATCCGCATCGAGGAGATGCAGGCGGAGGGCGCCCGAGATCAGATGGTGACGGAGGAGATCGACCTGGACGCCGAGCAGCGCAAGGCGGACGCGGCCAGGGCCAAGGGCAAGAGCAAGGGCACCCGCCACCGGCCCAAGCCGGGCGCCCCGCCAGCCCTGCCGACCACCTCGCCGTTCGAGTTGTCCGAGGACGACCTCGACATGGACGGCCCGACCATCCCACCGGCCGCGCGCAAGCCCGAGGAAGCCGAGGCCGACACCGACAGTAGCAGCGATTTCGAGTTGAAGCCGATGGGCGACTCCTCGCCCGTCTTCGACAGCGACGAGATGCCGGTGCTGAAGGGCGACGACGAAGTGGGACTCGGCGAGTTGACCGGCGCCAAGGGCGGCAGCGGCATCAACCTGCAAGATCCGGCCGACAGCGGCATCTCGCTGGAAGGCAGCGACGAGATGGAGTTCGAGTTGAGCCTCGACGCCGGCAGCACACCCAAGCCGGCCCCGGCCGCCAAGTCCGCCCCCGATTCCAGTAGCGAGTTCGAGTTGAGCCTTTCGGACGACGACGCCTCGCCGGCGGACAGCGGCAGCGGCAGCAGCAGCGAGTTCGAGTTGAGCCTCGACTCGGAGGGGTCGGACCTGGCCGTCGATGAAGGCTCCTCCGACCTGGCCATGGAATCCCCCGCCTCCGACAGCGACAGCGAGTTCGAGTTGACGCTGGATGAGAGCGGCGGTCTGTCCGTCGAGGAAGAGGGCGCGGCGTCCGGCGAGGACCAGGACATTTTTGAAACCGATTTCGAGGTGCCGGCCCTGGACGAGGAGTCCGGCTCCGAAGCGGTGGCCCTGGACGAGGCCGACACCGACCTGGAAAGCTCGGAGTTCGACCTGTCGCTGGACGGCGAAGAGGAGAGCGGCAGCCAGGTGGTTCCGCTGGAGGACGAGGAGGAATACGACGAAGGGGCGGCCACGGTCCAGCGCCGGGCTGTCGGTGCGGTGGCCGAGGACGAGGAAGGGGTCGAGGACATCGGCGAGGCGCTGGACGAGGATCTCGATCAGGAGCCGGAGCTGGAGGAAGAAGCGGAGCCGGCGGCGGCCGCCGCCGCTCCCGCGCCGCCGGCCGAGTGGGGCGTGATGCCCGCCCTCGTCCTGCTGCCGTGTACCATTGTCTTGTTCGTGGTCGGCCTGATGAGCTTCGAGTTGATTCAAGGCCAATGGGGCTATCACAAGAACACCAAGGTCAGCAACATGGTGATCCGCCCCATCGCCAAGCTCGTTTCCGGCGAGGACAAGCTGCCGGGCGGCGATTGAGCATCCCTGACGACGGCAGCCCGCGGCGCGAGCAAGGCATCTCTTGCTCGCGCCGCGGGCTTTTTTCATGGCAAGATCCAGAACCGGAAGACGCCATCGTCGGCCGCCGAGATGATCCAGAGGTCGCGAGAAAAGACCACGGATCGAATCCCGGCGCCGCCCGGCGTCGTGTAGCGACGCAGTTCCGCGCCCGTTTTCAGATCCCATAGACAAATGACGCCGTCCAGGCTGCCGGAGAGACCGAGGCGGTTGTCGTCGGAAATCGCCACAGTGACGAGGCCTTGCGTATGCCCGCGCAGCACGTGCAACGGCTTCTCCGATTCCAGATCCCAGTAGATCGCCGTGCTGTCGGCGCTGCCGGACAGAACGTGGCGATCGTCGCCGGACAGAACGGCGCAGGTGACGGAATCTTCGTGACCTCGCAAGCAGTGGTCTTGGCGCAGCTTCGCGATGTCCCATACGCGAACGGTGCGGTCCATGCTGGCGGAAACGGCGAATCGGCCCGAGCGCGAGGCCGAGATGCTGTAAACGACCGCCTCGTGACCGGGGAATTCGTGCAGGAGCGTGCCGGCGCGCGCGTCCCAGAACAGGACGCGTCCGTCGTTGCCCGCCGACACCGCCCGCAGATCCTCGCCGACGAAATCCACTCCGCGCACCCAACTCGTGTGTTCTTCCATCGTCCGCAGCAATCGCCGTTCGTTGAGATCCCACAAGCGAACGGTCTTATCCATGCCGCCGGACAGGGCGTGCCGGCCATCGCGCGCGAACGCCAATCCCATCGGCCGCCCCGTGTGCCCTCTCAAAACGGCTGTCTCGCCTTGCTTCCAGCCCGGAGCTTTCCCGCGCGGCCCCACGTTCCACAGGTGGATGTCGAAATCCGAGCCGACCACGAGGGCAAGTCGTGCGTCGGGGGAGAACAACGCCCGCGTGAGCTTTCCCGACCGGGCATCGAGACGGTCCACCTCGCCGTCCGCGTACGGACCGCCGGCGCGCTCATCGAGGGGAGCGAGCAGGTTCGGCTTTTTCTCCTGTGTCCGCACATGCCACCAATGGACGCCGGTTCCCACCGCGACAAGCACCAGAATGCCTGCGACAACGGTCATGAGAATGTGGATCGCGTTCGCCGCACGACCGCGCTGGGGCCGCTGGGGTCCGGCCGTTTCCGCCTTCGCCAAGCCGGTGAAGTCGAGGCTCGTTCGGTCGTCTCCGACCGGCGCCGCAGAAAGCGGAAGCGGCGGGTTGGTTTGGCCGTTGAGGAAAGGGACCAGCGCGGCGGCGACCTCTGCCGGCGTCGGATAGCGCTTCGCGGGATCGGCGGCCATCATGCGATCGAGGACGCGGACGAGTTGGCGGGGCACGTCGTCGCGAATTTCGCTGAGCGGCCGCGGCCGGCCCTGCTGATGCGCCAGCAGTTTTTGCAGGGCCGAGCCATCGGGATAAGGCGGCCGACCCGCCAGCAGGAAGTAAAGCGTGCAACCGAGGCTGTAGATGTCCGCCCGGATGTCGGCCTGCCGCGAGTCGAGCGCCTGTTCCGGGGCCACGTAATCCGGCGTGCCGACGACAGCGCCCGGGACCGTCAGGGAGCCGCCGCTTTCACGGACGAAACGCGCCAGCCCGAAATCGAGCACCTTCACCCCTCCAGCCGGCGTCACGAGGACGTTGGCGGGCTTGATGTCGCGATGGACCATGCCGCGCTCAAAGGCGTGCTGTAACCCGAGGGCGACCTGCCGGGCGATGTGGCAGGCCGAAGCCACCGGGAGCGGACCGCGCGTGCGTACCAGGTGATCGAGGTTCGTGCCTTCGACGAACTCCATGACGTGGAAGTGAATGTCGCCGGCCTGCTCCGCGTCGTAGGCCGCCACGATGTTGGGATGGCACAAATAGGCGGCGGCCCTCAATTCCTGGCGAAAACGCTCGACGGCATCCGCACGTTCGATCAGACGCTCGTGGATGACCTTCAGCGCGACGGTGCGTCGCATGAGGCGATGTTCCGCCTTGAAAACGACGCCCATGCCGCCGGAGCCGAGCAGGCCGAGGACGCGATAGCGCGGATGGTCGATCAGTTCCGCCGGTATCGCCGTTTCGAGTTTCGAGTCGTCTTTCCGGGGCGTGCTGGCGTCAGCTGTCAGCACATCACAGGTGTCTTCCAGTTTGAGGCGCGGCTCCCCTCCGGCGGACCACCGCAGCAGCGTGACGAGGGAGTCGTCGCCCACCGATTCGAGACGATGACAACAGTCCTCGCAGGCGGCGATATGGCGCTCGATGACATCTCGCTCGGACGGCTGAAGCAGACCGCGATCGAAGGCGGTCAACTCATCCAGGCTGGGATGGGCGCCGTGGACATCGTGCATGAGTCGTCCTCTGCCTGGCGCATCTCGACGCGGGTCAACGCTCCTTCTCCACAGTGCCAGGTTACTTCTTGCTCAGGTCTTTACGGATCATCTGACCCTTCACCTGCATGTCCATCGTCACCTTGCCTTTCTTGACGCCGGCTTCTCTCAATTCGCCGCTGAGCGTGCTGTTCTCCTCAAGGGTAGTCGAGAGAGTTCCGGAAGTACCGTCAATGCAGCCATCAAGGGTTATTTTTTGGGAGAAACGGGAGCCCTCGTCCGCCTTGTCCGTCCCCATCGTTCGGATCGGAGTATCGATGGTGAATTCCAGAACGCCGAATTGGCAACCGTCTTGCAGATAGACGCGCTGGAGCTTGCCTTTGCCAACCGCCTTCGCCGAATCCAACTTGAACAGGAGGGCTTTCTCGCGCCGCTTGGCGATGGTCTCGGCATCGAGAGTCCAGGTTTCGCCCACCTTGACCGGTTTTTTCGGCAGCAGCATCTTGAGTGCATCTTCCTCTTCCCCCACCGTCTTGTGGTCATGGAAATCGGAGTACACAATCATGGCATCTTCCAGGGCCAGCTCCGGGCCGCCCTCGAACCGGAATTGCCACTTGCCGTCCTTCATTTCGATGAGAACGGTTTTGCCGTGAAAGCCCATCCGCGTCGTCTTGTCGCCGTCTTTCTTCTTGGCCCGTTCGTACTGGCGGCGCAGGCGGGTTGGCGGCTTGTCTTTGTCGGGCTTCTCAAGAATGGTTTGGGTGTAGACGAAGGTCGCGCTACCCTTGGAGTGATCCTCTTTGAGGATCTTGCCATCGGTGCCAGTCGTTTTTGCAGTCACTTCGGATGTTTTGGTTTCGGTTATGTGGGCAACATCGCCAGGGTTGCTGTCCTTGTAGATGTCCTTGTACTTGAACTTGATCGTATACTCGGCACCTCCGGGTGCCTGCGATTTATCATCTGCGGCTGTGGCCGGGACAGGGACGGTGGCCTTGTTCTTGCTGGACTCGTTGGCTGCACCACATCCGGACAACCCCAGCAGGAGGCTGAGAGCTGTCAGTAGTAAGAGGCGTTTCATGAGAGTCCTTTCGCCTGAGATTGCGCTCACCGTCAGACCTGGATGTCGGGACGGAGGCCGGCGGCGGGCTAAACATTCTACTGGTTTCGGAGTTTCACGCGGCCAACATTACGCATCCTCTTATCACGGATGTATTCGTCGCGTTCGCAAGCAGAGCTTGGGAACGCGAAAAACGAGGACTACTTGTTCTTTTCTTCGTTAGACTTGAGCCGCCCCAGTGCGGAGGCGGCCTCCATGCGGACCCTCGTGTCCTTATCCTTCAGCGCCTCGGTCAGGGCCTTGACCGCCTCCTCCGGAACGGACCGCATCATCGCTGATCTTCAGCTTCCGCTTGCACTTGGGGCACGCGATAAGGAACGGCATCACACACCTCGCTTGCTGGAATAGGCTGTTGGATGGTTTCGTGTCGTACTGGGATGGGCGCTGCGCCAGTCTTCGCTTCAGAGAAAGGCGCGCTGAGTATGGATCATTTCAGCAAAACGACTAAGCCGATGCAAATTAATCGAGAAGGCCATCGATCTCCTGACGAAAGCGGCCGAGGACGCGCGACTTGGCGATACGCACGGCGTTGGTCGTGATCCCTAGTTCCGCAGCCACGTCGGCGGTGCGCTTACTCTCCAGCACCAGACCGCGAAAGGCGCGCCAGGTGGTCGACTCAAACTCGGGTTCGATCAGTTCCAACAGACGATGCGCGACGTGACGATCGTGCTCCTCGTCCCACAGGCGGCTGAGTCCGCTGTTGGGATCTTCCAGATGATCGAGCACGTGGCCGAAATTGCTGCCCCCGGCCGCCGTCGGCCGAGAGCGACGGTCGCGCCAGAAGATGCGCAGACGATTGATGGTGACGTTGCGCAACCAACGGCGGAACGCGCCTGGACGCAGGTCATGATGGAAGTTCGGCAGTTCGCGGACGAGCACCTGCATCACCTCCTGCGTCAGATCGTCGGCGTCGGCGCCGTCGAGATCGTGACGGCGCAGCCAGTCGCGGACCAGGGGCGTGTACAGATCCACCAGGCGCTGCCAGGAGACGTCATCGGTACGCAAGCGCAGTCGTTCGAGCAAACTGATCGAGGTGTCCAGCATGGTTGCTCTTGAAAACCCATTAAACGGCGACGCGCAGCGGAACGCGGGGACTCCCGCGCTCCGCTGCGCGTCGCGGCTTATCGACAAGCGCTCTCAGACCCGGAAGATGCGCTCTACATTATCGCGAAGCAAGCAGCGTGCCAGTTCGATCGCTCCCGTCTCGCTGAGGACGCCGGGCCGCACGAAATCGTCGGCCAGCACGCGCGCCAGCAAGCGGCGATACATGTTGAACTTGGGCAGACCGAATTCCAGCTTGTACATGTCGCTGTAATAGCCGATTTGTTTTGTCTTCGGCACCGCCTGCAAACGCGCTCGAAGATCCGTCTCGATGTAGGCCGGGATGTTCGAGTACCACCAATGACCGCTGGTAACGACATTGGGGAAGATCCAGCTGTAACTAACCAACTCCTGGTTCTGCCCGCTCGACAGCACCGAAATGCAGAACGTCACTTCGGGGAAGGCGTTGAACAGTTCGGCATACTGGATCACCGACGTGCGCTGATCGAACAGATCTTGCCCCTGGTAGACGCCGCCTTTGTAGACGCGGCGGTTGACGCCGATCATCAGATCGAAGGGCAGCTTGAACTCACGGCATTTCTCGGCCAGGAACCAGAAGACATTGCCGGGCTGTGGCGAGAAGTCTGGCGGCAGCGAGATCGCGCACGCCTTCGCCCCGTGCTTCGTGAAATGCTCGAACAGGCGGCGGATCGCCGCCCTCGTGCTGACCTGATCGGCGGGCTCGATCCCCGTCGCCTTCGCCAGACGCTCTTGCACTTCCGGCTTGTCGAGATGGAAGACGAGATCGTCGGTGCGCAGACACGGCACATAGCGAGCGGTGTCGAAGCCTTCGAGCGGATCGTCGAAATCGTTGGTGAGGAAAACGCGCTCGATGTTCGACCGTCGCAGCACCTCGTTCTCCCAATCGGGGTGTGCCATCAGGCGCTCGGCGGCGTCCCATAGGAAGTCGGCATCGGCGGCGGTGACGCGCGCGCCCTCAAAACCAAGAAACGTGCGGACGATCTCCAGGAACCAGGCGTATTGCGTCGTGTTGTCGAAGCGGTCCACGTGGGAGAGGATGGCCCGCACGCGCTGGCGCGGATCGACGTTGGCGGCGAGCGGTGCCTGATCCATGCCGGCGGAATGGGCCAACTCGGTGTAGTAGTGGTAGCCGAGGATCTCATCGAGGTTGCGCGCGGCGGGGCGGTGGGGGTTGATGTGCGAATGCGGATCGATGAGCGGGATCCGGCAAATCTCGGTGAACAGTTCGCGGACGAGGGAATCCATCACTGGTCCTCTGCCTCTTGGCGTCTGCGGCGGGCGAACAGTTCGACGGCGGCGGCTTGCTCGTCGGTCTCGATGGAGCCGGGACGTAGGCGACGGATGCGCGCGATGGCGTTGGCGGCGCTGAGTCCGCGAGCCACGAAATACGCGGCGAGGACGACGCCGGTGCGGCCGAGTCCGGCGCCGCAGTGGACGGCCACGCCCATCTTGCGCTCGTTGGCCCGCACGATCGCCGACACGGCGCGGTCGAGCTGGTCCTGCGTCGGCGCCTCCATGTCCTCCAGCGGTTCATGATAAACCAGCAGGCCGGCGTCCTCGATCCAGTCGCGGCGCAACCGATCTTCCGTCAAGGTCAACAACAACTCGATGCCGTGCTCGCGCAGCCAGGTCAGGTCTTCCGATCCGGACGGACGCGCCAGGGCCGCCAGCAGCGGTTTTTCGATCCAGGTGAAACCGGACGGTGCGGCCATGAGGGATTGATCCTGAGGGAGTGTCATGAGACGGAATCCTTGCCGAAGGACGATCAGCGGAGAGGTTTCAGTCCGAAGCGGGCGCGCAGCTGATTGGCCTGCTCCCACACCTTGTCCTCGCTGTGCAGAAAGTCGATCAGGTTGCCGGTCGAGATCCCCAGCGTCTCGGCGGCTTCGCTGACCCGCGCACCGCACGCAAGCAACACATCGAGCACCACGCCGACGGCCGGCCAATAGCGCGGATCCTTGCGTCCCAGGTGCAGTCGGCCGTCGCCGTCGCGCGCCGGGCCGAAGTCGGGCCGCGCCGCCAACTGTTCCGGCGTCCGCGCTTCGGGCGGCAGTTCGTCCCGCAATTTAAGATACAGCGCCTGACGCAGCCGGCGGAGGGCGCGAGCGCGGTTTTCGTGCTGTGAACGGCTCTCCTCGGCGATGACGAGAAGGCCGCTGGCTGGATGGCGCAGCCGCACGGCCGAGCTGGTCTTGTTGCGCTTCTGTCCGCCCGGCCCGCTGGCGCGATAGGTGTCCACCTCGCACTGCGCCAGCAGCTGTGCATCGCTCAGATCGGTCCACATCGTCCGCCGAGGTGCGCTCATTTTTCTAACCACAGAGTCACAGAGAACACAGAGGAAGACACTCAGAGAAGACACGAACCGAACAAGAGAAGTTCTGTCTTCTTTTTATCTTTTTTCACCTCTGTGTTGTCTTTTCTCTGTGTTCTCTGTGACTCTGTGGTTAGTTCTTCTTCTACGCTTGCAGCTTCCACGGCGCGCGGCGCGGCCGCGACAACAGCTTATTGGCGTCGGCGTCGTCGAAGCGGTGCGACAGCGGATCCCACTTCAACTTCTTGCCGGTTTGCAGGGCGATGACGCCGATGTGGCAGACGATCACCGAGCCGCCGCCCACGACCACGTTGCAGATCGGCTGCTTGCGGCTCTTGACGCAATCGACGAAGTTCTGCATGTGATTGGTCGGCCGGCCGTCGTAGACTTTCGGATCTTCCTTGAGCGGCTCGGACAGAATCTTGGCATTGCCGGCCAACAACGCATCGCGGCCGACGAATATCGTGCCGTCCTCTCCCTGAATCAGCAGACCGTTCTTGTTGGCGTCCACGCGCTTCTTCTTGCCATCCTTATCGACCAACTCTCCGACATCCGTTCCACCGTCGCTCATGGCGATCACCTTCGTACCCTTGTCGTAGGTGTATTGCCCATTGACGTAGGTGTACTGCACGTGGAAATGGGGATGGCAATTGTAGCCGTCGCCACCCTTGTACGGCTCGTCAGCCTTGAGGACTTCCACGGCCACGGGACCGCTGCCGTCCTTGTTCAGCGCCCACTGGGCGATGTCGAGGTGATGAGCGCCCCAGTCGGTCATCTTCCCCCCGGAGTATTCGTACCACCACCGGAAGTTGTAGTGGCAGTTCGTCTTGTCGCCCTTCAGACGATAGGGCACGTTCGCGGTTGGCCCGAGCCAGAAGTCCCAATCCAACTCCTTGGGGGGATCGACGGCCGGAATGGGACCGCTCTTCGGATTATCGCCGATGCGACATTCGATGGTCCTGATCTTGCCGATGCGGCCGGAGCGGACGAGTTCGACGGCCAGGCGAAACATGCCGCCGTACTCGCTGCGCTGCTGGCTGCCGGTCTGCAAAATCTTGCCGGTGTCCTTGGACGCCTTCATGATCGCCACCGCCTCCTCGACGGTCAGCGTCAACGGCTTCTCGCAATAAACGTCCTTGCCGGCCTTCATGGCGTCGATGGCAACTTGCGCGTGCCAGTGATCGGGTGTGGCAACCAGGACGCAATCGAGTCCCTTGTGATTGAGAAGCTCGCGATAGTCTTTGTGCGGCGCGTCGAAGTCCTTGAAGCCCTTCTTGCGCATCTCGTTGGTGGCGCGCTCGCGGTGCCGAGCGTCCACGTCGCAGCCGACCACGTAAGTCAGTTGTTTGGCTTTGATGCTTGGATTGGAGGCGTTGACGACCTGGAGGCTGCGGCTTTGCGGACTGCCGATGCCGACGACGCCCATCGTCAGGCAGTCGTTGGCGGATGCTCTTTTCGCCGCCTCTTTTTCCTCCGCGGCCAGCACTTGGCGAGCGTACCAGGCCGGCAGCCCCGCGGCGGTCATCGCCGCCAACGAACGCTGCATGAAACCACGACGCGATAGATTGCCCCTGTCCATGTGAAACCCCTCCCAGGAATGGAAAAATCGGCTGATGTCCTCATGGTATCGCGGCCAAGCGGAGGGGGAAGCAAAAAAAAGCCGCTTGCGGCTTAGCGTGGCGATCACGCTAAGCCGCAAGCGGCTGGTTGCGCGACGTACAATCAATAGCCTTCGCCCTGGACCGCGCCATGCACGGGCGCGAACTCACCACCATAGCGGAAGTGCCAACCCTCAGCGGCGCGCATCGAGTGCAATGCGTCCATCGTCAGGCCATAACGCGCGAACCACGGCTTGGACTTCGATTTGACGATCTCATCGATCTGGCGAACGCGGTCGGCGGCTTCGCCGCGCGCGAAGCGTTCGCGGGCGGGCGGCCCGTCCTGCTGGAAGTATTCCTTCCAGAAGGCGCGGCCGCCAAGCACGCCGCTGGCGCCCGCGGCGACGCCCATCTCGACCTGCTGCTTGTACGCTGGGAAATCGACGCCGGCGCTGAGAAGCACCCAGGGACGCTCCGAGGCGGCGTCCAGCTGGCGCAGGTTCTCCATCAGCTTGCTTTCACTGTCCTTGCCCAACCAGCCCGGAAACTCGGCCTTGTAAATGTCGCAGTAGCGGCTCAGCTGGCGGGCGCTCTCGATGACCGTCTCGGCCTTGCGGTCGAGGAAGCTCTTGCTGTCCTTCTTCTCGCCGCCGTAGGGGAAGGCGATCGTCTCCAGCAGCAGCAGAATGTCGTGCTGGCGGCACTCCTCGTAAACCTGCTCGACGAGGGCGAACTGATGCTCGGCGCTCTCCGGCTCGGTCGGCTCGAACTGGGCGAGCAGCTTGACGGCGTCGGCGCCGATGGCCTTGATCTTGTCCACACCCCAGCCCGGCTCGATCTCGCCGAGCGGCGCGCCGACCCGGCTCTCGCGGGCGGCGGACTTTTCGACGCGGACCAACATGCCGACGTGGGCCGGCAGATGGAAGCTGGCGATGGTGTTCCAGGCGCCGTAGTAGCCATCGACGAGAACGGCGCTGGCGTGCTTGCTCAGCGCGTCGGCGAGGACGATCTTGGCC
>DATBGU010000238.1:0-10066 GCA_036557825.1 Gemmataceae bacterium
GTTGCATGGCTTTGGGCGGTTACGGCGTCGGCTCGATCGCCTCTCGGAGATTCAGGAGGCATTCCTCCGTTTAGGTTGCTCGTTAATTTGTTTGAGGTTCTTGACCCCATAACAATTTCATTTTTTCCGAACGCTCTAAGGAGATTTGATACTCATCGCCGGCGCAGCCTGATCTGTTCGACCGGGATCAACGTCTCCGCCCCGGACGCGTTCGCGGTTTTCGCCGTGCCGGAACACTTGCATGCGCCGCAACCAGCCCCCTTGCCGCGCCAGGTGCGCAGCGTCTGCCGGCCCAGGTAAATCAGGGCCAGCAGCACCAGCACGCCGACAATCAACAGTTGCCAGTCCATCCACTCACCCGCCGAGGAAGTGACCGACCTGATAGACGATCAGCGCGCCCACATACGCCAGCGCGGTCATGTAGGCGAACGTGAACGCCGGCCAGCGCCAGCTGCCCGTCTCGCGCTTGATGACGGCCAGCGTCGAGGCGCACTGGCAGCACAACGCGAAGAACACCAACAGCGACAACACCGCCGGGATCGTGAACACCGGGCGAGTCGGATCGTCGTCCCACTTCGCGTCCTTAAGCTTCTGAGCCAAGGGCAATTCGGAAACGTCTTTCGCTTCGCGGATGGCGTCGGTGTCCTGCTCGCCCTCGCTGTAGATGATGCCGAGCGCGCCGATGACGACTTCGCGGGCGGGGAAGCTCGCCAGAGCGGCGACGCCGATTTTCCAATCCCAGCCCAGCGGCCGAACCGCCGGCTCGATCGCCTTGCCCATGCGGCCCAACCAACTCTGCCGCTTCCACTCGGCCGTCACCCGGTTGATCTCCTGCTCCTGCGACTCGATCTCATCCTTGTTCTCGATTTCGTTCTCCTTCAGCTGCCGCAAGTCCGCTTGCAAGGTGGCGACGTGGAAGTCGTAGGTCATGCCGTCGGTTCCTTCGTCGCGCGGGAAGTACAAGAGCGCCCAGACGAGGACCATCGAGGCGAGGATGAGCGTGCCGGCGCGGCGCAGAAAAGCCCAACCACTGTCGAACATGCGCCGCAGCACCAATCGCAAAGAGGGCAGCTTGTACAGCGGCATCTCCATCACGAAGACCGGCGTCTCGCCGCGCAGCAGCGTGCGTTTCAGCAGCAGCGCCACCAGGGGAGCGAGCACCAGTCCGATGGCGTACATCGAGAACATGACCACGCCCGGCAGCCACCACGGAAAACCGGGACCGGACAGGAACGCGCCGATCAGCAGAATGTAGACCGGCAATCGCGCCGAACAGCTCATCAGCGGGGCGACGAGGATCGTCGCCAGGCGATCGCGGCGGTTCTCGATGACGCGCGTGGCCATGATGCCGGGCACCGCGCAGGCTATCGACGACAGCATGGGAATGAACGATTTGCCGCTCAGTCCGCAGCGCGACATCAGCTTGTCCATCAGGAAGGCGGCGCGGGCCATGTAGCCGCAATCTTCCAGTACGGCGATGAAGGCGAACAGGATGAGGATCTGCGGCAAGAACACGACCACGGCGCCGACGCCTTCAAGGACGCCGTCAAGCAGCAAGTTCGTCAACGGGCCGGGGGGCAGGTGATCGCGCAGCAGATCGGCCAGCGCGTCCTTGCCGTCGCTGATGCCCTTCATGAGCGGCTTGGCCCCGGTGAAGATCGCCTGGAACACCACGAACATCAGGACCAGAAAAATCAGCGTGCCCCCGATGCGATGGGTCAAGACGCGGTCGATGCGGTCGGTCCAGGTGACGGGACGCTGGGCGGGACGCTGAATGCAGCCGGCCGTGACCTCACGAATCCAGGCATAGCGCGCCCGCGCCTCCACGGCGGGCACCGGACAACCCGCCTGGGCCAATCGTTCGCGCACGCCGCGCACCTGGACACGGATGTCCTCGCCGAACCGGGTGGCCAGCCGTTGCTCTGTCCACCCGCCCACGTCGAGCACCAGCCGGCGGACGAGAAACACCGGCACGTCCACGCCGATCGTCTGGCGCAACTCCTCAACTTCGCGCTCGAATGCTTCCGGGAACGGCGTTCGTCGCGGCGGCGGCCCGTTCGTCGCCGCCAAGGCGATGGCTTCGCGGAGCCGGTCGAGTCCTTTTTTCTTGTTGGCCTGGATGGGCACGACGGGAACACCGAGTTGCTTGCCGAGGCGCTCAGTGTCGATGCGGATGCCCTGCGATGCCGCCACGTCGATCATGTTCAGGGCCACCACCACCGGCACGCCCAACTCAAGCGCCTGGGTGGTCAGGTAGAGATTGCGTTCCAGGTTGCCGGCATCGACGATGGAGACGACGACGTCGGGACGAGCCACGCCCTTCTGCTGGCCGAGAACGACATCGACGGCCACCATCTCATCGGGGCTGCGCGGCGCCAGGCTGTAGGTGCCCGGCAAGTCGATCAGATCGAACGACCGGCCGCCGCAGTGCATTTCTCCCTTCTTGGTTTCGACGGTGACGCCGGGATAATTGCCGACGCGCTGGCGCAGGCCGGACAGGGCGTTGAACAGGGTGGTCTTGCCGGTGTTGGGATTGCCGACGAGGGCGGCGGTCAACTGCCGGGAAAGCGTGGCGAGTGGAGCGGCGGGGACATGCGGATCGACTTGCCCGGTTTCCATCGCCCATCACTCCGGTACTCAAGGGCCATCAAGGCAGGACGTCGATTTGCACGCGGGCCGCTTCGCTTCGGCGCAGGCTGAGGAAGTAATCGCCGAGGCGGATTTCGAGGGGATCGCCCAGCGGCGCGAGGCGGACGACCTCGATTTCCTCGCCTTCAAACAACCCCATCTCCATGAGTCGTTGCGTGAGCGCATCCCCGCCCTGGAGGGCCGTGATTCGGCCGCGCTGGCTGGGGCGCAACTGGTCCAGGGAAGGCATGGTCAGCACGCCACGGGACGGACGAGGATCTGCGCGCCTTGCTCGCCGCGCAGCGACAGACGGCTGCCGCCGATCTGAAGCAGGCAAGGCCAGCCCGCTTGCAGCATTCGCAGACGGCTGCCGGCGCGAACACCCAGTTCGGCCAAACGGCCGACCCAGGACGGTTCACCCGTCACCTCGGCGACATCGGCCCACTCGCCCGGACGCAACAATTCCAGAGGGAGGAGGGTTTGCAGATTCACGGAAGCTACCTTGTTCAGTCGGTGGGAGTCTTGATTCGTCCTTGTTGAGACTGAATCTCAATCTAAACACCACTGTAACTATTCGGTGGGCAATGTCAAGGGGTTGAGGGAAAAGTTCGTTTCGCGGAGGTGGAAAGAGAAGCGACGGAGCCAGCGGTTCCGTCGCTTCGAGGAAAAAGCAATCTGAGCGGGGAGCGTCAGCCCCCGCTCAGATTTTCCCGACTCGCCAGGCATCGACTTGGAATTCGGCGCTTCTCACCAGCGCAGTTCGATCATGGGCAGCGGGCGGTGCGTGCCGCGCTGGGTGATCCAGAACAGGAGGGCTGCCGACGCTGTCGCCAGCAGATGCAGAATCACCGTCAGCCGCAGCGCGACCGTGCGACTGAGTCGCTCCATTTTTTCGCCGCGCTCCGCCGCATCCTCTTTCTGCTTCTCCGATGTTTTGACCTCCTTGCTGTCAATCTGCTTGTCCACCCATTCGGCGTAGCGGGTCTCAAGACTGAAACCGAGGAGCAGCTGCAAACCCAGGAACAAAAAAAGAATGAGGTTGGCGGCGGCCACGATGCCCCAGCGCCACGGCAGAAGTTTTTCCACTCCCGGCGGCAGCTTGAGAGGGACCATTCCAATTGCGACGCTGGCCACGGTCACAAAGAGCGTGGGGAAGAACAGCAGCAGATAGAAAATGGTCAGGACGCTGACACCGGGTTTATAGTTCGAGTTATCGTCCTTGAGAAACTGACCGAACTTCTTCTCCATGTCTCCATCCAGCGAGTGCAGTCCGAAGGCGGCCTGCCAGGCGTTCTGCGTCACGGCCGGCACGCCGCCGGGATAAACGCCCACCCAGTTGAAGAACGACAGCACGAACACCAGCAGCAGACACGCCGGCGCGATCCACGGCAGCACCTTGGGACTGAACCACACCGCCGCGCTGTGCTGATAATCCTCCGTCGGCAACGGCGACCGCGACGGCGGCGGAGTCGTGGTCGTCGCGGTCGAGGGCGGCGGCTCTGGCTTCGGCGCCGGTGGCGGAGTGAAGGAGGAAGGCGGCGGCGCGGCCGGCGCATCGGGGCGGAACGAGAAAATATCCGCCCCCGGCGCACTTGAGGGCGGGGTCGGAGCCGGCGAGCCAGTGCCGGGGAGTTCGGGTACTGTGAAGGTGCCGTTGCACATCGGACATTTCATCAGCTGTCCGGCGAACTCTTCCGGGACAGTGAGCATCTTCTGACAGTTCGGACAAAGAAGATTCATAAATGCTGTCCTGACTGAACCACGATACCGCTAACAGTTTACCTCATGGGCGACCGGGTGGGCGTCAGGATTGGCGCTTTTGGGCGTGTGTTTGGAACGCGCGGGGCAGGAAGTGCAGCAAATCCGAGGCGATCAGCGATACCTCGCCGACCTGCTCCGACGCCAGATCGCCCGCTAGACCATGAAGATACCCCCCCAGCTGCGCGGCGGCAAATGTTTCCAACTTCTGCCCCAGGAGCGCGGCGATCAGACCGCCCAGAACGTCGCCGCTGCCGCCGGTGGCCATGCCCGGATTGCCGGTCGTATTGACGAAAACGCGCCGCCCATCCGTCACGACCGTACCGTGCCCCTTCAGCACCATCACCACGCCGTGCGTCGCCGCGAAGATTGCTGCCAATTCTTCGCGCCGGGCCTGCACGGTGGGGATGGCACAGCCAAGCAGGCGGGCGAACTCTCCGGGGTGCGGCGTCAGGACGATTGGTCCCTGATGCTTGCGGAGAGCGTCGAGGCGGCCGACCAGCACGTTGAGGGCGTCCGCGTCGAGGACGAGCGGTGTCACGGTTTGTTCGAGGACGGCGACGAGGATGGCTCGGATGTCGTCGCTCTGGCCGAGTCCCGCTCCGAGGGCGGCCACGCTATTACCCCGCACCAGTTCCAGCAATTGAGGCAGGGCGACGGCGCTGAGCCGGCCGTTGTCGTCTTGCGGCAGGGGCGCGGTCGTGTAACAGGGATTGGCGGCGGCGATGATGGGGAGAATGCCTTCGGGCACGGCCAATCGCACCAGGCCGGCGCCTCCGCGCAGGGCGGCGCCCGCGCACAGCACCGCCGCCCCGGACATCCCGCGGCTACCGGAGACGATCAGCACTCGGCCGAACGTCCCCTTGTTGGCGTCCGGTGGGCGCGGTGGCAGATGCGGTACTTCTGTCACAACGGTTAAGGAAGATTGAGCGTTTGACATGCTCTTTTTATAGCAAGGGCGAGCGCGGCGCGTGAACGGTCTGTTGGCCAAATGATTGCTCTTTTCAAGATCGGCGTCCCTGGAGTAAGATTCGCCCTCGTTGGAGTGAGCAGTCGGCCTCGCGAGGCCGAAACTCGCCGCCAACAACGAACGGACTCGGGACGCGGGCGCCTCGGAAACGCGCGCGTCAGGCCAAGGACGGCCAAGCGGAGAAGAGGAACGGATGACAGATCCCTTCGCGACCGACAATCCCCGTGCGCTCGCGCAGGTCCGGGCCGCACGACCCAACCCGGCCCGCGCGACCACGGCGAGCCGCGGCGTCTGCTGTCGATCCCATCCCCCATCGCACGACCCCTCTCCGTCCGAGTGAAACCGCCCGCGCTCCCAGCGGATGAATCGCCCCGCACCTCCGGTCCGAACCCGACCCTTTTCTCACGGAACAGAAAAGATGACTCGCGCTCCCATTCTCTTTCGCGTCGATGCCGCGCCCCGTCTCGGCTGGGAACACCTCTCGCGCTGCCTGACGTTGGCGGCGGCCATCCAACGGCGCCGCCGGCCCGCCTTTTTCCTGTCGCAGTTGGAGCCCGGATCGCTCGGCTTGACGATCAAGCGCGGTGGCAACGACTGGATCGACGCCAGCAGCCCGGCCGGCACCGACGACGATCTCGAAGAGATGGTGCAGGAAATTCGCCGGCTGCGGCCGGCCGCCGTCGTCGTCGATTCGCCGGACGTGAAGGAGGATTATTTGAGCGTCCTGCGCGGCACCGGCGCGCTGGTGGTGTCGCTGGACAGCCTCGCTCACAACGCCTTCCCCTCGCGGCTGATCGTCAATCCGCTGCTGGGTCCGGGGCGGGAATCCTACGAGTTTGAGTGCGGCACACAGCTTCTTCTAGGCGCGCGTTACGCCCTGGTGCGGCCGGAGATCCGCCGGCAGCGGCCGACGCGCGCGCAGGAACCGGCCCAGCCGTTCCGCGCCCTCGTCGCCCTGGGCGACGACGACCCGCACAATCAGTCCGGCGAGTTGGCCAAGTGTCTGCTCAACTGCCCCAAGGTCGGCCGTGTGGATGTGCTGGTTCGTCCCTACCATCCGAACCTGACCGCGCTGCAAGCGCTGGGGGAGACCTGTCCCGAGCGCCTGGAAATCGTGCATGAGCCGGGCGAGGTGCCGTTCCGCATCGCACGCTGTCACTTCGCTGTCACCGCCGGCAACGCCTGGTCGCTGGAGTTAGCCTGCGTCGGCATTCCGCAAATCGTCATCGTGCAGGCCGAGACGCACTGGCCGACCGCCCAACGGCTGGAAGAGGAAGGCGCGGCCACCTGTCTCGGCTGGCAGGCGAACGTCTCGACGCAGACCATCCGCCAGGCCGTCGCCGACCTGCTCGCCGATCCACTGGAACGTCAGGCAATGGCCCGCTGCGGTCGCAAGCTGATCGATGGCCGCGGACCCGATCGACTGGTGACTGCGCTTGAGGTGCTGCTGCATCCGTCGCGGCACATCCAGGCCGCCGCCGCGTAACCTATTGAACAAGCCCGGAGCGCCAGCGACGGGTTCGGCCCCGTCGCTGGCGCTCCGGGCTGGTCTTCCATTCTTGCATCGCCTCCCCTCCTGTCAGTATTCTCTCTATTGCTGATTCCCTCGACACCGCCAAAGGATTCACCTCATGGATAAGCATCAGGTCGCCGCCATCCTCGATGAAATCGGCACGCTCCTGGAACTCCAGGGTGAAAGCCCGTTTCGCTGCAACGCCTACCACAACGGCGCCCGCGCCATCGAGCAACTCGAAGAAGACCTCGGCACCGTCGTCCGCGAAGGGCGGCTGACCTCCGTCCCCGGCATCGGCGACACGCTGCGCCAAAAAATCACCACACTCGTCACCACCGGCAAGTTGCCCTACTACGACGATCTGCGCAAGAAGACGCCGCCCGGATTGTTCGACATTCTGCGCATCCAGGGGCTTGGACCCAAGCGCGTCAAAACGCTGTACGATCAGCTCCACATCGACACGCTCGACAAGCTGGAAGAAGCCTGCGCGGCGGGGCGCGTGGCGTCGCTGAAGGGGTTCGGCGAGAAGACGCAGCACAAGATCGTCGAGGGCATCCAGTTTCTTCGCCAGATGGGGCAGCGTGTACGCATCGATCAGGCGCTGTCGCTGGCCCTGCATTTGCTCGACGAGTTGCGCCGAGTTCCCGGCATTATCCGCATGGAGCTTTGCGGCAGTCTGCGGCGGCGGCGCGAGACGATCAAGGACATTGACATTCTCATCAGCTCCGACGAGCCGGGACCGATCATGGAGCGCTTCGTATCGCTGCCGGGCGTGGCGCAAGTGATCGGGCACGGCGAAACGAAATCGAGCATCATCGTCCAGGGCGGCGGGCGCGTGCTGATGAACGCCGATCTGCGCATCGTCACCGACGAGCAGTTCCCATTCGCGCTGCACTACTTCACCGGCAGCAAGGAACACAACATCGCCATGCGCCAGCGCGCCCAACACCACGGACTCAAGCTGAACGAATACGAGCTGGCCGGCCCCGATCGCCGGGTGACGTGCCGCGATGAGGCCGACATTTTCAAGGCGCTCGACCTGGCCTACATCCCGCCGGAGCTGCGCGAGAACACCGGCGAATTGGACGCCGCCGCGGACGGCGATTTGCCCAATCTCGTCGAGTCCGACGACATCAAGGGCGTCTTCCACTGTCACACCACCTACAGCGACGGCGGCAACAGTGTCGAGGAGATGGCGTTGGCCGCCAAGGCACTGGGCCTGAAATACTTCGGCCTGGCCGATCACTCGCAATCGCTGACCGTCGCCAATGGACTCAGTCCGCAGCGCGTCCGCCAGCAGCAGGCCGAGATTGACGCTGTCAACAATCGTCTGAAGGGCATCAAGATCCTCAAGGGCATCGAGTGCGACATTCTGGCCGACGGCAGTCTCGATTACGAGGACGACGTGCTGGGAACGTTCGATTACGTCGTGGCCAGCGTCCACAGTCATTTCAACCAACCGCGCGAGGAGATGACAGCGCGCATCATCAAGGCCATCCGCAATCCGTATGTGACCATGCTCGGCCACGCCACCGGCCGCCTGCTGCTGAAACGCGACGCTTATCAGGTGGATCTGGAGGCTGTCCTGCAAGCGGCGGCGGAAACCGGCACAATGGTCGAGATCAACGCCCATCCGGCACGGCTCGATCTCGACTGGATCCACTGCAAGCGGGCCAAGGCGCTCGGCGTGAAACTGGTAATCAATCCCGACGCTCACAACACCGACGACATCGCGCTGTATCAGTACGGCGTGGACGTGGCGCGGCGCGGCTGGCTGGAAAAAGGCGATGTGTTCAACACGAAATCGCTGACAGATGTGACGAAAGTACTGGCGGCGCGCAAGCCTAAATAAACTAACCACAGAGTCACAGAGAGCACAGAGAAAAACACAGAGAGGAAAAAGAAACAACAAAGAAAGGCAACATCACTTTCTCCGCTTTTTTTAATTTCTCTCTGTGTTTCTCTCTGTGTTCTCTGTGACTCTGTCGTTAGTTCTTCTTCTTTCACACCACCGTGACGGGGCCGTGGTCGTCGCAGTGGTCGCCGTGCGGATGGTGCAGCCGACCGTTGACCAGGTAATCGAAGTGATCGCCGTGCGGCACCTTCTCATGGCCGCAGCCCTCGTGCTTGCAGTGGCAGGCCGTCGGGGCGCAGTGGCTGGGGTTGGTCGCGCTCACCGCCAGAGTGTGTTCGCAGTAATGGCCGTCGTGCGCGTTGTGCAGATGGCCGTCGTGCAGGTAATCGACGTGGTCCTCGTGCTGGATGCGCGTGTGCCCGCAATGCTCGCTGTGAGCGTGCTTGTGATCGCTGTGAACATGATGGCTCATCGGTCGGTCCTCCTCGGAACAAGAGTTGGAGACTTCTTCGGCTCCCAGCACATCCAGTCTTCATGCTAAATCCCGTATCTCTCTCACGCCAGCCGAAAACGGGGACAGGCACGGCTGCCAAGCAAGCCGTGCCTGTCCCCGTTGCTTGGTAGCGCCGGCATGTGGCTTAGGCGGTGCTGTCAACGACCTTGCGACGGCGGAACCAGCGGGCCAAGCCGAGTGACGGCAGGCCCAGGCACGCCAGCACCAGGCTGGACGGCTCCGGGGCGACACCGAGTTTCTCCGCATAAACGGAGGCGAAGATGTGGCCTGTTCCGTTGGGAATGGTTGAGAAGCCTGTTCCGTTAGAGAAGCCATCGGCATTCACGGTGTATAGGTTCCCGCCCAGTTTCAAGGATTGGAACGTCGAATTGGTCCATTGGTCGGAGATGAACTCAATGCCGTCCCCTTGGACAATCGACCCGAACAAATTGCCGCCAAAGGTCAGGGAGCCGGAAGCGCCGGAAGCGCTGTCATGCAGCGTAATTCTCAGGGAGTAGTTCCCCGAAGGGCCACCAAAAAGCCCGACGGCACCCGTCGAGGCAGGCGATGCATTTATGTTTACCAGGTTCACCGCTAAATTGGAAGTTATCCCGCTCGTTGTCGGTGCAGGGGACAGGACAATCTGAGCATTTGAGCCAAGGTTCTGGGAAAAAACATGTGCTGAGCCATCGGCGGAAAGGTTCGGCCCAACTAGAGTTACGGAATCAGTCCACGGGATCATCTCGGCCTCTGCCCTGGCTCCGGCGAGCCAAGGTAAGACCATGACGGCCGTACTGAGAACGAGGAACAGGCGTTTCATGTGCAGGACTCCTTTCCGGGAGGCGTCTA
>DATBGU010000239.1:0-15503 GCA_036557825.1 Gemmataceae bacterium
GGCCCGCGTCCGCTGGGAGTTGGAGCGTCAAGAGCTGGAGGCGTGTCTGGAGCGCGAACGCCAGAGCCACGACGGGGCGGTCCAGGCGGCGGTTCGCGAGGTGCAGGCGCAGGCCGCCGCGGAGCGGCAGCAGTGGCGGCACCGGCTCGAAGGCGCCGAGCAGCAGATTGTCTGGGAGCGCGAGATGTTCCAGGAACAGAGCGAGCAGATCCGTCAACAGGCTGCCAAGCTCCAGGCGGAGCGGGACCGCCTCGCGGCCCGGCTCGTCCAGGCGGAGGTGCGCCTCAGGGCGTCGCAACAATGCTCCCCCGACGAGGCTGGCCACGCCGCCGAATTGCACGATCTGCGGCAGCAGGCCGCCCGGGAGCAGGTGTTCGTTCAACTCTCCGGCATCCGCCTGGGACATCTCCTGCCGCAGACCGCTCGGGCACAGCACCCCGATGCGCCGGCTGAAGAGGCCCACCCCCACGCACCCCTCGTGCGCGAGCGAGCCTCTGTCGAAGAGCAGTACCGCCTGACCGCGATCGTACAGGAGGTTCAGGCTGGCTGGGGCGAGGCGGCTGTCGGCCAGGAGCAGCCGCCTGCAATCTGCAACCAGTCGCGCCGCGTTGAGCCGCAAGCGTCCGAGGGAGAAAAAGCAGTCGAAGACCGATCCGCGCCCTTCGTGCCGCCGTCGGTTCCGGGGAACGAGGAGGAGGCATCCGCCCCGTCCGACACCCCGCCTAGTTCCGCCGAACCTCTTGAAGAAAGTCAACCAGCAGAGGACATCCAGAGCTATCTTCCTCAGCAGAAGGACAGCCGGCCGGAATCACGACAGAGACTTTGGCGGCAGATTGTCGGGTTCGTGTTGGGCAAGAAGTGAGTGGTTATCCAGGTTTCCCGGTGCCGCCCGGATGCGTTGTCTCCGTCGCTTGAGGCGCTGCCGCCGGAGGGAAGGAGAGATGCCGCGACCAGATTCCTACTCCCACGACGGCCACGAGCCGTGCCTCCACCTGCGCGACTTCGCCGCCCTTTCCGCCTTGCCCTCGCTTTGGAGGGGCTACGATCGGCAGAAGGTTGCTGACGATCTGGCCAGCACCCTGGTCAAGACCCTGTATCTGGACCTGGCCTACGTCTGCCTACGAGGACCGGTCGGCGAGGCGAGAGTCGAGGTGGTCCACGGCAAGGAAGGGCTGTGCGATGCCGAACAACTCCGAACCATTAGCGAGTTCCTGGCCCCGTGCCTGGAGGCCGGGGCCGTCCCTGATCCCTCTCTCTGGGCTCCGCTCATCGGCGAGACTGTCCAGGCCACCGTCCTGCCTATCGGTTACGAGGGCGAATGTGGCGTCCTCGTAGCTGCCAGCCGGTCGCCCGACTTCCCGACCGAAGCCGACCGCCTGCTGCTGGGTGTGGCCGCCAACCAAATGGCGATGGTCCTCCAGCAGAAGGCGGCGGTCGAAGCGCTGCGCCGTAGCGAACAGGAGCTTGCCGACTTCTTCGAGAATGCGGCGGTGGGGCTGCATTGGGTCGGGCCGAAGGGGACCATCCTGCGAGTAAACCAAGCCGAACTCGACCTCCTCGGATATCGCCGTGAAGAATATGTCGGTCGCCACATCGCCGAGTTCCACGCTGACCCGGACGCGATCGCTGCTATTCTGCGGCGGCTCCAGGCAGGGGAAACGCTCAAGGACTATCCGGCCCGACTCCGCTGCAAGGACGGCTCGATCAAGGATGTGCTGCTCGACTCCAGCGTACTGTGGAAGGATGGCGAATTCATCCACACGCGCTGCTTCACCAGAGATGTCACTGAGCGCCGGCGTTCCGATGCGGCACTGCGGCAGAGCGAGGAACGATTCGCCCGGTTCATGCAACACCTGCCGGGTTTGGCCTGGATCAAGGATTTGCAGGGTCGGTACGTCTACGCCAACGATGCCGCCGTGAAGGTCTTCCGCCGCTCCCGCAACGATCTGTACGGCCGGACCGACGAGGAGGTTTTCCCACCCGAAACGGCTGCGCAATTCACGGACAACGATCAGCGGGCCTTGTCGAGCGGGTCCGAGGTGCAGGCGATCGAAACCCTGGAGCATGAGGACGGGATTCTGCACTACTCCCTGGTCAGCAAGTTCCCCATCCTGGGGGCGGACAGCAAGCCGGCTCTCAGCGGCGGGATGGCCATTGATGTGACCGACCTCAAGCGGGCCGAGGAGCGGAAGGAGGAATTATTGGCCCTGCTTGACACCCTGCAACAGAACGCCCCGGTGGGCTTCGCCTTCGTGGACCGGCAGTTCCGCTACGTCCGCATCAACGACGCCCTGGCAGCCATGGACGGCCGGCCCGCTGCCGACCTCCTGGGCAAGACGGTGCAGGAAGCCGTGCCGAAACTGTGGCCCAACCTGGAACCACTTTACCGACGCGTTCTGGAGAGGGGGCAGCCGGTGATGAACCAGGAGGTCACGGGGGAGACGCCGGCCGCGCCGGGGCAGGTCCGGCACTGGCTGGTGAACTACTACCCGGTGCGGGTCCGAGGGGAGGTCGTGGGCCTGGGCATCCTGGTGACGGACATCACCGAGCACAAGCGCCTGGAGGGCGAACTGCGCCAGCGTGCGGAGCGGCTGACCGAGGCCGACCGGCTTAAGGACGAGTTTCTGGCCACGCTGGCCCACGAGCTGCGCAACCCGCTGGCCCCGATCCGCAACGCCCTGGACATCCTGAAGCAACTGGGAGCGAGCGGGGCGATGGCCGAGCAGATGCGAGACATGGCTGAGCAGCAGGTGCAGCACATGGCGAGACTACTGGACGACCTGCTCGACGTGTCCCGCATCAGCCGGGGCCGGATCGAACTCCGCAAGGATGTCCTCGATGTCCTGGCGGTCGTGAGCCGCTCCGTGGAGGCGGTGCGGCCGTTGTTTGAGGAGTGGCAGCACCAACTGACCGTCTCGCTGCCGCCGCAATCGCTCCGAGTGGAGGCCGACCCGACCCGGCTGGAGCAGGTCTTGACCAACCTGCTGAACAATGCCGCCAAGTACACGGACCCTGGCGGGAGAATCTGGCTGACCGCCCAGCGCATCGGCGGCGAGGTTGTGCTGCGGGTGCGGGACACGGGCATCGGCATAGCGCCGACCATGCTGTCGAGAATCTTCGACCTGTTCGTGCAGGCCGAGCGGCGGTTGGACCGCTCGCAGGGCGGCGTCGGCATCGGCCTGACCCTGGTGAAGAAGCTGGTCGAGTTGCACGGCGGGACGGTGGAGGCCCACAGCGCCGGGCCAGGCCGAGGGAGCGAGTTCGTGGTACGCCTGCCCGCTGCGCCGGAAGGAGCGACTGCGGCACGAGGCGGTGCGGGAAGCGAAGCTGCCGTTTCCGCCTCGGTTCCTTCTCGGCGGGTGCTGGTGGTGGACGACAACGTGAGTGCGGCGGACAGCATCGCCCTGCTGCTGCAACTGGCGGGGCATGAGGTCCGGGTGGCTTATGATGGGCCGACCGCCCTGCTCATCACCCAGGCGTTCCGGCCGCGGGTCGTGTTACTGGACATCGGGATGCCAGGCATGGACGGCTACGAAGTAGCCCGTCGCCTGCGGCAGCAGCCGAGACTTCAGCCGTTGTTGCTGGTGGCTTTGACCGGCTGGGGCCATGACGAGGACAAGCGTCGCTCCAAGGAGGCGGGGTTCGATTACCACCTTGTCAAGCCGACGAAGCCGGAGGCGGTGCGACAATTACTTGCCGATCCGAAGCTCTCGGCACCCGGCCAACCTGCGGTTCCGGGCTAATGGCCACGTCATGGATTCCTCCCATGTGGCCCTTGAACTGACATACTTCTTTGCCTGTCTGCCTATCCCACAACCGCATGGTTCCATCTTGACCGCCTGACAGGATCAATTTGCCGTTGAGGCCGAAAGCCACACCCAGAACGGTGCCTGTATGTCCCTCGAAACGACGACACTCCTTGCCCGTTCTCGCGTCCCCTAGCCGTATCGTGTTGTCTTCGCCACCGGAGAGGGCCCTTTTTCCGTCCGAGCTGAAAGCCAGTGCGGTGACGCGACTCGTATGGCCCATGAATCGACGTGTGTAGCCCTCCGTACCCACGAAGGTACTCCTTTTGGAGCGTGCAGTCCAGAAGCCGCCTCATTTGGCAGGACCTTCCTGCTTCTTCAACTGCTCGCGCAGTCAGTGCGCAGTCCGGCGGTGTGAGAACCTGATGGAGGTATTTGAGAACCTTGTTCAGTCTGGTCGCCATCCCCATGCCCTCGCTCGCCTACCTGTTAATGAGTCAGCGTGGGCCGGCGCGTCCACGAATTCGAGAACTTTTTTGTGATGAGATTGGGTCCGCCGGGCACTATGTAATAAAGGAGGGGCCGATGGCGCGCCCAGACCATGAGAAAGCGTTGCAGCAGCTCATCGAGAAGATGGGGGCCGTGACCCCTGAGCAGGCTCGCCGGCTCATCTGGTTTGCCTGGCAGTGCCTCCAGGGTACACCGCTTTCGGACGGTCGGACGCCGGTGGCGCGTCTGCGAGGCCACGGTCCCTTCCTGAACGTGCTGCGAACAGTCGGGTGCTGGCTCCAGGGCGAGTCGGTCGAACAGCCGCTGCGAGCGATGCACGACGAAGTGTTCGAGGCCGCCCTCGGCGTTGGCCGCTTCGAGCCGGACATGACGGGGCGGCGTGCCGCTTGTTGGTCGGTCTTCGAGTTGTATCAGGCGGCGGTGGCTGCGGAGGCGGGCGAACTTCCGGCAGTCGCGCGCAAGGTGGCCTGGTCGGCGTTGCTGGCGTCCCGGTCCGCGGATGGAGGGACGGCGCCAACCGCCCTGGAGTACCAGGAGAGGCTGCTCAGGGAAGCGCTCGCCGTTCGAGATAGGCTTTCTACTTGTTTTTCTCCTGCTTGAGCTGGTACTGGTCGAATCGCGCCGCAAAAGCCCACCGTAGCCCCTGACGCCGGGAAGCAGCACCGCCTCTCGCTGCTCACCGCCGACGGCGTGCCCAGCAGAGGGAAAGCAATCGCGTTCCGGCCCTCGCCCGCCGGCACGAGATAGTTGCCCACGAGAAGGCCGATCTCCGAGGTTTCGACAACCGACTCCCTATTGTGAGTCGGGCGTCAGCCGACTTCCAGCAGTCGTTGCAGTTTCTTCGGATCGGCGGGTTTCACCAGATGGTAGTCGAAGCCCGCCTCGCGAGTGCGGCGAAAATCCTCATCCTGCCCGTACCCCGTCAGCGCCAGCAGGCGGGCGCGGGCCGTTGTCGGGTTCAGACGAAGCTCCCGCGCCACGCCATAGCCGTCCAATCCGGGCAGGCCGATGTCGCACAACACGACGTCCGGCCGCCATTCTCGGGCCACGGCAACGCCCTCCGGCCCGGAGTAGGCGACGCGCGCCTCGTGGCCCAGAAGCCCCAGGAGGATGCGCAGGCTGTCGGCGCCGTCCCGGTTGTCTTCGACCACCAGGACACGCAACTGTCTTCCCGCCGACAGGGGAACGGTCGGCATTTCGGACAGCGCGGCCGGTTCCTGCTCCAGCGGCAGTCGGACGACAAACTCCGCCCCGCGACCCACCCCCGCGCTGGAGGCCTCGACAAGGCCGCTGTGCAATTCGACCAACCCCTTCACCATCGCCAGACCCAATCCCAACCCGCCTCGCGAACGGTCGAGGCTCCGGTCCGCTTGCAAGAACGGGGTGAACAGGCGGGGCAGTACCTCCGGCTCGATGCCGGTCCCTTTGTCCTGGATGGAGAGGACGGCCTGCCGACGCTCCTCGTCCGCCGCCACGCGCACCGTAACCTCACGGCCACCGTTGGCGAACTTCACCGCGTTGTCGATCAGGTTGTTGAAGACCTGTGTCAGCCGCGTCGGGTCGCCCATTACCCAGACGGGCGTCTCCGGAATGTGCAGCAGCAGAACCAGCCCCGACTGCTCCAGGAGCAACCTGTGGTCCTCCGCAGCCGTGCGGGCCAGCTGTCCCAGGTCCAGCCTCTCCCGGCGCAGCTGGACTTTGCCGCGCAAGACCCGCGATACATCGAGCAGGTCATCGACGAGCCGAGCCAGGTGGTGCAGCTGCCGCTCCATCATGTCGTGCGTCCGTGTTCGTGCTTCCGCCGTGGTCTGCGGCTGTCGGAGGATATGCAAACCGGTCCGCAGGGGGGCCAGGGGGTTGCGTAGCTCGTGAGCGAGCATGGCCAAGAACTGGTCTTTCTGACGATTCGCTTCGGTCAGTTCGTCGGCGCGCCGCCGCAGTTCTTCCTCCAGGCGCTTCTGCGGTCCGATGTCGTGGGCTATCTTCGCGGCCCCGATGACCTCGCCTTCGCCGTTCTTGATAGGCGAGATACTCAGCGATACGTCCATCCGTGAGCCGTCCTTGCGCAGCCGCACCGTCCGATAATGCTCGATGCGCTCGCCACGCCGGAGTCGCTCCAGCAAGCCCGGCAATTCGTCGGGCTGTTCGACGGGAATGAGCAGGGAGAGGGCCTTGCCGACTACCTCCTCGGCAGCGTAGCCGAAGAGGCGTTCCGCGCCCTTGTTCCAACTGGTGATGATTCCCCGCAAGTCCTCGCCGATGATGGCGTCCTCCGACGACTCCACGATGGCTGCCAACTCCGCCCGGACGCGCTCGGCCTCCTTCTGCTCGGTGACGTCGCGATAGTTGACGACGAGGGCACGGACGGCGGGGTCGTGAAGCAGGTTCGTGCCGGTGCCCTCCACCCAGCACCAGGAGCCGTCCTTGCGGCGTAGACGGTACTGCCTCGTGACCTTGCCGCCGCAACCTTGCAAGAGCAGGTCCATCGCTCTCCGGACGGCCGGCAGGTCATCGGGGTGGATGAAGCCGAGGGCGCTGTGACCGACGAACTCCTCCACTCGATAACCGAGGCGGTGCAGGTTGTCGGGGATGTTCTCCAGGACGGTGCCGTCGGGAGCTATCAGCGACACACCGTCCCAGGCGTTCTCCAGCAGGGCGCGCAGGCGTCGCTCGCTCTCACGCAGTCGGACATTCTGATAGAGATCGATGAAGACCGACACCTTGGCGAGGAGGATTTCGGGCCTCAGCGGCTTGACGAGATAGTCCACGGCGCCGAGCGTGTACGCCTGGGCCGACGGAAACTCCTCGCTCTCGTAGGCCGTGATGAAGATGATGGGAGTGTGTTGCGACCGTTCCCTCGCGCGAATGCTTTGAGCGACCTCGAAGCCGTCCATGCCTCCCAGCCGTATGTCGAGCAGGACGACCGCGAAATCATCCTGGAGCAGAAGGCGCAAGGCTTCCTCGCCGGAGTGGGCCTTGACCAGGTTCTGGCCCAGTGGTTGGAGGACCACTTCCAGGGCGAGCAGATTGGACTCGTGGTCGTCCACGAGCAGGATGTTAACGGGCGTTGCCATGACCAGACCACCGTAGTCGTTGACCGAGGAAGCGGACCATGCCGTCGGCGCCGGCGGCAGGGGTAGGAATTGATTGTAATAGGCGACCGAGCCATGCGTCTATGACCTGCCGAGAATCGCGTCGAGCGCGAATCCCTCGCGGAAGGTCGGGACGGCGAACCAAAGCAACGACCACGAAACGCGCGGGTTTGAGTCTTGGAGCCTTCGGCCATACTTGCTGTCGCCCCGCGTGCCGCCGAATAGTGACAACCGTGGCGCATCTCCCCTTGTCTGTGTATGGGGCGCGCCCGTATGGTGAATAGCGGAAGAACGATAGAACGAAGGACTGGCCCCTCACCGGAGAGGGTAAACAACATGGAGGCCATTCGCTCTACCGCAGCCGGTCTCAAACCGGCCCGGGGGATGACTGTCTCCTCTCAACCGGCCGCGACGCCTGGACGACCGAGCGGATTTACCACGACTGCGCCTCCCGCGTCCGCACCCTGGCGCGCCCGCTGCGGCGCAACGCCCTCACGCCGTATTTTCGCGATCTCTCGGCATGACATTCGTAACGCAGGGGAGAAGGAACCGTCGATTGCGAACTTGACGGTCGTTTCCGCTGTGGTACTGTGATAGCTTGATAGGGTCGGGATTGTATCGGTCGGCGCCGTGGAAGGCTGAAGCAGGATGGATGAAGAATGAGCCAGAGGCATCGGATTCATCCGTTCTCTTTCCGGGTTCAGCTTTCCGAAGTGGGAGGATGGCACCAAACGGGATACCTCGATGACCAACCCCAACGCTCCGCTGCTGCCCCCGGTCGCTCCGGAACACCGCCGCGTGGCGGCCGGTAAGTTCGAGCGCGCCAATCAGGTCGTCGCCACCGGCAATTTCGACTACGGCATCCATCTGCTCTTGGACTGCTGCAAGATCGACCCGGCCAACCTCGTGTACCGCCAAACCCTGCGCCGCACCGAGAAGGTCAAATATCGCAACAATCTGCGCGGCAGCATGTTCGCTCGCCTGACGAGTTGGCCGATCCGCGCCCGCATGAAGGCGGCCCTGCGCGCCCGCGATTACCTCAAAGTCCTCGAACACGGCGAACGCATTCTCACCAAGAACCCCTGGGACATCGGCGCCCAGATGGACATGTCCGAGGCCGCCGAGGTGCTCGGACTGCTCGACCTGGCGATCTGGAACCTCGAACAGGCCCGGCAAAAACAGGCCTTCGACGTCCATCTCAACCGCACCCTGGCCCATCTGTACGAGAAGCGCGGCAACTTCACGCAGGCCATCGCCCTGTGGGAACTGATCCGCAAGGCCAAGCCCAGCGATGTCGAGGCGCTGCACAAGATCAAGGATCTCGCCGCCGACGACACCATCGCGCGCGGCCAGTATCACGCCGCCATCCACAGCGGCGAGGAATCGGCCGAGCAGGACGAAACACCCGTCGAGAGCCAGCCGAAGCAAGACGGCGCGCCGGAGGCTCCTGCGCCGGCATGGTGGATGCAAGGCGATCGCACTCCGCCTCCGCCGACGCACGGCGCGCCGGCCGGATCGTCTTCCACCGATTCCGCCGAGGTTCCCTTCCTGAAGGACCGCCTCGAACGGGAGGCCGCCCCCTTGCGGGCGCGTCTGAAGGCGGACCCGACCAGCTCTCACCTGTATCTGCAATTGGCCGCCGTCTTTCGCCGGGGAGGCGATCTCGAAAAGGCCCGCGCGATCTTGCAAGAAGGACTGGGACCGACGGGCAACGCCTTCGAGCTGAGCTTGGAACTGGCCGACCTCGACACCGAGCCGTTTCGCCGCAATCTGACGATCGCTGAGGAGAAGCTCAAGGCCGAGCCCGACAATGCCGAGCTGCGCCGCCTCCGTACTCGTCTCCGCAAGGAGATCAACACGCGCGAATTGGACCTGCACCGCCAGAAGGCCGACCGCTATCCGACCGAGATGAGCCATCGCTACGAGGTCGGCGTCCGCTTGCTGCGCGCCGGTCAGATCGACGAGGCCATCCGCGAGTTGCAGGCGGCGCGCGCCGACCCGCGGCATCGCTGGCAATCGCTGATCTATCTCGGCCACTGTTTCAAGGCCCGCAACAACTGGCGGCTGGCGGAGCGCAATTTCGAGGAGGCGCTGAAGAACCTGCCCGCCATCGAGACGAACAACCGCAAGGAGATCCTCTACGAGTTGGCCGTCGGCAGTGCCGAGGCCAACGAGCTTTCCAAGGCGATCGACATGGCCACCGAGTTGGCCAACATCGACTTTTCCTATCGCGACATCGGCCGGCTGCTCGACGAATGGCACACGCGGATGCAGCAGGCCGACGTCTCGAACTGAATGAGCATTCGCTCAGCGCTTCAAGGTGGGAACGAAGTACCAGACCTCGCCCCGTTCTATCCAGTCGAGTCGAAACGCCTCGGGAGATTTCAGCGGCGACGCGGTAATTCGGACCAGGACGACCGCTTCGCGCGATCTCGTCTTTTGCACGTGAACCTGGATTTCGGGTGGGGAGGAACCTTGGGCCGAGACAAGCTCCCTCTCTTTCTTCGCGGGAGGCGGATGGCGTGCCAGCCACGGATGCAACTGCCGATCGTGGGTCGGCGCCGTGAGGCGACGAAGCAGCAACCGATCGTCGTTCAGCCAAGCTTTGCCCCAGAGTTCGCCTCGCGACGCCAGATCCGTGGGCAACTCGGGCAGAGCGGACTTTTGACGGAACCGGGGATAGGACGAGACTGCCAGGACGAGGAACAGGACGAGGACGATCATCGGCGCGACTCCGCGCTTGAGCAACCGAGAACGGCGAGACACGACGGGGTTCGGATCGATGTCCGTCAGGTTCCCTTCGCGGTTGACGCGGAACCGGCGCCCACAACTTCGGCAGCGGAACAAACGATCCAGGCGCTTCCAACTAATCCGCCCCGGAGCGCCGCACGCGGGACAACTGAGCGGCAGAAACGTCGGATCGGCGTTCTCGGTTTCGTCAGCGTGCGGGACGGGTTGCTTGGGGGCGGTGGGCGGGAGTGGAGGCGATTCTAGACCGCTCGTTTCGGCGCTCGCTGTCGTCTTTTGGGAGCTTTCGCGCGCCTGCATCGCTTGCCGGCGGCGTGCATG
This sequence comes from Gemmataceae bacterium, assembly GCA_036557825.1. GTDB lineage: Bacteria > Planctomycetota > Planctomycetia > Gemmatales > Gemmataceae > JAJPHU01. Next base: position 10,418 of record DATBGU010000239.1, read on the forward strand.
AATCTCCTCATCCTCCGGCGCCCGCTCCATCGCCTTATCCAAATCCTCGACGGCTCGATCGTGCTCCTCCAAAGCCAGGCGCGCCAGTGCCCGCTCGAAATAGACGCGGGCGAAATCCGGCCGCAGTTGAATGATCTTCGTGAGTTCGACAACGGCGAAGACATACTCCCCCTTAAGCCGGTAGGCGATGGCCCGATGGTAGCGGGCCAGGAGGAATTGTGGCCGTAGCCGGAGGGCGCGGCCGTAGTCGCTGATGGCGCGATCGTAATGGCCCTCGTTGGCGTGAGCCAATCCGCGGGCATGGTGCCCCAAGGCGTGGTCCGGCTTCACTTCGAGAAACCGTGTCAGGTCCGCGATGGCCCGCAGGTTGTCACCCAGACGTGTGTAGGCCGCCGCACGCAGGTAGTAAGCGGAGGTCAGCTGGGGGTCGAGTTGCAACGCCCGGTCGGCATCCGCCAACGAATCCTCGGTGCGGCCCAGGCGGCGAAGAAGCTGTCCTCTCGCCAAATAGACCGCCGCGACGTGGGGAACGAGACGAATAACTTCCGTGAAATGCGCCAGGGCGCGTTCGGAATCACCCTGGCGGCCCGCCCTCACGGCGCGGCGATAATGCGTGCGCGCCGCTTGCGCGCGTTCCCCTTGCCGTTGCTCGGAGGGGGCCGCGACAGGCGCGGATGCTGTAGCTTGTTCGGCAGCCGTCGTCTCCAGCGACGCCTTCTGCTCGGTCGTTTCCGTGACAAGCTCCGCCTCGTCCAGCGCGAGATGAAGCACGCCCGGCGCCTCGGCAGACTCTCTTGGGGGCGTCCAGGGCGAGACGAGCGAGAGGGCGGGCGGTTCGCCGGAGGGCGGCGGGAGATGTTGGCGGCACATTTCGCCGAGCAGGCTCGGCAGTCGATCGGCCAAGGTGCGGAAAGCATCCGTCAATCCCTGGACGACGGCCTTCTCAACTTCCGCCTGGAACAGTTGACCAGCCTCCCGCGACCAGTGTTGGATCTCGCCTTGCTGTTGGCGCAGAGCTTCCATGATTTCCGCCGCCACAAAGGACAAATGTTCCCGCTTCGGGGCGCGGTCTCCACCGCGCCCCGATTGCTCGTCGAGGCCGGACCTCGCCAGGGATTGTGGGCCGTCATTCATCGTTGCGCCGTCGGGAAGGACCGACCGCTCCGCGCTTGAGTTGCTCAAGGCGTGTTGTAAAACGGCGAGGTCTCGTCGAGTCCTCGGCCGGTCCACAGCGAGTTGTCGGCGCCGGGCAACGGGGCCGACGTGGTCTGCAACTGGGGGATGCCGTTGATCGTCACATAGCCCAGGGCTGGCAGGGTCAGGGTCGCCGTGTGTCCGTCGAGGAACACGACGTTGGCGGAGCCTTTGTGCCGCGCCTCGGCGGGTGAAAAGGGGACCACGATGTCGGGCGTTCCTTCATCGGGTCCGTAAGGGTTGACGCCGGCTAGCGCCGTGCCGTTGAAGGGCGCTTGCAGCCAGTAGGGAGAGTTGACGGTGGCGCCGTCGAAGCGGAAAACCATGTGCGGCGGATCGAGCGTCTTGGAGTGACCGCCGTGGCCCACCATCCCGCCGCGGCTGTCGCCGAAAACGATGGTGCGCGAAGGCTCCTTGACCGAGGCGACCGGATAATACAACGTCGGCGTGGTGTTGTCGCCATCGACCAGGGTACGGTTGTTGCCCAGGTAGCCGAAGTTGTAGCCGTAAGAACCGCTGCGGATGCTGAGGTAATCGTTGCTGTTGAGCGTCGAGGCGGTGCCGCCGACCAGCGACGGGCAGATCAAGACGGGGTTGTCCAGCGGCACCGTCTCGCAGGTAGGATCGATAGGCGCCATCGCAAGGCAGTTATTGGGATTTTGTGCCCAGCCGCCCATGAAATCAGCGATGATCCACTGCCAAGCCGGCCGGTACACCCCGTATTTGTTGGTGATGGGCGGATATTCCGCGCGATACTGCGGATACATGCCGTACTGGTCACGATACTGAACGACCGCCAAGCCCAGTTGTCGGAGGTTGGAAAGACACTGAACCGACTGGGCCGACTGCCTCGCCGACATAATGCCTGTCAGGACCAGACCGGCGAGGATGACGATAATGGCGAGGACCACCAGCATCTCGATGAGGGTGAAACCGGGCCGTGAACGACGGCCTCGCGGTGTTTTCGCCGGATCGGCGCGCAACATCATCTCCTCCTTCTAAAGGTGTCTGAGAAACTTGGCCAATGAAGCTCGACCATATAAGCAATGTCTGTACCGCCGCCCTCGTACCGCGCGGAGGAGAAAGGGCAACAGAGGTGTTCGTCACGGAACTATTTGAAAGATCGTCGGTTGCAGCCGAACTTTGGGATAACGCTTCACACCTCGATCCGCGCAGGCGATGCGGGACCGACGAATCGCTTGCGCGGAGTGGTGAAGAGATGGCCGTGGCCGGACATTTTCCGTCCAGGGCGACGAAAGTCTTCGCCGACAGGACCGCACCAACGGGCCATGCCCCACTTCTTTGCTTGACAGCGCGCCCGCAAGAGGGTTACGGTTGATCTACAGGCCATGAATTGCTCGGCCTGTGGTTAGGGGATGTTGTGGAGGGAGGGCGGCCTTGCCTCGGTTGATCGTCACCAAGGGCGTGGATGAGGGCAAGCAGTTCGACCTGACCGGCGAGCACGTCGGGGCCGGACGCGATAGCTCCAATCGCATCAAGCTGCACGATACGGAAGTGTCGCGCCGTCATGCCGAGTTCGTCCGCACCTCGGAGGGCTATCGACTCGTCGATCGCGGCAGCGCCAACGGCACCTTCGTCAACAATCAGTCCATCCGCGACGTGCTGCTGCAATCGGGCGATCAGATTCAGATCGGTCAGACGATACTCGTCTATTCCGCCGGGGCGCGCGAGGGCGCCTGGGAGCCGCCGGTGCGCGGCGACCTCGCCGACCACATCAGCCTCATCGCGCGACAGGATCTGGAACTGCCGTCGGCCATCGTCAAGACCATCGGCGAAACCGAGGGCAGTCGCATCCTCGCCCATCCCGAACAGGTCGAAGGGCCGTGGCTGAAAAACACCCTCGCCAACCTCATGTACGAGGCGACGCAGGCCGTCAGCCACATCCTTGACCTCAACCAACTTCTCGACCGCATTCTGGAGCTGATCTTTCGCTTTCTCGACGCCGACCGCGGCTGCGTCATGCTGCGCGATGCTCCGGCGAGCGAGGCGGCGTCCGGGCAGGGCGTGCCGGACAGCCGCGAGTTCCAGCCCAAAGCGCTGCGCTGGCGCGCCGGTATCAATCGGCAGGAGAAGATCCCCGTCAGCCGAACCCTCATGGATTACGTGCTGCGCGAGAAGCAAGGCGTGCTGGTCTCCGACGTGGCACGCGACGAGCGCTGGCAGGCGGTGCAGAGCATCGTCCGCCACGGCATCAGCGAAATCATCTGCGTGCCGATGAAGGGTCGCCACGAGACGCTCGGTGTGCTGTACCTCGATGCGCGGACGCCCTCGCGCGATCCGCTCGGCGCGCCCATGCCCGGCGGCAAGTCGGCCCACAAATTCACGGGCGAGCACCTGTTTCTGGCCGGCGCGCTGGCGCACCATGCGGCGCTGGCGGTCGAGGAGACACGCTATCACCAGGCCATGGTGCAAGCCGAACGCTTGGCGGCGGTCGGCCAAACCATCGCCGCCCTCTCGCACGACATCAAGAACATTCTGCAAGGACTCAAGAGCGGCAGCGAGATCCTCAAAATGGGTCTCAAGGACATGGACCCGGCCCTTTTGCAACAAGGATGGAAGAACATCGAGAAGAACCAGGCCCGCATCCACAACCTCGTCGCCGACATGCTGAGTTACTCGAAGGAGCGCGAGCCGAACATCGAAAGCACCGACCTCAACGGCATCGTCCGCGAAGTCGTGGAGTTACTGGCGCCGCGCGCGAAGGAGTTGGGCGTCGAGCTGTCCGCATGGCTGGAGGAGGCGTTGCCGCGCTGTCCGGCCGACCCGGAGGGCGTTCATCGCGCGCTCTTGAACATCGTCAGCAACGCCGTGGACGCCGTCGAGGATGCGCCGGAACCGCGCGTGCTCGTTTCGACATTGCGCGAGCAAGAGAGCGAATGGGTGCGTCTGGAGGTGCGCGACAACGGTGCCGGCATCCCGCCGGAAAAAATCAACGACATTTTCCGCCCCTTCGTCAGCACGAAGGGCACGCGCGGCACGGGCCTGGGTTTGGCCGTCAGCCGCAAGATCCTGCGCGAGCACGGCGGCGACGTTCTGGTCCGCAGCGAGCCGGGCAAGGGCAGTCTGTTCATCTTGCGTTTGCCGCTGCGCAGCCCGTTCGGCTCCGACGTCAACAGCACGCGGACGATTCAGCCGCTTCCACCCGAAGAATGACCCTTCGGGGTCAGACGATAAGTACACCCCTTTGCACATCGTTCGGCCGATGGGTACATTGATTCGGGGGGAATAGGCCAAACGATGCAGAGGAGCGAAACGATGGTAATCAATCTCCCGCCCCAGTTGGAGGCCGCGTTGAGTGAGCAAGCTCGGCGACGCGGAATCGCCCCAGAGGTTCTCGCACTTGACGCCCTCCGGGACCGATTCCTCCCCAAGACGCTTCCCGTCGAGCCTCAAGATGATTGGGAGCGGATACTATTCGGGGCCGCCCTCGACTGCGGCGTGTCCGTTCCCGACTCCGCTCTGAGCAGTGAGGGGCTATACGACTGATGGCCGTTCTTCTCGACACCAGCGTGCTGGGCCGGTTGGCTAATCGTGCCGATGTGTCTCACGCGGTTGCCACGAGGGCAATCGCAGAACTTCATCGCCGAGGGGAAATCCTTCATGTAACCGCGCAGAATCTGGTCGAGTTCCGTAACTTCGCCACGAGGCCCGTCAGGGCGAATGGCCTGGGACTTGCCAGTTCGGCCGCAGAAGGTCTGGCGGCGACCTTCGAGGTGGCGTTCCCTCTGGTGACTGTACTTTCCGCGATTTTCTAACAGTACGTCCTGACCGAGTGTAAGCAGGGAACGAAGCATGAGCAGGGCAAGAGGGTGGACACAAGCCGACTCCCCGAACACGATGAGGGTACTTCACAAGCCTTCGTCGTGCCAAG
>DATBGU010000240.1:0-20566 GCA_036557825.1 Gemmataceae bacterium
GGAAGCGGGCTTTATTTATGCGCGCGACGCGCATCCCAACGCCCGACGGTTGGCGGCGCAGTTGGCCGAACTGGAAGGAGCGCGGTGGGGGCTGGTGACAGCTTCCGGCATGGCCGCCATCAGCGCCATCGTCCTGGCCACCGTGCAGCAAGGACAGCGCGTCATCACGAGTCACCGTTTGTACGGCCGGACCACACAACTCTTCCAGCAGGAGTTGCCGCGTCTCGGTGTGCAGACGACCTTCGTGGACACGAATGATCTGGAGCAGGTGCGTCAGGCGTTGCAGACGCCGGCCCGCCTGCTGTTCGTGGAAACGCTGTCGAATCCGCTGCTGCGCGTCGCCGATGTGCCCGCGCTGGCTCGACTGGCCCACGAAGCCGGCTGTCTGCTCGTCGTCGATAACACGTTCGCGACGCCGGTGTTGCTGCGGCCGGTGGAGTTGGGGGCCGACTTCGTGATGGAGAGCTTGACCAAGATGATCGGCGGTCACAGCGACGTGACGCTCGGTCTGATCTGCGGAAGCAACGATTATCAACCGGAGGTGAACCAGGTCAGCAGCATCTGGGGCTTCGCCGCCAACCCGTTCGACTGCTGGCTGACCGAACGCGGCCTGAGCACGCTCGCCCTGCGGATGAGGACGGCGTCCGCGAACGCCTCGGCCCTGGCGGAATGGCTGGCCGAACAGCCCGGCGTCCGCCGCGTCATCTACCCCGGTCGGGCCGACCATCCCGATCGTGAACTGGCTGTACGCTTGATGCACGGCGACTTTGGCAACATGTTATGTTTCGATCTTGCCGGCGGGCGTGAGGCGGTCAATCGCTTTATGCGTCAGGCGCCCGGCATCCCCTTCAGCCCGTCGCTGGGCCACACGACGACGACGTGCAGCCATCCCGCCACGACCTCGCATCGGTATGTCAGTCCCGCCGAGAAGGAGCGACAAGGCATCACGGACGGACTGGTGCGCCTGTCGGTCGGAGTCGAAGAGTTGCCTCAAATTCAGGCGGAAATGTCGCAGGGACTCGTCCCGGGGTAACGCCCTCATTGCCATTCCAACAGTTCGCACCGCGAACCGGCGCGACGTGGGCGCAAGAGGCGAGTCCGAAAAAAAGCCGCTTGCGGCCCAAGAGGACCGCAAGCGGGAATGCGGAAGATGGCAATCAACCCAGCAGAAGGCTCGGTTCCCAGCCGACGCGCTCGGCGGAGGCGCGGAGCTTTTCCAGGGCGCGGTTCTGGATCTGGCGGACGCGCTCCTTGCTGATGCGCAGCAAATGGCCGATCTGGCGCAGGCTGTGCGTGCCGTTGCCGGTCAGGCCGAAACGCAGATCGAGAACCTTGCGCTCGCGCGGCCGAAGGTTCTCCATCAGGAAGTGCAGCGCTTCCTGGCGCTCGGAGTTTTGCCGCAGCGTCGTGCTCTCGTTGTCCGGCATCGCTTCCGTCAGTTTGAAATCGCTGTCGTCGTCGAGGACGGCGTTGAGCGAGACGGGGGTGCGCGTGGCCGTTTGCAGGTGCGTCAGGTGTTCGAGGCTGCTGCCGGTGCGCGAGGCGAGTTCCTGCGGGCTGGGCAGGTGCTTGCCGCCGTGGGCCAGCGCCTCGGATTCCTGCTGGAGCAGGCCGAGTTCCTGCAAATGGTGCGGCGACAGGCTGACGAGATGGCTCTGGCGCGCCACGGCGATTTGCAAGGTTTGACGAATCCACCACGTCGCGTAGGTCGCCAGGCGGGTGCCGTGGCTGACGTCGAAACGGTCGATGGCCTGCATCAAACCGCAGACGGCTTCTTGCAGGAGGTCGGCGTAGCTGAGGGCGTGATGGCGAAAACGCTTGGCCACGTGGGCGGCGAGGCGGATATTGGCCGAGGCGAGGCGGTGCTTGAGGTGAATGTAGCGGTCGTGCAATCGGCGCACGGCCACGACGGTTCGCGCTTCGTTATCGCAGTGATCACGGATGAACTGAGCCATGGGCCAAGGCTCGAGAGCGGGGCGGTGCTGGCGAAGGCGAGAGAAGTTGCGGATGAGCACTCGGACCAACTCGCTTTTGGTTTCCCAAAAGTCGGCGAGAAGCTCTCGTTCTTCCTCCGGGGTCAGGAGATCCGAGGAGAAAATAGTGGTCGGTGCCGCGGGTGCGGGTTCCTCGGTCACTGGCTGGCGCTTCCGGCGTCGCGTCTTCATGGCCGTCTTTCCCTACGTTTTTGAGGCTTGTTAATCTCGTCCCAACAACTTGCCCCCGTTCGGCCGTGAGCGGAGACAAACAACTACTCGCCGTGCCCCATTTCCAAGAACCAATCGCGGTCGCCCGCGCCGTCAAGGGATGGGGCCGGTCTGTTCCACGTACGGTGTGAGTCCAAGTATCGAACGAAAACACGCCGCGCCTGGAAAAGCCGCGGAGGCTTCCGAGCAATCTCATCCGTGAGGGGGGCTCGCTTCAGGCCGGCGTACTGGGCATACGGTCGCGGACTCGGCCGCCAGGGAGAGGGTACACCTTACCAGGTTCACAATCCTTTGGAACCGTATGCGACTCGCGGTTCGGGGCTGAAGTCGTGTAACCAATCCCAGCCCACGAACAATCCGCAAGGACGAAGGAGGGTACTCCCTGTTCTTCCTAACGTGTCGGATTATTGTAAAGTCCCGATGGTGCCATATCAAGATTTATTATCGAAAAGTCACGCGCGACCTTTGGGAAGGTATCTTCCTGTTCTTCTTGATTTTACGGCGATTGCACCCAAAGTTGTCCGCAAGTTCTCGAAAGATTCTTCCGCGCTCCGCCTGGACAACCGTGGAGACTTTTGGCTTTCGGGACGGCGTGAGGTAGACTACGGCATGGCTACGTTCGCCCTCTGCGGCCCGCAGTCCGTAGTCCGCCCCCGTATGGCAAACCCCCGATCGCTCCTTGCCGCGGACGACCTATCCAGGACTGTGGACGGTGAAGGCACCCCTGACGGGAGCGCGATCGTGAACGCACCGAAATGCTCGCTGCTGCTGGTCGATGATGAGCCGTGCATCCTCCCGACCCTGGCCGCTCTGCTCGGGACGGACTTCCACGTGGTCACCGCCGATAGCGTCGAGTCCGCTCAACTTGTCTTCGCCCAGCAGCCGATCGATCTGGTCCTGACCGATCAGAAGATGCCTCGCCAGACCGGCATTCAATTGTTGGAGTGGGTCCACGAGCACCACCCGCGCACCGTCCGTCTCCTGATGACCGGCTACGCCGAGTTGGAAGACGCTGTGGATGCGATCAACCGGGGGCACGTCTACTATTACCTGCTCAAGCCGTGGCGAACCGAGGAACTGCTGCAAATCCTCCGCAACGCCGCCGAGAAGCATCAACTTGAGAGTAGTCGCGATCAACTCCTCGAGCAATTGCGCCAGCTCAACAGTGAACTGGAGAACCGCGTCGTCGAGCGGACGCGGGCCTTGCAAGAGGCCAATCACCTGCTGGAGCAGCGCGCCCGCGAACTGGAACGGCTGGCGCTGACCGATCCGCTGACGGGATTGTTCAACCGCCGGGCGATGGAGGAGTTGGCGCGCTTCGAGCTGAAGCGCCATGCCCGTTATCCCAGCTCGCTGACGATCGGGCTGATCGACATCGATCGCTTCAAGGACATCAACACACAGTATCTTCTGCCAGGTGGGGATGAGGCGCTCAAGGGGTTGGCGCGCATTCTGACGAACTCGCTGCGCGAGGTGGATTCGGTCGGCCGCATCGGCGGCGACGAGTTCCTGATTATCGCGCGCGAGACGAACGAGGACGGCGCGATGCGGCTGGCGGAACGCATCCGCGCCACGGTGGCCGAGACGCCCATCCCCTACGGTAAGCACTCCATCCGTCTGTCGGTGAGTGTCAGCTTCGCCGTGGCGGACGTCGAGGCGGCAGCCGACTTCGATGCGATGTATCGCCTGGCAGCGGGTGCCATCAAGGAGGCCAAGGACAAGGGCCGAAATGGCTTCGCGATCTGCCGAATGGCGGCGGAGGTTCCGTCCTGACGGCCTGGACAGCCGGCTATCGGTCGAGGGCCGAGAGGAGCGAATCGAGGACCACGAGCCGCCTGGCCGCTAACCGTGTCTTTCCCGCCAGCCGGAACAGTTCGCCGATTGAGCCTGGATGGCGCAAAACGGTCCACGCCAGGCGTAGCGGGGATACGCGACCTCGACGCAACAGTTCAACGAGATGCGGCGAGAGTGGGGTGTTCAGGTCGTCGGAGATGACGCGCAGACAGACGAGCGGGATGCCGGCTTGCGAACACAGGCGGGCGAGCACGGCGGTTTCCATATCCACGGCGAGGGCGTCATATTGCTCGCCGAGATGTTGCTTATCGCTCGGTTCGGCCACCAGTTCGGGAACGCTTACCAGCCGACCCCGAGAGCAAGCCTCCTCGGTCCATTCGTTCGGACACCGAGTCGGCCACCGCTGGTCTGCTCGATCGACGATCTCCGTCGCCAGGATGAGGTCGCCGACTTGTTGCCCCGACTGAAGTGATCCCGAAAAACCGGCAGAGAGAACGAAGCGCGGCCGATAGGGCACCTCGCCGAAGCGCGGCGCGTTCAAACACCAGCGCAGGGCCGTCTCCATCGCGTCCGCGCCTAAACCCGTCTCCAGCATCAGCACGGTCCCCGACGCTGAACCACGGAACTGGGCACGGCAGGGAGCGCCGGGGAATCGCTGCTGAAATGGAAAGATGCGCCGAAAGTACATCGACTCGCGGCGCAAGGCGAAGACGACGCACGGATCGGTGATGGCGATGTCCGCCGACATCAGGAGAGTTGCCACATCAGCATTTTGAGGCTGTCGCCCATGCGCTTGTTGACGCCCAGCGCGGCGGACGGTTCGTACCCGCAGTGGACCATGCAGTGCTCGCAGCGCGGATCCTTGCCGTAGCCGTACTGCTCCCAGTCGGTGTTTTCCATCAGGTCGTCGAACGTCTCATGATGCTCGTCGGTGATGAGATAGCACGGACCTTTCCAACCCTTGACGTTGCGCGTCGGATTGCCCCAGGCGGTGCAGGTCAATTCGCGTTTGCCGCTGAGAAATTCCAGGTAAATCGGCGACGACATCATGCGGTATTTGGCGAGCAGTTTCTCCGCTTCTCGGAACTTGGCGCGAATGTCGTCGCGCGTCAGGAAAATCTCGGCGGCACCCTGCGGATTGGTCTGGTGCACGGCCGAGTAGCCGTAGGCCGGCGACAGCATGAACCCATCCACGTTCAGCTTCGACAGGTAGGAGAACAGCGCGTCGATCTCGTCGAGGTTGGTTTCCTTGTAGATGGTGGTGTTGGTGCAGACGAGGAAGCCGGCGCGCTTGGCGGCGACGATGCCCTCGACGGCGGCCTTGAAAACGCCTTCGCGCTCGACGGCGAGATCGTGCGTCGCTTCCAGGCCGTCGAGATGGACGTTGAAGAAGAAGCGACTGGTGGGGCGAAATTCATGCAAGCGCTTTCGGATGAACATGCCGTTGGTGCATAGGTAAATGTGCTTGCGTCGTTTGAGGATGCCGCGCACCAGCGCCCCGATCTCCGGATAGATCAGCGGTTCGCCGCCGCAGATGGAGACGATGGGAGCGCCGGCTTCATCGACGGCCTGGAGACACTCGCCGACGCTGAGCTTGTCCTTGATGGTCTGCGAATATTCGCGGATACGCCCGCAGCCGGTGCAGGTGAGGTTGCAGGCGTGCAGCGGTTCGAGCATCAGCACCAGGGGATAGCGCTTCTCGCGTGAGAGCTTCTTGCGGGCCATGTAGCCCACCATCGTCGTCGTCAAACTCAGCGGGAAACGCATGGACAGACCTCCATTTTTGACCACGGATTACACGGATAAAGAAAGAACGATCTATTCTTTTTGTTTTTTATCCGTGTTATCCGTGCAATCCGTGGTTCAATTCTTCTTCCGAGATGCGATACCCGATAGCCGTGGCGTGGCGGGCGGTTCGTTCAAAGCGCGCCAGCGCCATGAGCGGGAAATACAAGCGATATAGGTGATATTTCAGATAGAAGACCTTCGGAAACCCGGTGCCGGTGAATAAGTCTTCGCGCCAGTTGCCGTCATCGCCTTGAGTGGTTAACAGGAAGTCGATGCCGGCGCGAACGGCGTCACTGTCGCTTTCGCCGGCCGCGAGCAGCGCGAGCAACGCCCAGGCGCTTTGCGAGGCTGTCGGAGTGCCCTTGCCGGCGAGCGACGGATCGTCGTAACTGCGGCACGTTTCGCCCCAACCGCCGCCGGGTTGCTGCGCTTTTTTCAGCCAGGCGACCGCACCGCGGACCATCGGCTCTTGCATGTCAAAGCCGACCTTGTGCAAGCCGCACAGAACCTGCCAGGTGCCGTAGAGGTAATTGACGCCCCAGCGTCCGATCCAGCAGCCGGCTTCCTCCTGCGTTTTGCGAATGAAAGCGATGGCCCGCTGGACCTGCGGATGCTCGACGCCGTACCCGTAATGGCCGAGCGCTTCGAGGACGCGAGCGGTGATGTCGGGACAGCTCGGATCGAGCATGGCGTTATGGTCCGCGAAGGGCACGCGCGTCAGGATCTCGCGGTTAATGTCGCGGTCGAACGCGCCCCATCCGCCGTCGCTGTTCTGCATTCCCAACAGCCAGCGCAGGCCGCGCTCGGCGGCGGGCCGGCCGTCGGACGTGTTCGCTACCCCCGTCTTCGCCAGGGCCATGAGGACCATCGCGGTATCGTCGGTATCGGGGTAGAAGCCGTTGCGATACTCGAAGAACCAGCCGCCCGGCTGAACTCCGGGATTGGTCAGGCTCCAATCGCCCTTCTGACGAACCTCCTTCGCCAGCAGCCAGCGCGCCGCGCACTCGATGGCGGGATGATCGCCAGGCAATTCGGCGTCGGCCAGGGCGTTGAGCGTCAGGGCGGTGTCCCACACCGGCGAGAAGCACGGCTGCAAACGCAGCGTATCGTCCTCCTCGATCATCAGGTCTTCAAGCTGCCTGAGGGCCGATTTCATCTCCGGGGCGTCGTCGGCAACGCCGAGACAGCGGAGCGTGATGACGGTGTAAATCATCGGCGGGAAGATGGCGCCGAGTCCGTCGCTTTCTTGCAGCCGTTCGCGCATCCAGGCATAGGCGCGGCGCAGGGCGAGGCGGCGAATCGGACCCAGCCACGGCTCGACTTTCTTGTACATCCAGTCGATGCCGAGAAAGAAGTTCGTCCAACTCAGCAAACGGCCCGATGGTTTCGCCGGCCATAGCGAGGTTTCAGGAGGCTGAAGGAAGAGTTCGGCAATCCCTTTTTCGTCAGGTAGTTGCCGCACGGGTTTGCACGCCGAGAAGATGCTGAGCGGCACGACGATGGTGCGCGTCCAGCTCGACATGGCGTAGAGATTGACGTAAACCCAGCGCGGCAGCAGGACCATTTCCGGCGGCACCGAGGCGCAGTTGCCGTAAGGGAACTGACCGAGGAGTGCAAGGTAGAACTTGGTGAAACTGTTGCAGCCAGCCGCGCCGCCGAGCGAACGGATGACCTCGCGGGCGCGGCGCATGTACGCCGCATTCGGATCGTGTCCCGTCAACTTCAACGCGAAGTACGCCTTGACGGAGACGCTGAGGTCAGCCGGACCTTCGGGGTAGTTATTCCAGCCGCCTTCGGGCATTTGCTGCTTGAGGACGTAGCGCGCGGCCTTGCGACAGACCTCCTCGTCCTCGCGGCTGAGAAAGGCCAAGAGCAGAACATATTCGGATTCGAGGATGGTATCGCCTTGCAGTTCGCCGACCCAATGGCCATCGGCTTGCTGGATGTCGAGCAGGCAGCGACGGGCGCGTTCGATGGCCCGCCGCAGAGGAGAAATGGAGGCGGAATCGTGTCGATGCTCGGCATCCTGCCGGCGCGGCGCCGGCCGCGTTCGCGACGGTGATCCTTTCACGGGAATCCTTTCCCTTCCTGCGACCGTTCTCCCTCGACCTTGAAGGCCCGCCTACTGTACCCGCACGCCGCGAAACGCCGCAAGACGAACTGAGACAAACGGGAGGCGAGCGGCCGGCTGACGCCGGCCGTTTCAGTTTCCTCTGGCGGATTTGAGGGCTTATCGAGGGGTCGAGGGCGGCGCGGACTCGTCCGGCTCCGGCGCAGGCGGCTGCTCGTCGGCTTTGGCAAGGGCGGCTTCCTCCTCCGCCTTCAACGGCAAGGGAAGAAAATGCAATCCCTGCTCCTTTGCCCGGTTGTCGCCGTTCCAGAGAAGGAGCTTGCGCCCCTTGCCGCCGAACATCAGCAACAGAGGACGCGACTCGCGCTCCTGATTGAGTTCAATCGAGGCGCGCTTGACCAGCGATTTGCCGTTGAACAGCGTCAGCGTCATCCCGTAGCTGTTCGCCACGCCCAGATTGAGGACGGGGTGAATGATGGTGTTGAGTCCGCTAAACGGAATCTGTTGCGCCATTGTTTGAAGGTTGTCGGTGCGGAAGACCGCCGTCACGTAGCCGCCGCCCGTGCCGCCTTCCCTGGGCGGACGCCAACCCCCGCCGCCCACCATCATCAGGAGTTTGCCGTCCGGCGTCAGATGCATCCACCATCCGTTCACCGCCGCGTTGTTCTGACCTGAGACGAAGTGCAACTCCGGACCGTCCACCGCGTATTTCATCAGCATCGCTCGCGGCCCCCACATGTCCGAGTAAATGCGCATCGAGCCGTCTTTGCGGAAGATAATCTCGACCTCATCGCGGTCGGGCGGTTGCACGCCGGTATAGAGAAACTTGCCGCCGGGGCTGACCGCCAGAAATTGGCCGAGCGCCTTCGTCTTGTTGACGGCGCCGCTGGCGGGATCGACGGACACGACGCCGAACTTGGTCGTGGATGCGTAGATCAATCCGCTCCGCGGGTGGCAGGCGATATGGACGATGCCGTCGCCTCCCAGGTTGTATTCCTTCTTGACCTTGCCCGTCGCGGCATCCAGTGCGTAGAGCATCGCCGAGCCTTTCGCCGCGGAGAACAGTGTATCGCCCTGCACGATCAGCTCTCCGGGCTGGAAGTCCACCTCGACGCGCTTGACTTCGCGTTCCCCCATCGTGTCGAAGTAAATGAGGTTCGCTGTCTCCGCATGGGCGACAACGAGGGTGGCGTTGTCGCGCAGCATCACCGCGCCGGACGGCGGCGGCAGCGAGATCAGCGTCGTCGTGCGGATGGTTACCTTCTTGAACACCTCCAGCATCGCCTGACGCAGCTCGTCGTCGCTAACGGGCCGATGGGCCACGATGCCGTTGCGGCAGCGCAGAAAAGCGCCGTTGACCTTGCGCACCAGAATGAAGGCGGGTTCTTTCTTCGAGCCGCTCGGAGCATTCGTGACGCCCTTGACGAAAAAGCCATCCGGCAGGTCGCCTTTTTCGGTGATCTCGGCGAGCGGCGGGCCCGCTCCCATGGGATCCTTTTGTAATAGTTTCGCGGCGTAGGCATCGCGGTCCGTGGGCGCTCCGGGAGGAAGCACATCGATGTAGAACATGCCGTTGGTGGCCCGGACGGGGTTCGGAAACAAATAAACCCATCGCTTGGAATCCGGCTCGTATTTGGCCAGGCGGGGGTTGGGGATCTTGAGGCGAGTCGGATCGACCTGGACGGCGGGGGTTGCCGGCGACGTTGGGGAGGACGGGGAGTTGGCGCGGTCGGAAGGAGTTGTTGTCGGAGACGACTTCTCTGCGGCCGCGTCCGGTCGGTGGGAAGCAGGCTGCTCCGTCCGGTCGGGGGCGGCGGGTGGCATGGGGTTGGGGGGAGTGGCCGACTGGTCAACGCCTTGGGCGACAGGGGCTTTGGTATCCGGCTTGAGGAAGTAGACGCCCGCCACGATGGCGCCGGCGATGCCGCTGCAAACGACGAGCAGCGCGGCGGCCACTACGCCGCCGAGCATCAGCGCGGATTTGCCGCGCCGCGCGGAGGGGGCGGCGGAGGAAGTTTCGGGCTGGATCGCATCGCGGCTTCGCAGCGGGTCCGGCGGACAGGGCGGAAGATCGGTGGTGGTGGGGCCCGCCGCCGCCTTGGGCGTGCAGGTCAGAGGAGGCTTGGCGGAAACGGGGGCGGGCGGCTTCGCTTTGCCGACGGCGAACGGCTTTTGACATTTCTTGCACTGCAAGGTTTTGCCCAACGAATCGTCGGCAACATTGTACGCCGTTTTGCAAATGGGGCAGTTGAGGCGGTAAGGCATGGTCCTCGAAGCCTCCAGAGCCATTGGATGGGAGCATTCTCGGGGTCGGCCATTGTCCCTCTCTGGAACAAGTGGCGCGGAGCGGAGAAAACCTATCGCGCATTCTCGAAATTATGCCGATCCGCGATCGGGAGCAAGCCAGCCGTTATCTCGGAACCACGCCACGGTCTCGGCCAAGCTGTTGGCCACCGGACGCGGTTGCAGATCGAGTTCGGCGAGGCTGCGGCGCGGATCGAAGTGCATGCGGCGGCGCGTCAGTTTGACGCCGGTGACGGTGGCGGCCGGCGAGCGGTGCGTGAAAACGTCCGCCAGGAACTCGCTGGCGTAGGCCGCCGCCAGCGCGACAGGGTAGGGCACCCGCCAGCGCGGCTCCGGCAAGCCGGTCAGACGCGCCAGCATCCCAAACACGGTGCGGATCGACAGGTTTTCATGTCCCAGCAGGTAACGGCGACCGGGCCGGCCGCGCTCCATCGCCCGGACCATGCCCTCGGCCACGTCGCGCACGTCGATGAGGTTCAGTTCGGCGTCGAGATATTCGCGGCGCTTGCCCTTGCAGAAATCGAGCATCATCCGCGTCGGCGGCGAGCAGCCGAGATCGCCGGGACCGACCGGCAGCGTCGGATTGACCACCACCACCGGAGCGCCCGCGCGCCCCAGCCGCAAGGCGTGGCGCTCGGCCAGGTACTTCGAGCGGCAATAGGGACCGATCGCGTCCGCGCAGGTGATGCGCTGCTCCTCGGTGATGGCGCTGGTTTGGCGAGCGCGCGTCAGAATGCTCTCGGTGCTGGTATGCAGGACGCGGCGAACTCCGACGGCGAGCGCCGCCTCGATGACATTGACGGCGCCGACGTAGTTGACCTGCCGGAAACGGCCGCGCTGCTGCACCCACAAGTTCGGATTGCCCGCCAGGTGATACACCTCACGGCAACCGCGCACGGCGCCATGAACCGCGGCCTTGTCGCGAATGTCGGCAGGGACCAGTTCGATGCGGTCCAGCGGGAGATGACGAACCGGCGCGGTGGGAAGATCGAGGACGCGGACGGATTCGCCGCGCTTGACGAGAAGGCGTACGAGATGGCTGCCGATGAATCCGGCTCCTCCGGTGACGAAGATCATCGCCTTGCATTCCTTCCTGGTCCTGCATCCTCCCCATCGACTCCTTCTCGACTGACAGATCATCTTATGAGGGGGCGAAAAGGTGACAGCGGCAATCCGAACGAGGGCGCGAAGCGGTGACGGATGGTTTGTTCGGCCCGCACGTTTTTTGTGTTCCCTTCGCGTCCTGAGTCGGGATAATACCTATTCGCTTGCGTCAACCGGAAGTCCTGGAGTTTCTCTTACCAAGGAGTGCGACATGAGAGTGCTACGCTGGACTGTTGTGGGATGCCTCGTCATTGGCTTGGCAGGTTGCGGACCGACTTCGACCACCAAACCGTCGCCCAGCACCACGAAGCCCGAACCGAAGGAAGCGTCGAACCAGGAGAAGATACTCGGCACCTGGGAGGTCACCAAGTCGAAGGGCGCTCCTCCGGGTGCCACGGTCGAATTCACCAAGGACGGGAAAATGAAGGTGAACTACAAGCAGGACGGCAAGGAACAGAGCATGGAGGCCATGTACTCGGTGGACGGGAACAAAATAACCAGCAAGATAAAGTTGCCGGGCGGCAAGGAGGAAGAGGACACCGCCACCATCGAGAAGCTCACCGACACCGAGATGGCAATCAAGGATAAGAAGGGCGATCTCGACGAATACAAGAAGAAAAAGTAGCAACTCCCACTAGCCTCGAAAGGGCCGGCGTGAATCGCCGGCCCTTTCTCCTTCCCGCACTCGGGAATGAATGTTAGACGGCATTTTTCGGTAGCTGACGCAGGCCGGAAAATCGACTCCGCAACTCGGAACTGCCCATTATCAGCGTGAACACCTCGCGCACCTGCTCGAATCCGGCTCGCAGCAGGAAATTCGAGTTGCGCCCGTAACTTTTGGCGCCGAGAATGAAAAAGTTCGGTTCCGGGTTGCGCAGGGCCGCGCCTCCCTGCGCTGGCATGTTCAGCCAATCGCTGCCGGAGTGCTTCAGCAGCGCCGACGCCAGGCTCGCCGGACCCAGCGACGCATACGACTCCTGAACGTGCAGTTCCCGATAGAGCGAGTTGTCCGGCGTGTAGCCGACGTTGCCGATCAGTCGATCGCTCTCCCACATCACCGCTTTGCCCGCGCAGACGGCCCGCACCTTGAAACCCTTATCGGCTCCGGCGCATTCAATGGCGGTGACAACCGTTTGCGGATGGAACTCGACGTTGCCGTCGCCGCGCGTGGCGAGCATGTTGGCGCGGACGGCGAGTTGATCGCGTTCTCGCAGTGGATCGTTGACGAAGCGCTTGATGGGCTGCGTGCCGCCGCCGCAGGCCAGCCAGATGACCCAGGTGGCGGGATGCTTCTCGGCGAGCTTGGCGAGATTGCAGACGGTGGTCGCGGCGGTGTAGCCGCCCCCGATGACCAGCGTCGTCTTGTCGGCGTAGACGCCGCTGCGCTCGCCGAGAATGTCTTCGAGTCCCCAGGCGATGTGCGAGCGGGCGGCCATCTCGCCGACGGCGGGAATGCCGCCGTCCCCCAGCGATCGCGGCTGCGAATACGTTCCCGTGCAGTCGAGCACGATGTCGGCTTCCACGGTCGATTCTTGATTGTTCTTGCCGCGCACCAGAAGCACGAACGGGTGCTGCCCGCGCCGGGGATCGTCGGCAAGTTCCTCCTTCAGCAAACCGCGCCGGCCGACTTGCAGGACAGTCGTCTCCGTGCGAATGTGTTCGCGGAGCAGCGGCGACTGCGCGAGCGGTTCGAGGTAAACCTTCAAATGCTCTCGTCCGGTGATAATGTCGTGGTCGCCCGGCGTCTGCTGCCCGGCTCGCTCGACGCGAAGGCGAGCGCGTCCCAGCGGTGTGCTGTTCATGCCGAACGGACTGAAGAGGCGGACGTGGCCCCAGCGTTGCAGGTGCTCGCCGATGCGTCCGCGCTCGAAGAGGGTGAAGGGCAGCTTGAGCGTGGCGGCTTGCAGGGCGGCTTCCAGGCCGATCGGCCCGCCGCCGAGAATGGCGAGCCGAGGGAAATCGCTGCGCGTCATATCGCTTTCCCTGCGTCAGTCGGCTATCGGCTATCGGCCATCGGCCCATGCGGATAGCCGATAGCCGATGGCCGATAGCCGATAGCCGATCAGATGAACTTCGTCACACCCGGCCGGGCGACCGGGGGCACGGGGAGCGGGCCGAACTCGTAGGCGGTCGGCGATAGGTCTTCCTTGGAATTCATTGCCATGTCCCAGGTGATGACCTGGCCGGTGTACGTCGCCATGCGGCCCATGATGGCCATCAACGAACTCTTGGCCATCCATTCGCCGTTGTTGATCGGCGTGCCGGCGCGGATGCTGGCGAACAGTTCGTCGTGCTCGTTTTGGTACATATCATCGCGGG
Source organism: Gemmataceae bacterium (assembly GCA_036557825.1). Classification (GTDB taxonomy): domain Bacteria; phylum Planctomycetota; class Planctomycetia; order Gemmatales; family Gemmataceae; genus JAJPHU01. Next base: position 13,585 of record DATBGU010000240.1, read on the forward strand.
GAGGGTTCCGCAGCGAGGCGACCGATTGCCAAAGTTTCTTGCTCCCCTCCTTGATGATGCCGCGTGCGGGCGTAGAGGTTTCAATGTGACAGGTGGCCTTGGTGCCGATGATGTGATCGGATACATCCTGCGCGCATCCCACTTGCTGCCGGCACGCGGCGAACAGCTTGAGGCCGTTGGCGTATTCGTAAACGACTGTGTGATGGTCGAAGATGTGGCCGTAGAGCGGATCGGTCCGCACCTGCCGGCCGCCGCTGCCGACGGCGCTGATGGGGTACTCGTTTTTCATCGCCCAGGCCATTTTGTCGAGGCTGTGGACGTGCTGCTCGACGTTGAAATCGCCGGACAGCCAGGTGTAGTACAACCAGTTGCGCAGCTGCCATTCCATGTCGCTCCAGCCCTCTTCGCGCTTGAACGACCACAGGCCGCCGGTGTTGTAGGTGCATTGCAGAGCGGTGAGGTCGCCGATGGTGCCGTCGTGGACGCGCTTCATCGTCTCGCGCATGCCGTGGTGGTAGCGCCAGCACAGGCCGGCCACGACCGCGAGGTTTTTCTTTTTCGCGTCTTCGCAGGCCTTGAGGACGGCGCGAACGCCGGGAGCATCGACGGCGCAGGGTTTCTCGGCGAAGACGTGCTTGCCGGCGTCGATGGCCGCCCGCAAGTGCATCGGCCGAAAGTGCGGCGGCGTGGTCAACAGCACCACATCCACGAGCGGGATCACTTCCTTGTAGGCGTTGAAGCCGGTGAAACAGCACTCCGGTTTGACCTCGACGCGCTCGCCGACGGCTTTGTTGTTTTTCAGGTTGTTCAGGCTTTTCTGCCACTTGTCCGCGAAGACATCGCCCAGGGCGACGAGGCGGGTGTTCTTGTCGGCCTTGAGGGCCTGTTCGGCGGCGCCGGTGCCGCGGCTGCCGCACCCGATGAGGCCGATGCGGAGAACGTCGCTGCCGGCCGCGTGGACGTTGGGAGCGAGCGAGGCCAGAGTGGCGCCGGCGGCGGCCGCCGCCGCGCCGGCCAGAAAATCCCGCCGCGTCGCGGCGGACGCCGAGGAAGTAGCTTGCGTCAAGAGTGGATCTCCAAAATTCGGGGAGCGAGGACCAACAGGCGAGCAACAGCAGATTCTATTAGTCGCACTTGGGAGCGTCGCTGTCAAGAACGAGCCGCGCCCGTTGTGCCTCTCGCGCTTTTGGCGGACGGCCGGAATCCGCTGGGGCAAAATCGTTGCATCGCTCCCACCCACAGCCCTTGCAATGAATGTACAACCTTGCAACGAGTTGTGGAAAACGCTCGCAAGTTACTGCCCTGGATAAACTTAAATCGTTGCAAGCTTGCGCGCCTCTCATTGAAACGATTCGCCATTCCGCCCCACTTCGTTGCGATGTCGCGGCCGTTCGCCGAGGGCCGCAGGAACCGTTCGACGGCCCGCCATGTCTCTGCTACGATTCGGACAGGAGGGAAGGAGATGCACGAACATATTGAGGTCGTCTACGAGAACGGTGTGCTGCGTCCGCTGGAACCGCTGCCCCCGCATCTGCGGGAACACCAGCACTTGACGATTACCATCGAGACGCCTGACGTCCTCGAAGATCGGCTCGACATGGTCTGCCTTGCCGCCGCCAAGCGGGAAGCCGATCCCACCGTGAGCCTGGAAGAGGTGCGGAGCATTTTGGCCAGAGTGCCTGGCACACTGGCTCAAGCCGTTGCGGCCGAACGTGAAGAACACTGATCGGGCAGGGACGTTATAATGTGCTGGTCAACCCAAGACGGAGGTTCCCATGACCTTGACCCTGGAACTCGATCTGCCCGCTGATCTAGCCCGGTTCCGACTGCCTGATGCTGTCGCCGCTCGGTTGCAGGCACTCCTCGACCGTCAGGACTCCGGACAGCCGTTGACGACGCAGGAACGGCAGGAGGCCGAAGGATTGGTCAACTTGTCGGAGTTCCTCACCCTGTTACGGCTGCGGGCAGAGCGCATGGTCCCCTGAGCGATATCTCCCCAGTTTGTACGCAGAGGTCGTACTCCGCGCCGGGAATTGGTGCGAATACTGCCGGCTGTCGCAGCTCGGTCAGGAGGCCGCGTTTCACATTGACCACGTCAAACCACGAGGGGCCGGCGGGCCGACCGTCCCAAAGGTAGCGGCAAATAAGGCAATAGTCTGGGTCGATCGTACGACCCATCCCTCGGAGCTGGTCTACAATTCCTTCGTCGAGCCCGACAACCGGGCATTGCCGTTGGTGATGTGGCCAGAAAAGCCGTGGGCGGCTAGTAATCAGGTATAGACAAAGTGACGCCATACCTTCCCGGCGGGCATCCCGTCCGTAGAAAAATCACATGAAGCGATATTACTACAGCGACTCAATTGCCGCATTCCTGGAAAGAAATCAGGAGACGGTTTTGGGTACGCTGCTTGCCGCAAATGAGTTCCCGCTGGAGATGACGCAACGGGACGCATGGATTGCGGAGGTTCAAATCCTCCAAGCCGTTCTCGTCCCGTATCGAGACGCCGGACAAATTTACTTTGAGTTCTCCATCCCGCGGTTAGGGCGACGAATCGACGTCGTCGCTATCGTCCAGAGCGTCATTTTCGTGCTTGAGTTCAAGGTGAACGAGAGTGAATTTACTTCTTCGGCAACGGATCAAGTGTGCGATTACGCACTTGACGTAAAGAACTTTCATGAGACTAGCCATGACTTGCCGATTGCACCCGTACTGATTGCAACTAAAGCCGAGGCACCCTCTCTACCCGTCGACGTAACCACATATCATGATAAAACGCTCGCCCCGATCAAGACCAATGGTGCAGGACTTGCCAATGTCCTTGACAAGGTACTAAAGGTATTTGCAGGTAACACAATCGTCCCTACTCAATGGGAGTCCGGGCGTTATTGCCCAACCCCGACTATTATCGAGGCGGCGACCTCACTTTACAACGGTCATTCCGTCGCCGACATCTCTCGTAGCGATGCGACCGCTCTCAACCTCACGCTCACGTCCGACGCCATTTCCAGCATCATTAGCGCCTCCAAAGCCAACTCGAAAAAGGCCGTGTGTTTTGTAACCGGCGTCCCGGGAGCTGGGAAAACCTTGGTCGGGCTGAACATCGCGACAAAGCACATTGACAAAAGCAACGATCTTTACAGCGTGTTCCTCTCCGGCAACGGCCCCTTGGTTGCCATCCTTCGTGAAGCGCTGGCACGCGACAAAGTCCGCCGAGAAAAGGAACTCGGGCGAAAGGTGAAGAAGGGGCAAGTGTCGAGTGAGGTGAAACTGTTTATCCAGAACGTCCATCACTTCCGCGACGAATGTCTGATCGATTCGGAAAAGCCGCCGATCGAGCACGTCGCGCTCTTCGACGAGGCACAGCGGGCATGGAATAAGGAACAGACTTCCGCTTTCATGCGACGAAAGAAAAAAGTGCCCAACTTCGACAAATCCGAACCAGAGTTTCTCATCTCCTGTCTTGATCGGCATCGTGACTGGGCCGTCGTCGTTTGCCTGGTCGGTGGCGGGCAGGAGATCAATACCGGGGAAGCGGGCATCAGTGAATGGATCGAGTCGATCCTTCGCTCATTTCCAAATTGGCACATTTACATATCCTCTCGCCTGACTGACAACGAATATGCGGCTGGTCACGCATTGGATCAACTGTCAACTCGCCCACACGTCAACTTCCTTGATGAACTGCACCTTGCTGTCTCCATGCGGTCTTTCCGCGCTGAGGATGTCTCCCTGTTGGTCAAACAAATTCTCGACCTCCAGCCGAACGAAGCGCAACAAACCCTTCAGCGCATTGGCGAGCGCTATCCAATCGTCGTGACGCGAAACCTGCAAACAGCCAAGGAATGGGTGCGAAGTCGGGCCCGCGGCACAGAGCGATATGGAATCGTGGTCTCCTCCGAAGCCCAGAGGCTCAAGCCGTATGCCATCGACGTGCGAACACCAATGGACCCAATTCACTGGTTCCTCGATGGGAAAAACGACGTACGTTCTTCCTATTACCTAGAGGACGTCGCAACGGAGTTTCACGTGCAGGGCCTTGAGCTTGATTGGGCATGTGTCACTTGGGACGGCGATTTCCGATATACATCCGGAGGCTGGGAGCATTGGTCGTTCCGTGGGGATTGCTGGAACCGCATTCGGAAGCCTGAACGCAAGACATACCTCAAAAACGCATATCGGGTCCTACTAACGCGCGCACGACAAGGAATGGTAATCGTTGTACCGGAAGGGGATGCCGGTGATCCAACGCGCGATCCGCAATTCTACAACTCCACTTTTCGATATCTAGCGGATGTCGGATTCGAGATACTTTAAAGATCGTGATAAGACCTACGTTGTCAAATGGATGTTATCGTGCAACAGCCGGAAGCAGATGACGTTGGCCGCCAGCCAACCGGTGCCAGTCGCAGGGCAGCGACCATTCCAACGCGGGAGAGAGCAAGTCGATCTGCGTCACCATGCCGGGGTCGTCGAAGGCGTTATTCCGGGAGAACGAGAATGCGTTCGCCCTGGGAGGGACGGGGCCGCAACAAGCACAGGAGAAACGAAGCGCCGTAGATGGCAAGAGCGACCCAGTAAAGAAACAGGAAGCCGAAGTACATTGCATTGTATTCCAATAACCCGCCACACATCGCGCCCATAAGGTTCGCCGACATCGCACCGGAGACGTCGTCGCTCGACCGCAACAACGTCGAGAAGACCATCCCCGAAAAGAACAGGGGACAGGTCAGGACGGCCACCGCGAGCAGACGTCCCAGCGGCGTGGGCAGGAAGCCGCCGCCCTTCATCAGCAGCAACCCGACGAGCAGACTGGCCAAGAGCAGAACATAAGGCAGGACCAGGCTGCGCAACCGCAGCCAGCGCACCACGCAATTGGCGAGAAACGCCATCAGCAGGATGGCCGCAATCACCACGCCGATGACCTTCCAGGTGTTGCCGAACGTCAGGCCCAGCTCGGAAATGCCCTTGGTCTCCACCAACATGAAGCCGGCGCCAAGCAGGAAGAACCCCCGCTGACCGGAGTGCGGGCGTGCCCGGAAGAAAGGCCTTACCAGGCTCAGCGACAGCAACAGGATGAGACCCACCACAACAACGTAAGAGAGAGGATAGACGCGCCGGGGCATGTAGAAGAACGGCCAGTCGTCCGTGGACAGGTCGGCGCGCAGGTCCGGGTCGGCGTACAACGCGGTCACGTCGGCAAACCCGGTTTCGTCGAACAGGCCGGCCGGCAGCTCAACGGGTCGCCCCTTGCGCTGGAGGAAAATGACCGCCCCGTCATAGCGGGCCTTCACGCAGGCCGGCGGCTTGCCGTCGAACGCCTCCTGGAGCATCAGGAAGATCTTCCGGCCCAGCTCAGGCGACAGGACGGAGAAGGCCAGGCTCAGGGTTCCCCCCTCTGTCAGCCGCGCGCGGGCCTCGCGGAACGCTTCCACCGTGTAGACGAAGGAGTCGAGCCGGACGTTCGAGCCGTGGCTCAGCAGCGTGTGCGAATCGAGCAGGCCGTAGACGATCATGTCATAGCTGTCCGGGCTGGTGCGCAGGAACGAACGGGCGTCGTTTACGATCGGCCGGACGCGGGGATGGTGGTACGGGTCGTCCGGATGGAACCGGGTGCCGATGGCCAGGATCGCCGGGTCGATCTCGATGGCGTCCACTTGCCGCGCGCCCATGCGCACGGCCATCGCCACGTCGTTGCCGGTCCCGGCCCCGACGACCGCCACCCGGCCCGGATGCTCGTGGACCCGGTAAGGGAAGGCGTAGTAGGCGGCGATCCATTGGGAGTTCGGATCCCGCGCGCAGGCGGCGAAATCGTGAATGCGCTGGTAGTAATGCCCGGCCGCCCGGATCGTCCGCCCATACTCGCCGGGTCCACGCTCGATCAGCTGGTACGGCGAGTAGGTCTGTTCCCACAGCCGCGTTCCCGGCCAGGCCAGGGCGATCAACGCGGCCAGGCCGGCGGTCAGGCCGAACAGCAGCGGGCGGCGACGGAACGCCTGAAACGCCAGGACGGCCAGGAAACAGAGACCGAACCAGACGACCGGCGGCGCCCACAGCACGCTCAAGCCGAACATCATCGCCACGCCGAGCAGGCTGCCGAGCAGGTTCAGGCCGTAGGCTCGCAGTTTGGGCCGCCGGTCCAGCAAGCTGCCGCACAGCTGGCCGACCGGCACCAGGGCCAGCGCTGTGAGCACGAAGACGACTCCCAGCAATATAAGGACGGCCATGTAGCGAACATTCTGGGCCTGGCGCAGGCCCATGTGGAGCTGTTCCGTGACTGGCATGGACCGCAGCAGGCTCGCGTTCCACCCCTCGGGTCCGTAACGACTGACGAGCAGCACGATGATTTGCCACGCCAACAGGGGAATGGAGAGCAGCAAGGGGATTTGGGGACGACGCGCCAGCGCGTAGCCCAATCCAAGGCCGAGGAAACAGGCGAGCAGCCCGAAGTTTTTGTAGAATGCGAAGACCTCAAACACCGTGCTTTGCCAGCGGATCACGGCCAGTTCCAGGAGCAAGCTGAGGCCGGCGGAGCCGAGGATGCCCGTATCGACCCACCGCTCCGGCAGAGAACCCAGGTGCTTGCCCTGCTCCTGAGAGATCTGTTCAATGGCTTCCGTCAACCGTCTCGGCAAGAACAGCACCGCCGCGCAGACCGGCAGGCACAACGCCAGCAGGACGCCGAGCTTCAGCCCCAGGTCCGGCCATCGACAAGCGTTTTCCGGGTGGTGGTAACTGCGGGCCAGGTTGAAGGCCAGCACGCCGAAAGGGATGACACAACTGACAAGGACCGTGCCCCTCACGAGGAAAAGATAAGGTCGGAGCATTCTCCCCTCATTCCCTGGGATGCTTCAGGTTCCCCCGACACCTTCTCCGGGCGCCAGAACCATCGCCAGTGCAGAAGACATTACGTGCGCCCTCCGGAAATTTCGGTGCGGCGGATGGTGAGTGTACCCGTAAGGGCGGAGAGAACGCCAGCCGCAT
>DATBGU010000241.1:0-22779 GCA_036557825.1 Gemmataceae bacterium
TCGCGGTTGGGCGGGGGGGACGCCCGCGCTCGGGAGCGCGGGCGTCCCGCCCGCCCAACCGCCAGCGGTGGATCGGAACAGACACTATGAAAACGCACCGTCTGGCGCGAGTCGCGGAGGCCGTTCGCGAGGTGGCCAGCGAGACCATCCTGTACGAACTGCGCGATCCGCGCGTCAAGATGGTGACAGTGACGCGCGCCGAGGTGTCCGGCGATTTGCAGCACGCCAAGGTGTACGTCTCGATCATGGGCAGCGACAAGGAACAGCAGTTGACCCTGCGCGGTCTGCGTCATGCCGCCGGGTTCATCCAGTCGAAGCTCGCCCGCCGTTTGCAGACCCGCTTCACGCCGGTCCTGCACTTCGTGCTCGACCACGGCGTCAAGCACAGCATCGAAATGACGCGCCTGATTAACGAGGCCCTCGCCGAATCGGCTGGGCCGACCCGCGACGACAACCCGCCGGCGGACGCCTCCTCCGAAGGAACGGAGGACGACGCGGCGGAATCTTCCGGCGAACGGCCGGTGTGAGCCGGTCGAACGCCGATTCAAGGAGTGATGGACGTACTCATGCCGACCACCATTAACAAACAGCGTCTGCTCACCCAGCTCTTCACGACGGCCAAGAAGACGGTTGAGCCGGACGAGGAAGTCCGCCCCGTATTGCAGCAGTTCATCTACGGCCTGTGCCGCGAGAACGCCACCCGCGATCAGGCCGACGACGCCTATCGTCACCTGTGCGAGAAGTTTTTCGATTGGAACGAGATCCGCGTCAGCTCCATCCGCGAGTTGGAAGAAGCGTTCGAGGGCATGTGCGACTCGGAGCTGCGGGCGCAGCGGTTGGTGTCGTTCCTGCAAGAAGTATTTGAGATTCACTTCTCCTTCGATCTGGACAAGCTGCACAAAGAGGGCGTCAAGCAGGCGAGCAAGAAGCTGGCGCGTCACCAGGCCGCCAACGAGTACACGGTGTCGTGGGTGGTGCAGCGGACGCTGGGCGGCCACGCCATCCCGGTGGACGCGCCGACGCTGCGCTGCTCGCGCCGCCTGGGACTGATCGAGGACGAGCAGGACGAGGCCGACGCCCGCGCCGCCCTGGAGCATCTCGTTCCCAAGGCGAAAGGCCCGCAATTCACCGACCTGCTCAGCACCGTGGCCGGCGAGTATTGCTGGGAAGATCGACCGCGCTGCTCGGCCTGTCCGCTGTCCGGTGAATGCGCTTACGCCCAGGAGAACGGCGTGGAGGCGCCGACCCCCGCGCGCGCGCACCGCACCAAGCCGCGCTGAATGACCCCGTCCTCGTTCCCAAGCTCTGCTTGGGAACGCAGGTCGGGAAGCTCTGCTTCACGTCCCGTCGATGGGCGGAACGTGAAGCAGAGCTTCGCAGCCGTGCGTTCCCAAGCTCTGCTTGGGAACGAGGAGTATTCCATGTCCAGGCCCGACGAAGCGCGCCGCCCCGCAGCGGAAGTGGCCGCCATCGCGCAGAAGATCCTCGCCAATATCGAGAAGGTCATCATCGGCAAACGCCAGCAGATCACGCTGGCACTGGTGGCTTATTTCTGCGAAGGCCACATCCTCCTCGAAGACGTGCCCGGCGTGGCCAAGACCATGCTCGCCCGCGCCCTCGCCAAGAGCGTCGGCTGCACCTTCAAACGTCTGCAATGCACGCCGGACCTGCTGCCGACCGACGTCACCGGCGTCTCCATCTTCAATCAGAAGACCGCCGAGTTCGAGTTTCGCCCCGGACCCATCTTCGCGCAGACGCTGCTCGCCGACGAGATCAACCGCACCACGCCGCGCACGCAGTCGGCCCTGCTGGAAGCGATGGCCGAGCGCCGCGTCACCGCCGACGGCCAAACGTACAATCTCAAGCCGCCCTTTCTGGTCCTCGCCACGCAGAACCCCGTCGATCACGAAGGCACCTTCCCGCTGCCCGAAGCCCAGCTCGACCGCTTCCTCGTCCGCCTCAGTCTCGGCTATCCCTCCATCGACGAGGAAGCCAAGATGTTGCAGCGCATGCAGCACGGCCATCCCATCGACGAGTTGAATACGGTCGTCACGGCGGCGGAAGTGCTGGCGTGCCAGGAAGCGATCCGCGAGATCCACGTCGATGATAAGGTGCGGCGCTATCTTCTGGAAATTGTCCAGGGCACGCGGACGCACGATGATATTCAGTTGGGCGGCAGCCCGCGCGCCTCGATCGCGCTGTTCCGCACGGCCCAGGCGTTGGCGGCGATCGCCGGACGCAATTTCGTCATGCCCGACGACGTGAAGCGCATGGTGCAGCCGGTGATGGCGCATCGCATCATCCTGCGGCCGGAGAGCCGGCTGCGCAAGGTGACGCCGGCGGCGCTGTTGCATGAGATCGTCGGCGACGTGCGCGTCCCGGTGCCGGCCCACCGCGACGACGACCGCCAAGACGCCTTCGTCGACCGATAAGGGCGAACGGCCGGCGTCAGCCGGCTGGTAGTACGATAACCAGCCGGCTGACGCCGGCCGTTCGCCATCCTGAGCATCTTTATGAAGTGGTTTCTCGGCGTGCTTCTGTTGCTGGCGGCGGCCCTCCTTCTGGAGTCGAGCCTGCTGGCCTACGCCATGTACGTGCTGCTGGGCCTGCTGCTTCTCAGCCGTTGGCTGGCGCGGTCGTGGATCGGCGGTCTGTCCGCGATGCGAGACTGCAAACAAGTCACCGCCAATATCGGCGACCGGGTGCCGGTGCATCTGACCGTCGCCAACAACGGCGCATTGCCGGTGCCGTGGGTTCTCGCCGAGGATCTGCTGCCGCAATACTCGGCCGGCAAACGCTTCCCGCGCCTCAAGATCAAGGGCAAACGCGCCCAAATCGCCATGCTCCGCGGCGGCGCCGAGATGGAGATGAAATATCAGATCGAATGTGTGATGCGCGGCTATTTTCAGATCGGGCCGCTGACCTTGGAGAGCGGCGACCTGTTCGGTCTGCATCGTCGCTTCCGCGTGCTGACCGAGCCGACGTTCTTGCTTGTGTATCCGCGCATCGTGCCGCTGTTGGGTTACGACATTGCGTCGCGCCGGCCGATCGGTGACGTGCGACTGACTCATCGGCTGTACGAAGATCCGACTCGCATAGCGGGCGTCCGTCCCTACGAGGCCGGCGATCCGCTCAACCGCATTCACTGGCGCGCCACCGCCCGCACCGGCACGCTGCACAGCAAAATTCACGAACCCTCGACGTTGTCCGGAGCCACGGTGCTGCTCGACTTCCATCAGGCCGGGTATCACGAGCGCGGCGAACCGTTCCGCTCCGAACTGGCGGTGACGACCGCCATCTCGATGGCGAATGCGGTGTACGAGATGGGCCAGCAGGTCGGCCTGGCGACCAACGGCCGCGATGCCGTCGATCGCATCAAGACGGAAGGATGGCAGCACGATCCGCGCACGCGCCAGGCCGCGCGCGACACGGCCGCCATGAGCGAAGAGAACGAACGACTGCAACCGCTGCTCGTCGAGACGCGCCGCGGCATCGAGCAGTTGCAGCGCCTCCGCGAGACGCTGGCCCGCGTCGAACTGACTGACGGATTGACCTTCGCGGAGTTGGTGACGGAGGTGATTGGCCGTATTCCGCGCGACGCCACCATCCTCGCCGTGCTGCCGGACGTGCCGGTCGAGACGGCGATTTCGCTGGGCAATCTGCGGCGAAGCGGGTTGGCTGTTACCGCGGTGCTGATCCTCCTGGACACTGAACCGCTGGAACGCGCTTATGGGCGGCTCATCGCCGAGGGGATACGCGATATTCGGCACTTGAAGGATGAGGCGGAATTGCCGGAATTGTGCCGGCGGCAGGTGGATCGCTCGTCGCCGTATACGTTCATCCCCGGTTGAGCCATGACCCTCTTTTCACGCACTCCCGAAGACAAGCCGGCCAGGTGTCCGACCTGCCATGATGTCATCGGCATCGCTCCATCCCGGCCGACGGGAGAGGTGGTCTGCCCCCGCTGCCGCGCGCTGATCTGGTTCGTCAGGGTCGAGGACAGAGTTCGCTGCTACCCGCAAAGGGCCGTTTCCCCACGCAAGCGGACATTCATCGCAGCCCTCACAGAGTCGTCGTGCGATTCTCTGGATATGGTCGAGCTGGCGATGGAACTGGAAGAAGAATTTGGCCCGGCGTTCGAGACGAGGAAGATGTCAGAGTTCCCTTCGCTGGGTGAATTGATCGATTACATCATCCGGGAATTACCCGATTGAGGCATAGCCATGTCCTCCGAACGCCCCAACCAGACACTCGCCGACTGGGTCGCCCTGGCCATCAGTCCGGCGCTCATCATGGGTCTGGTCGCCAGCCTCGTGTTCTTCCTCATCAACGTCCTCTACGTCGGCGATTTTGTGGGACGAATGCAGTGGATCACGTTTTTCTTCGTCTTCGGCGCCGTGCTGATCGCCCGCATGACGATGTTCGACGACACTTCCAGCCGCGCCGCCCTCTACGGCGTGCCGCTGGGCTTTCTGACCTGGCTCGGCCTGCAAATGTTCGTTGAGTACCCCGAAGACACGGGCATCAAGGAACTCAGCTTCGTCCTCAACGCGGGACTGCTCGGCCTGGTGTGGTGGTGCGCGCATCGGCTGACGTGGGACTGCACCAACATCGACGAGGACACCGACATTAACGCCCAGGGGCTGCTGCAAGCGGCCGGATTCGAGAACGAGCCGGACAAGATGGAGGAAGAGAAGCCGCCGCAGCCCGAAGGCTGGTGGCAGCGCTGGCGGCGCTACCGCGAGGAGCGCGAGAAGAAACGAACGCTCGGTGTATGGGTGGTTTACTTCTCGCTGGCGGCGCTGCCGTTGTTCGGACTGGGACAGGCGCTCATCGCCGCGGAGGACGTGGAACGCCGCCGCACGTCGTTCTGGCTGATGATCGTCTACGTCGGCTGCGGTCTGGGTCTGCTGCTGACGACGTGCTTTCTTGGGCTGCGACGCTATCTGCGCCAGCGCCGGCTGCGGATGCCGGCGGCGATGACCGGCGCCTGGCTGACGGCCGGCGGACTGCTCATCGTCGCCCTGCTCGTGATCGGTGCGGTGCTGCCGAGGCCGGACGCGGAGTATTCGCTGTTCAACCTGTCGCCCGCCAAGTCACCCAAACGCGGGGCGTCGAAGTACGCCATGAAGGGCGACCGTCCCGGCGAAGGTGAGGGCCGGCCCGGCGCCGACGACCGGGAGGGCAAAAAGAACGACGCCGACTCCGGCGGCAAGGAGGGCAAGCAAAAGGGCGAGCGCGGCGACGCGACGAAGCAGGGCAAGGACGGTTCCGGCGGCAAAGGCGATAAATCGAGCCAAAGCGGCGACAAGCAAGGCAAGAACGGCGGTCAAAATCAGAACCCGAATCAGAACAAGGGCGATCCCAAATCCGGGCGCGATCAACCCGCCTCGAAGGACAAGACCAAGCAAGTCCAGGGCGACAACGACGATAAGCGCGATTCCTCCGACGACAAGGAATCCTCGGAGCGCGAACGCCCCAAGTCCGGCTCATCGTCGAAATCGTCATCGTCGTCCGGCCTGCGCGACTTCATGAGCCGGGCGGCGCCGGTGGTCAAGTGGATCGTGTTCGCCCTGATCGGTTTGGCCGTGCTGTTCTTCGTGTTCCGTTCCGGTTTGCAGTTCTTGGCGAACTTCAGCGACTGGGCGCGGCGGCTGCTCGACGCTCTGCGCAACTTCTGGGCGAACCTCTTCGGCGGCCAGCGACAAACGGCCGAGGAAAAAGAGCAGGTCGAGCAGGAAGAACGGAAACTCCGTGAACGGCCGTTCGCCTCGTTCCGCAACCCGTTCGCCGGCGGACGAAGCGGCATGGCTGCGCCGGAACTGATCCGTTACACCTTCGCGGCGGTGCAGGCGTGGGCGCGCGAGCGCGACCTCGGCCGTCAGCCCGGCGAAACGCCGCTGGAGTTCGCCAACCGCGTCGGCGGCGAGGTGCCGGCGTTGGAGAAGGATTTGCAGCGCCTCGCCGCCCTTTATGCGCGGGCCGTCTACGCGCGCGGCGGTCTGCCGGCCGATAGCATGGACGTGCTGCGGCAGTTCTGGCAACGTCTGGAATCCGTCGCCGAGCAACCGCTGTCCGCGTGACCGGCGGCGCGATTTCGGGTAAAATAAATTCAAGACGGCGAGATTCGTCGGCGAGCCTGTCCGTCTTGCTGGGAGTGGTTGGGATACCGGGTTCGCCACGGAGGTTCGTTCATGAAACGTTCGGTCTCGAAACGCCCCTACGTCGTGGCCGTGGTGCTGGGAACGGCGTTGACCGTGTATGCCCCCGGCGGACAGGCGGCGACGGTCGATACGCCGCAAGCGACGGCGCAGGCCATCGCCGATATGAGCCGTTATTGCGCCACCTGCTGGCGCAACGCTCGTCTGCCGATGGACAGCTGGACCGATTGCACGCAGGAAGTTTTTCGCCGCCTGCTCGAACGGGTGCCGGCCGACGCCTGGAACCAGGTGCTGCGCGGCGAGGGCGAAGAGCGCCGCGAGTTCCTTCGCGCCATCGACACCGTCAAGAAACGCACGCAGCGGGCACGCAAGTTCTCGCCGGCCGTCGAAACCGTCGCCGACCGCCGCGAACCGTATCGCGGCGAGCTGCGCGAGGACCGCGAAGTGGTGCGCCAGGCGGCCGCCGAGGTGCTGACGCCGCGCCAGCAACGCATTCTGCAACTCAGCTTCGAGGGCTGGTCCGTGCAGGAAATGTCCGAAGAACTGCGCCTGCCCGTCGAACGCATCAGCGATGAGAAATACAAGGCCATCCGCAAACTGCGGACGCATCTGCTGGGATAGATCGCTAACGCGGCGAACGGCCAGCGTCAGCCGGCTGGTAAGTCCCACCGGCCGGCTGACGCCGGCCGTTCGCCTGGACCGTATTGGCGCTGTTTCCCCGATTTGCCTCTCCTCTCTAATCCGCGCGGGTGGACAGCGGTCTTGACCACCCCCAGCACCCCATTAAAATGGAATCCGATGCTCTAGTCCGCGTGACCAACCGCGCGGACGGTTCCCTTCTTCATCCTTTGTTCTGCTCCTCGTCTGGGAAACTATCATGAAATCCGCACAGTGGATGGCCGTGTTCATCCTGGCGATGATGGTCGGCGGCATCACCTTCGTCATGGTGTACCTCGGCAACAATCGCTCCATCACGGAAACGCCGCAGACAACGCTGGCCAGCCTGACTTTCGTGGCCAAGCAGTTCCCGCAGAAGGGAGAGAAGGCCCTGACCACGGAAGTCAACCAACGCGGCTATCAGGATTTCTGGTTCCGCAACGAAAGCGGCCAGGACGTGCCGGTCGGCCTGAACGAGAAGGGCTGCACCTGCTCCGAGGTCGAAGTGTTCATCGCCCCGGAGAGTTGGACGCCGCGTTTGCTGGACGAGGCCGCCGGTCGATTCCTGCAAAGGACTGCGGCGCTATCGCCGCGTTTGTCGGACAGCCTGCGCGACTTGGCGGCGCCGTACGCCCTGGACAACGCTCCGGCACAGCTGCCGGAAGAGGAGGCGCAATCGATGCTGTTGACCCGAGACAACTCGTTCGGGGTGCTGGCCGGCGCGTTCGGCTGGGTGCGAATGAGTTGGCATCGGAAGAACCCGGAAGCGGTGCCCAATCTGCACGCCGAGTTGTGGATGAGTCAGCGTAGCGGACCCAGCGCGCGCCTCGACGCCGGCGTCCTCATCGCGCGGCCGGTGGAAGTGAACAAGGAAATGACGCTGGGGCCTTACACTCTGCGCGACCTGGAGAAAGGTCAGAAAACGTGGATCCTGTGCTGGTCCCTGACGCGGCCGACGTTCCACGTCCAGGTGGAGCCGGTCCATCCCGGCAAGGCGGAATCCGACCCCGTCGAGATCGGCCAACCCATCGCGCTGTCCGACGAGGATCTCCGCCACATCGAGAAATCGTCGGAGAAGCTGCACATGGTGCGCCTGCTGTCGGGCTACCGCGTTCCGGTGACGGTGCGGGCGCGGGCCAAGGACGGCACGCCGATCGAATGGGGCCATTTTCGGCGTTACGTCAAGCTGACCAGCGACGACGACGGCATCGAGCCGGTGGAGGTGAAGCTGGTCGGCGAGGTGCATGGCGACGTGACGGTCGGCAGCGGTACGGAAGGCGGATCGATCAACCTGGGTCCGTTCGTCCGCAGTCGAGGAGCGCGCGGCGAAATCGTCCTGCAAACCGACGCGCCCGGCATCGACTTGGAACTGGACAAAGCGCACCTCCCGGAATTTCTGGAGGTGAAGTTCCCGGACAAACCGGAGACCTCGCCGGGCGGTCATCGCCTCTGGGTGTTGGAGGTGAAGGTGCCGCCCTACAAGGCGCGCGGCGAGTTTCCACGCGCCGAAGATCCGGTCTATCACGATAGCGCGATTTATGTCAAAACGAAAACAGAGCCGCGGCGCACAATCCGCATTCCCGTGACGGGCGCGGCGAACGATTGATATTCTGTTGAGACCCTCATGGAGGAGGGCGCCGTCGCGCTTTCCCGCGGCGCGGCGGTGTGGTCCATCGCATTTCGATCCCGTACGGAGGAAGGCCGCTCATGAACAGGCCGAACGACGAGCCGAGCACGGCAATCACCCCGCACCCGGCGAGCGGGCCGGGCGCGTCCGCGCGGTCGCGCGGCATGAGGTTCAAACTGGCGGCCCTGGCCCTGACGCTCATCAGCGCCCTGGCCGGCACGGGCCTGGCTTACTGGCTCAAGCCGGCCGCTCCCGCTATCGAGCCGCCCAAGCCCGAACCGAAGTACGGCATCCCCGCTCGGCTGTTCCCCAACTGGGGCAAGCCGGATTTCGTTCTCATCCTGTCCGCGCAGCAGCACGGCTACATGCTGCCGTGCGGCTGCTCCTCGCCGCAGGTCGGCGGCCTGGAACGGCGCTACAACTTTATGCAGCTCTTGAAGGCGCGCGGCTGGACGCCCGTCGCCGTCGATCTGGGCGACGTGCCGCAGCGTACCGGCCCGGTCAAACTGCCCAACGTGCAGGGGCTGTTGAAGTATCAGTATTCAATGAAGGCGCTGGAGCGCATGGGCTATCTCGGCGTCGGTGTCGGCGAGTTCGAGGCGGCCTATTCGCTGGCCCGCATCGAGGGCGAGTGGGCCGCCAACAACGACACGCCGGCCGTTCTCGCCGGCAATCTCCACGAGCCGGAGAACACCTTCCCGCTCCTCAAGACGATGGCGGTGCAAACCGTGCCCGGCTGCGGCGTCAAGGTGGGCGCGACCAACATTATCGGCCCGACCGTCGCCGAACGCATCAAGGATCCAACCGTCAAGTTCGAGCGCACGGACAAGTCGCTGAATCAACTGCTGAAGAACATGCAGGCCGCCAAGGTGGACCTGCCGATTCTGCTCTATCACGGCTCGGCGACGCCGCGGGAAGACGGCGTCAAGGAGGCGATCGCCTGCGCCGAGAAGTATCCGCAGTTCCCGGTGATCGTCTGTCTCAGCGAGGAGGACGAGCCGCCGGGCCGGCCGGAAATCGTGAACGATCCCAAGAGCGGCACGCGCAACTACGTCTTCCGCCTCGGCCACAAGGGCAAGAACATCGGCGTGCTGGGCGTCTACCGCAACGGGCCGGGCAACTCGGCGTTCGCGTTCAAATATCAGCTGGTGGAGATGGGCGAGGAATACATGACGCCGAAGGAGCAGGAGGGCGACCACCCCATCCAGAAATTGATGGAGGACTACACCCGCGAGTTGAAGGACAAGAACTACCTAGCCCGCTACGGTCAGAGCAAGCACATCTTGCAGGCACTGCCGCCGGTCGCGGGACTGCGAAATCCGGGCGACGGAGTGCCCACCTACATCGGCTCAGAGGCGTGCGGGAAGTGCCACGTGAGCGCCTATGAGGTTTGGGAAAAGAGCGATCACAGTCACGCCTACAAGACGCTGGTCAAGGCCCACCATCCGTCGCTGCGCCAGTACGACGGCGAGTGCATCGTCTGCCATACCGTTGGTTTCGGCTACAACGGAGGCTTTACCGACGACAAGAAAACCGCGAAGCTGAAGAACGTCGGTTGCGAGAGTTGCCACGGGCCGGGCAGTCTGCACGCCAAGAACCCCAAGGATCGCGAATGGCAGCAGCGCATGAACCAGCCGTGGCGCGGCGCGAAAGACGCCAACGCCAAGACACGGGCCATCGACAACTTCTGCATGACCTGTCACGACACTGACAATGACGTGACGTGGATTCACAACGCCTTCCCGAAGAAGTGGCAGAAGATCATCCACACCAAGGACTAATCGTCTTCCACGGAGCCCGCAGCGTAAGCGAGGGAAACGTAACCTCGCTTACGCTGCGGGCTCCGTTGTTGCTTCGTTACGCTCGGCCCCAGTGCCGCGCCGCGGCGGCCGTGAGCAGATCGACCGTCGCCGGTCCCAGTCGTCCGCTGTTGATCGTCAGGTGATAGTCCAGCGGATTGGACCAATCGGCCCCGAACGATCCCTCGTGGAAGCGGCGTCGCCGTTCGTCGCTTTGCGCGATAAGCCGCCGCGCCTCCTCCTCGCGCACCCAGCGCTCCGCCATGACGTTCCGTACTCGCGTCTCCATCTCAGCCACCAAACGCACGTGGAAGGCGGCCGGGCGATCGCGCAGGAAGCGGTTGCCGCCGCGGCCGACCAGCAGGACATTGCCGCGCTCGGCCAACTCCTTGATGAGCTGTTCCAGCGCCTCGAAATAGCGCTGATGCAGCCCGCCGGAACGCAAACGCTGCCACAATCCCGGCGATTGCTCGTCCACCTGTTCCAGCTCCGCCTCGCTGACGCCCAGGCGCACGGCCTCGTATTCCAGCAATTCGCGGTCGAAGACGCGCAGACTCAAACGCAGTCCGAGCGTCAGAGCGAGGCCGGTGTCGCCGGCCCCCATCTGGCGCGACAGCGTCAGCACGCGCGTGCGGGCGGTGTGATTGGGTTCTTCCTCCGGCTCGTCGCGCGTCAAATCCAGCACACAGGCGGCGATGTCGTCCAGCGGTACGCGGTCGCTGTTGGCCGTCAGATCGTACTGTTCCGGCTTCATCGCGTCGGGTCCGAAGAAATAGCGCGTGAAGCGCTCGCGGCTGCGATCGACTTCGAGACAGCGCGTCCGCGCCTGCTCCATTGTCCAACCTTCGCGCAGGGCCATGCGCTGCACGCGCCAGTCGATCGGCGCGACCAGGCGCAGGTGAAAAGCGTCGGGCATGTCGCCGAGCAGTTGCCGGGTGCCGCGGCCGACGAGCACGACGCGGCCGCGCGCCGCCGCTTGCCTGGCCGCTTCGGTCAGGCCGTGCATGTAGCGCTGATGCGGCGGATGCAGGCGGAGCCGGTCCGCCATGCTCAGCGCCTTCTCGTCGAGGCGCTCCAGTTCGGCGTCGGGCACCTGCTCGACGGCGGCGGCTTGATGAAGCAATTCGCGGTCAAAGAGTTGCCAGCCGAGCGCTTCGGCCAATCGCCGCGCCACCTCGCCGCCGCCCGCTCCGTACTCGCGCGAGACCGTGAGGACGTTCATGGGAAATGCTCCTGGGACTTGTTTGTTCCCCATGCGTGAACGTGAAAGGTGCTGCGAGCATAGAGCAAGAACTGTCTCGCTGCAACATAGGACCGGGAGAATCCCCGAGCGCTCGAGCGCCCGGCCAAGGCGCACCTCTCCTAGTCGGCGGCGAGAAAGAGGGACGTGACGCTCCGGAAAAACTGCACTTGTAATAAAGTACTTTGTATCGTAAAGTCGATCTCGTTCTTGGCAACCCGCCGCGTTCCTTCCGGCAGGGGAAAAGTCCCTGGTTAGGCGGCACAGGCACGGTGTCTCTTGGAGGTGCTTTTCGATGCGTCACAGTCTGCCTCTCCTCACTGCTCTCCTCCTCTTGCTCCTGGGCGGCATCCATGTCGCTGAGGGAGACGACAAACCCACGTCGAAAGACCTCAGCAAGATTCAGCCGCCGGGTGGAGTGCCGCTGCCTGTTGTGGGGGCTAAAGGCGTATATACCGTGGACGGTTTGAACAAGGCGAGAAAGCGTCTAGAGTCCGTACCCAAGGAAGACCTCGAGAAATGGGTCGTCGAACTGGAACGGATAATGGATACGAAACTCAAAGATGGGATCCCAAGTGCAAGACAGGTATGCCGCACCGACTTCGTGATTCACGTGAGCGTGGCGTTCGATGATCTCAAGTGGGACGCCAAGACCGCGGACAATCTCTTCAAGCGCGCCCAAACCCTGTCTGCGGCGGAAGCCAAAGTCTGGAAGGAAGCGTTTGAATCGCTGCTGAAGAAGAAGATCGGACAAACGGACACTACCGTCCACGACGGAGGGCCAGCGTGGGCTGTTCCACTCGTCCTCATCCCGATAGACGCTCTTCACCAAGGACAGAAGTACAGCGTCGAGCGTGGCAAAAAGTATCGAGCTCGCCTGAAGCAACTGACCGCGGAGGACGTCTCGCTCTGGAAAAACAAGGTGGACCGATTCGGGGGTACACAACTCGACGCCGCCGTCAATATCATCCTGCTGGATGACTACTTCGATAAAGAAAAGTTCCAGCGGGAAAAGTTCAAGACCGCTATCGAGGCAAGGAAGAAGTAGGAGCAAGGGTCGGCTAACGTGGACTCGAATAGTGCCGCGAGCATAGAATATCGGCCGTCGTTCCGCAACAGTTCGCCGAGAGAATCGCCATGACTGCGAAATCGAGCGGCTCACGCCCACCATCGAGATGGAAACTCTTTCTGGCTCTCGGCCTGCTGTTCCTGCTGTTATCCTGCGGCAGCGTGACCGGCGTCGGCATTTGGTTGTTCTTCCGGCTCCGTCCTTTGTTCGCCGCCGAGTCTCGGCCGACCTTGTGCATCACCACGCGCTACGCCGGGGCGTCGGCTCAGGTCGTGGAAGATACGATCGCCCTTCCGCTTGAGGTGCAGCTGAGCGGCATGGAGGGTCTCGATACCATTGAGTCGATCTGCGGCGACGACGGGACAATGCGCCTCACCCTCTATTTGCGTCCGAGGACCGATCTCGCCACGGTGAAAGTGCTGGCCCAGAACCGTACCGCCCTAGCCTTGCCGATGCTCCCCGATGTCGTGAAGCATCGCGGTCTGGCGATCACCAGCGCCGGGCCGCTGCCGGCGGTGTGGCTCTTCGTGACCAGCCCCGATGGCCAATGGGACCAGCGTGTCCTGCAGCACGTCGCCCAGTCGGAACTGGTCCCGCGTCTGACGGCCCTGCCCGGCGTCGAGTCCGCGACCGTCGGTTGGGATGAAGGTCCGGATCTCTGTCTCGCTCTCGATCCGGAGAAGCTGAAAGCACACGACCTGAAGGAGGAGGACGTCGAGAAAGCGTGGCTGGCGCAGGCCGACGCGATCTTTGAAGCCCGGTTGCTCGACGAGCAGATCGGGCAGCGGGTGATCGGGGCCGACAAGCAAGGGCGTGCCGTGCAGGTGTCGGACGTGGGCAAGATACTGCAAGCCAAAACGACGGCGGAATGGGCCCGCTGGCGCGGCCAGGTCGCCGTCGCGATCGCCGTCGAGGGCGCCGATCCTGCCGCCTTGTTCGCCTCCGTTCGGGACCATTTGCCGGAGTTGCAAGGACGGCTCAAGGAGGGGATGAGCGTGTCGCTGGTTCCCGGCCCCTTCGTTCCGGGCAGCGACGGACTGCTGATCGAGGGCCGTCTGCCGGTCACGGCGAGCAACCAGCGCATTTTTCAGGAGGTCGATCGGATCGCCCAGGAGATCGACCATATCCCCGACGCGCGGGCCAAGTCGCTGGCTCCCGCCGCTCTGACGCTGCCGTGCGCGGGGTCGGGAACATTCCGCCTGTACGTCGCTCTCCCACCCGCCGCCGAGCGCTCCGCGACCTCCGCCGACCTCCGCGCCCAGGCCCGCCGAATCCTGGCCGACATCCCGGACGTGCCCGGCCGCGTGGTTCGGCCGCAGTCGCTAACGCTTC
Organism: Gemmataceae bacterium; assembly: GCA_036557825.1. Lineage (GTDB taxonomy): Bacteria > Planctomycetota > Planctomycetia > Gemmatales > Gemmataceae > JAJPHU01. The sequence continues at coordinate 13,886 of DATBGU010000241.1, forward strand.
CGCCGCTCCTCCGCGCTCCCGTCGTGCTGTCCATCACCGGGCCGGCGCTGGAGGAGACGACTCGGCTGGCCGACGCCATCCACGAGCGCCTGTGCGCCAGCGACGCCGTGACCGAGGTTTGGCCCGCTTATCCGCGTTACCGTTCGTCCACGTTCGTCGTGGTGGACCGCGAGAAGGCGAAAAAGCTCCGCGTTCCCATGAAGGAGGTGCTGGGCACGCTGCTCATCTTCAGCGGGGAGGTAAGGCCGAATGGCTTCCACGCAGCAGACGGGCCAATCGCGCTGCTGGGACCAGACCTCGCCAAGATGGTCCCAAACCTCAAAGTCCCCAACGATGAGGGCCGAATGGTGCCTCTGAGCGACCTGACGACGCTTCGAGAGTTGACCGGCCCCGAGTTTATCCAGCGCATCAACGGTCAGCGCCGGCTGCTCATCACGGCCCGGCCGGCATCCGGGGTCAGCATCGAGGAAGCCCGTCGTCGCTGCCGCGAGATCGCCGAGCAAGTCCTCCGCGAACGCAACCTCCCCAATGGATACCAGATCGAATGCACCGGCCCCGATACCGTCGAACGGGAATGACCGATGTACAACGGATGGCGTTGCCGTTCACTTTGACGGCGGCGACGGTGGCGCCGGATCTGGGCTGGTTTCGGGCGGCGGCAATCGCTGAGCCAACTCGCGACAGAGCTTGTCGAAGGACGGCGAGTGGGCGCGACACGGGTCCAGGCTCATCCCCCGCACGAATACCTCCGCATCCGCTGTTTTTTTATATCGCCGCGTCTGCTTCTGGTTCCGCAATTGCTGCTCCAACCAAGCGGCACCGTTGCACTTCTCGGGATAGTCGGGAAGCGTCAATGGCGCGGCCAGGCCATTGACGCCGGCCAGGGTTGAGGCGCCGGCCACGATCCAGTTCTCCAACATCCGCTTGGCCAGCACACAGGCGATGTCCGCGTCGCTCCGAGCACTTCGGGCCGTCTTAAACAAGCGCGGCGCGAGTTTCGCCGGGCAATCGCTCTCCGCGTCGATGAGGAGGAGCAGCAGTCCTCTCCCGGAGGGATCGCGGCGAAGGCGTTGGTTCAATTTCGCAAAAGCTTCCTCGATCTTGTCGGCGAGATGGGTCTTGGTTGGATCGATTAGAGCGTCGCGCTTGCCCCGAGACGGCATAAGCACCTGCAACCGTATTGGGCTGACCAGTAATTCCGCCCAAATGCGCTGAAGAAGTCTTTCGACGCAGCCGGCCTCGGTATGCCCTTCGACGATCGGGACGACGTAGAGCGTCATGAGGGCGACTCCTGCCTGGACTGTCCGAGGCGCTGCTGTCGTTCCAGGTCGTCGAGATCGGGTTCAAGTTGGTTCTCGCGCTCCAGGCCACCGAGTGTGTTGAGCTTTCGGCGGACGATTTCAACGCTGGCCTCATCAACGGGAGTGATCACTGTTTGGCCGTCGATCATGTCCACGACGCGCACATTCTCGGGTCGCACTTGCGGGTTGTCGAGAAGTTCGGCACTGTGCGTCGTCAGGAGGATCTGAGTTCGTCCCGTGGCTTCATCCAGTGCATCCACAAGCGCTCTCATCGCCGCAGGGTGAAGCGACGTTTCCGGTTCCTCGATGGCGACGAGGCTGGGGTATCCGTGCGGCAGGACGATCTGGAACGCCGCAACCAGCGCGGCCAGCGTACGCAAAGTACCGTCCGACATGCTGGCCGCGTCGAATTCCAGAGGTTGGCTTCGCGCGTCGCGGGCAATACGGAACCGAACCGTCTCGTATTCGCCGTACTTGGCAACTTCCGCAAGTTCGACGGATTCGGTGATGACGGACAGGTAGCGCCCCACCCGTTCGATGGCTTCCTCTTCGTTTTCACGGGTCGTTTCGATGACGCTGGCGAGGTTGCTGCCGTCGCGTTCGAGAAGCCGGCCTGGGTTCGGTTTCTGAAGGCGACGGATGGTGTCGGGGTGGAAATTGTAGCATCCCATCCAGCGAAGCCCGTTCGCGACATCTAGGAAAGGCTGGGCACCGATAGCGCTGAGCAACGGGTAATCTGGCCGAATTAACCCCAGCAATGAACTTGGGTGGTTTAGAGGTTGAATTGTATCGGGTTCCGACTTCCATTTCCAAACATTACCGCCCTGAACCTCAAAACCTGCCCCTAATCCCCCTGTCTCATCGAAAACGTCAAGGGATTCTTTGACGATGATGGGAGGAGCGGTGCCAACATCGTCTGCCAATTCGAGATCGTATCGGGCGGTGAATAGCTTCCCTGCGATGCTCGCGTCTCCCGTCATACGTTGCGAAGACTGCCCACAGGTGAATCCTGCTTCGATCTCGAAACAGATGCTCGGACTTTCGGCAGTGCGACAATGAATCGAAGACCAGCCATCCCGACGCTTTACGGCATCGGATACGCCCGATTCCATAACGTCCCGCAGGAACGCCAGGGCGTCGATGAAGTTGCTTTTGCCCGAGGCGTTGCGGCCCACCAGGACCGTCAGCGGTTGCAGGGCCACGTCGCAGAACGCGATGCTCTTGTAGCCGCGAATTCGCACTCGGCGCAGAAACGGAGGCTTCGTTCGCTCGTCGCTCTCGGCGACAACTTCGTTTTCCGGTACGGTCGCCATGAAACCGCCCCCTTCACCCTCGCTTGGAAATCGGGAATGCCCCCTCATTCTTACTTCAATTCGGGAACGGACTTCAAGTCCGTATCGCTCGCGCGTGCGCACTCATCAAGAAGGGCTTTACTCTTGATAAAGAACTTTGTACTGTAAAGTCGATAATGAGAATGACGGCCAAGGGATTCCGTTGGCTTTGAGCAGGAGGCTTCGTTATGGTGGTTTGCTTTGAATCACAAAGTTATTTGCGTCATGTGTCACTGAGGAAAGGGCCGCTTCAAACGGCAGGCGTTTCGCGGACGCCGCGACTATGGACGACGGCGGCATGGGTGGACTACTTCCGCGCCAACGCCGTGACGGGCCGAGCGATTCCCTGGCGAAGTGGGGCGGCGCTGACGGACGCGGAACGCGCCGCCATCGGTCGTTCCTTGCAAGCGTGGCAACTGGGAGAAACCTCGGAGGGCCATCATTTGCGCGCCGCGGCGGTTCGCTATGCCGAGCGCGTCGGCGATGCCGATTACCCGGCGGCCATCGACTTGTTCATCCGCGAGGAGCAGCGGCACGGCGCGATGCTGGGACGATTCCTCGATCTGGCCGGCATCGGCCGCGTCGAAGCCGATTGGGGCGATTACCTCTTCCGCGCCGCCCGTTACTGGTTGACCAATATGGAGGCGTGGACGACGCCGGTCCTCATGGTCGAGACGTTGGCGATGGTTTATTACAACGCCATCCGCCGCGCCACTGGCTCGCACGTTCTGCGGACGATTTGCAGTCAAATCTTGGCCGACGAGGTGGCGCACGTCCGCTTTCAGTGCGAGCGGCTGGCGCGAATCCTGCGCGGCCGGCCGCGCTTCGGCTTGTGGTTGACGATGCTGGCCCAACAATTGGGGTTTCTGGTGGTGTTGCTGCTGGTCTGGCTGGGACATCGCCGCGCGCTGCGGGCCGGCGGCTACGGTTGGCGACGCTACTGGCGGGCGGCCTGGGACCGCATGCGCGCGGCCTGGCGCTCGATGGACCCGCGGCGTTACCACTGGGATGACTGACAACGATCTGTCACTCGAACAGTTCGCTGACGGAGCGGTCGTAGTGGATGCGCTCGATGGCATCGGCCAGCAGGTGCGACACGCTCAAAATGGTGAGGTTGGCGAGCTGCTTGTTGGGCGGCACCGGGATGCTGTCGGTGACGACGAGTTGGCGGATCGGCGAATCGCGCAGCCGTTCGATGGCCGGGCCGCACAAGACGGCGTGCGTGGCGCAGGCATAGATTTCGCGCGCCCCGTTGCGCTTGGCCACGTGGGCGGCGCCGACCACGCTGCCGGCCGTCGAAATCATGTCGTCGAAGATGACCGCTACCTTGCCGTCCAGCGAGCTGCCGATCAGATTGGCCTGCTTCGTCTCGGTGGCGCTGGAGCGGCGCTTGTCCACGACGGCGATGGCGCCGCCGATCTTCTTCTGGTACAAGAGCGCCTTCTTGATGCTGCCCTCGTCGGGGCTGAGGATGACAAGATCGCCAGGCAGGATGTTTAGGCCGCGAATGTAATCGTTAATGACCGGGTTGGCGTGCAGATGATCGACGGGGATGTTGAAAAAGCCCTGAATCTGGGCGGCGTGCAGATCCAGCGCCAGCACGCGGTGCGCGCCGGCGGTCGTGAGCAGGTCGGCTACCAGCTTGGCGGAGATGGGCACCCGGCCGACGTCCTTGCGGTCCTGGCGCGCGTAGCCGTAATAGGGCAGCACGGCGGTAATGCGGGCGGCGCTGGCGCGCTTGAAGCTGTCGATCATAATCAACAGCTCCATCAGGTTCTCGTTGACCGGCGGACAGGTGGGCTGCACCAGGAAAATGTCGCGGCCGCGCACGTCCTCCTCGATGCGGACGGAAATTTCGCCGTCGGGAAAGTTGGACAGCGTGATCTTGCCGAGCAAATCGCCGAGGTGGCGCGCGATCTTCTCGGCCAGGGCAATGTTGGCACGGCCGCTGAAGACTTTGAGTCGATTGTTCTCGTTCATGATCCATCGCGATTGGGGTTGCCCTCACTGGCCGCACCGCACGGCGTCCCTCTCCACAGGATACGCATTATGAAGACAGAGTGAAGCAAGAGCAATGCAGAAGTCAGAATGCGGAATGAAAGCCGGATCTGGTTTTTCATTCTGCATTCTGACTCCTGACTTCAGCATTCGTTTGTGCCGCCTCGGTGAAGCGCGCCAGACCGAACGGGGTCAGGTCCAGGTCGGCGACGGCGTCCCCGACAAGCCATTGCGCCACGACCTGACCGACCAGCGGCGCCAGCACGAAACTGTCGCCGCCGAAGCCGGCCGCGCAGAATGCGCCCTCCACATCGGGCAGGCGATCGAGGAGGGGCAGGTTGTCGGGTGTGCGGGCCGTGGGCAGGGCGTAGCCGCCGCGGCCGAAGCCGCAGTGCATGGACGGATAGCGGCGGATCAAACGCTGGCGGATGGCCGGCAGCCAATCGGCGTCGGCGGCCTCGTTGCAGGTGTCGGGATCGACCGGCGATTCGCCCGCCGGCAGAGTCAGGTCGCCGGCATGGATCAAATCGCCCTGGGACGGCCGCAGATACAAACCCTGCACATGATCGGCGAAGACGACGCCGCGCCGCCCACTGTCGGCCGGTCGGCGAAACAGCGCCGTCTGGGCGCGGCCGGCGCGTATGGGCAATTCGATCTTGTCCAGGCCCGGCAGTCGCGCCGCCCAGGCGCCCGTCGCCAGCACCAGGCGGGCGCATTCGTAGGCGCCTTCGTTGGTTTCGACGCCGGTGCTCTTGCCCTTGTCGGTCAGGACGGCGCGGACCTCGACGCCTTGGCGAATGTCGGCGCCCTCGCGGCGCGCCGCCTCGGCGAACGACGCCACCACCTGCACGCACTCGACGTATCCCGCCGCGCGCTCGAAGGCGGCAACCTCATCTTCCGCCAGGCGGGCATTGGGGTCCACTTCCATCAATTCGTGGTCCTCGATCCGCCGCACGTCGATGCCGCGTCCGCGCTGCCGGGCGAGATGCGTTTCCAACTCCGCCTCATCGCCGCGCGACACCAGCTGCACCATGCCGGTGCGGTAGAACACGGATGGACCGCCCACCGTGTCGGGGAAATGCTCGAAGATGGGCAGGCAGCGGCGGGCCAGTTCGGTCAGAAGGGGGTGGCGATGCGACTGATAGATCAGGGCGGCGGATTTGCCACTGGCGCCGGCGCCGAGGTAGGCCTTCTCGACCAGCACCACGCGGCCGGGCCGGCGCCGCGCCAGGTGGAAGGCGATGCTCGTGCCGAGGACGCCGCCGCCGACGATGAGGATGTCGCAGAGATGAGACATCGCCGATCCTTGCTCCGTGGATTGGCCCCCTTCCTGCCTCCCGCAGCGGACGGGAGGGCGTCTCGATAACGGTAGCAGATCCGAAGTCGAGGGAGTAGGCGGATCGCCTCTTAACGCGCCGCGCCGCCGAGAAACAGATCCACGAGTCGCGCCGGCAAGTCCGGTCCGTGCGCGGCCTTGTCGAAGCGCAGCACGGCCCGCAGTCCGCCCAGCAGAAACAAACCGGCCAGGTGCGGATCGTCGATGCGGAAGTCGCCGGCACACTGCCCTTCCTCAAGCACATGCTGCACCAGCTCGATCGATTCCTGGCGCGTCAGATGCCAGCGCAGGGCGCGATCCGGACCGCTCAGAACCTCGGCGCGCTGGATCAGATCGAACAGGTGCGGGTGCTCGCCGAAGTAGTGCAGATAGGCGGTGACGACGGCTTCGAGCTTTGTCCGCGGATCGCCGGCCATCGCGGCGCATTGGCGCAGGCGTTGCGACATCTCGTCGGCCGCCCGATCGAGCAGGGCGGCAAACAATTCTTCCTTGTCCTTGAAGTAGCGGTACAGCGTGCCCTTGCCGACCTCGGCAGCGGCGGCGATGTCTTCCATGCGCACCTCATGGAAGCGCTGCCGGGCGAACAGCCGCGTCGCCGCGGTGAGGATCTTCTCGGCTTGCGAAGGTGTTTTCTTGCGCACGGATGCCGCCGTTGAAACGAGGGACCGGAGAGGACGCCGATCCAACGCGCGTGAGTTGGAGCGGTCGGATTCTACTGGGCGGCTCCGCCGCGAACAAGACGAAAGATGAGAGGCGCGGACGAACACGCCCGGCAGATGCTTGCACGCCGGGCACGGCGACGGTAGAGTGATTCTTGGTTCCGCGTCGTCCTCCCTCCGCGAGCCACCCGCCTTGTTTGGCCCGTCTCGGTCCTCTCCCCGAACGCGGCCCACTGTTAGCTCCTCACCCGGCCAGTCGTCTGTCCGGTGTGCGAACGTGTCCGACCACCCGAACGAGCATCCCGCCATGAACACAGCCGAGTCCGTTTCCGCCTCCGATGTCCAGACCGTCGAGCAGCTCCGCGACGCGCATCGCCGGCTCCGCCAGGAGATCGGCAAGATCATCGTCGGTCAGGAACAGGTTCTGGATCAGCTCCTCATGGCCATCTTCTGCCGCGGCCATGCGCTCTTGATGGGCGTGCCCGGCCTGGCGAAGACGCTCATGGTCAGCACGCTCGCCCAGGCGCTGGACCTGACGTTCAAGCGCATCCAGTTCACGCCGGACCTGATGCCGTCGGACATCACCGGCACCGAGGTCATCCAGGACGATCCGGTTAGCAAGCAACGCATGTTCAAATTCTTGCCCGGCCCCGTGTTCGCCAACATCCTGCTCGCCGACGAGATCAACCGCACGCCGCCGAAAACGCAGGCCGCCCTCCTCGAAGCCATGCAGGAACGCAAGGTGTCCATCGGCGGGACCGATTACCCCATGAAAGATCCGTTCTTCGTCCTCGCCACGCAGAACCCCATCGAGCAGGAGGGAACCTATCCGCTGCCGGAGGCGCAGCTGGACCGTTTTCTGTTTCTCGTCAAGGTCGATTATCCCAGCGACGCGGAGGAGGAGCAGATCATGCGGCAGGGCACGTCCGACGTGCAAACGACGATCGACAAGGTGCTGCACGGCGACGACATTTTGCGTTTGCAGCACGTCGTCCGCCGCGTGCCGGTGGCGGACCACATCTTCGGCTACGCCAAGCGGTTGACGCGCATGAGCCGGCCGAACACGCCGGAGGCGGCCGACTTCGTCAACAAATGGCTGACGTGGGGCGCCGGCCCGCGCGCCAGCATGAACCTGATCCTGGCCGCCAAGGCGCACGCCGTCCTGCGCGGCAACTTCCACGTCTCGGCGGACGACGTGGCCACTGTGGCGGCGCCGATCTTGCGGCACCGGCTCATCCCCAATTTCACCGCCCAGAGCGAAGGCATCACGGCCGACGACGTGATCGAGCGACTGCTGCGCGCCATCCCCAAGAATCAGGCGGCCTAAGCGATGTCCACCTTCACCTTGCCGGCCGATGTCGTCGCTCGCGCGCAAGCCCTCGGGTTGAAGGCTCGCGGCATCGTCGAGGGGCTTCGCATCGGCGATCACAAAAGCCCCTATCGCGGCTTCTCCGTCGAGTTCGTGCAGCACCGCGAGTACGTGCCCGGCGACGACATCCGCCACATCGACTGGAAGAGCTACGGCCGCTCCGAGCGTTACACCATCAAGCAGTACGAGCAGGAGACGAACTTCATCGGCCACGTCCTCGTGGACGCCAGCCGTTCCATGCTCTACGGCGAAGGCGACGCCAACAAGCTGGAGTACGCCAAGCTGCTGGCGGCGACGCTGGCTTACGTGATTATCCATCAGCGCGACAGTGTCAGCCTGGGCATCTTCGATTCCGCCTGGCGCTTCCGTCTGCCCCCGAGCAGCCAGCCCGGCCACATGCAGACGATCTTGCAGCAGTTGGAAAGCGCCGAGCCGCGCGAGAAGACGGCCATCGCGCCGCTGCTGCACGACCTCGCCCAGCAGGCCCGGCGGCGCGGCTTGGTGTTCCTGATCTCCGACTGCTTCGACGATGTCGGCGCTCTGATGAATGCGTTTCAACACCTGAAATTTCAGGGACACGAGGTGACGGTCTTTCACGCCCTGCATCCCGATGAGATCGGCTTTCCGTTCGAGGGCATGACGAAGTTCGACGCTCTGGAGGAGCGCCTTCACCTCTTGACGCGGCCGCACCTGATTCGGCCGGCGTATGTGCGCGCGGTGCAGTCGTATTTGAAGGAACTGACAGCAGGTTGTCAGGCCAATCGCTGCGATTACGTGCTGATGGATACCTCGCGCCCGTTGGCGCAGGCGCTGACGGAGTATCTGGCTCGACGATTACAGGGACCGTGAACCATTCTGAGCGGGGGGCGTCCGCCCCCCGAGTTCCGCACATCTCGGGGG
>DATBGU010000242.1:0-16310 GCA_036557825.1 Gemmataceae bacterium
ACGAGGGCCGCATCACCGGCTTCACGATGGGGACCGGACAAACGCTGGCCCTGCTGCCGCCGCAGAACGCCACCGGCAACTTCGTCAAGATCGTGCAACGGCTGCCCGTCCGCATCGAACTGACCGATTACAATCCCGACACAGATCCTCCGTTATTCGTCGGGCTGTCGGTTGAGCCTCACGTGTACTACAAGGAGCCGCCCACGGGACCGCACGCCGGCGAGGTCTTGCAACCGATTCACCCTCTCCCGCAAGGCCGCACCGTCTCCAAACAGTGATCCGATGAGCGTCCCTTGCTTGCGCTTCGGGCTGGTGAGGGACACAATCACATCAGCCCGAAGCGCAAGCAAGGGATGGAGCGCATCATGAGCAGCACGGCCCTTGCCCCTTCCGCGGCCAGCCGGCCGGCAATCAATCCCTGGATCGTCGCCATCGCCGTGGTCATCCCCACCTTCATGGAAGTGCTGGACACCACCATCGCCAATGTCGCGCTGCGCTACATTGCGGGCGGTATATCGGCGGCGAACGTGGATAGCGAGTGGGTGCTGACCAGCTACTTGGCCGCCAACGCCACCATCCTGCCGATCTCCGGCTGGATCTCGGCCCGCATGGGCCGCCGCAACTACTTTCTGCTGTCCATCGCCGTCTTCACCGTTGCCTCGGGGCTGTGCGGCATGGCCAAGAACCTGGGGCAGATCATCCTCTTCCGGGTGCTGCAAGGCTTGGCCGGCGGCGGACTACAGCCCTCCAGTCAGGCCGTGTTGCTCGATGCCTTCCCCCCCGAGAAGCAGGGCGCCGCTCAGACCATGTTCGGCATCGCCGCCCTGCTGGCGCCGGTCGTCGGCCCGACGCTGGGCGGCTATCTCACGGTCCAGTACAATTGGCGCTGGATCTTCTACATCAACATCCCGGTGGGCGCGCTGGCCTTGCTGGTGTGCTACTTCGTGGTCCACGATCCGGATTACCTGAAGCGGGAGCGGGCGGAACTGCGCCGCCGGCCGCTGAACTTCGACTACATCGGCCTGGGGCTGCTCGCCCTGGTCATGTCGTGCTGGGAAATCATGCTCAGCAAGGGACAGGAGTGGGACTGGCTGGGCGATCCGTTCTGGCGCATCCAGACGCTGTTAACCCTGTTCGTGCTGGGACTGGGCGCTCTGATCTTTCGCGAGATGCGGATCGACAACCCGGTGGTCAACTTCCGGCCGCTGGGCGAGCGCAACTTCGCGGCCGCTTGCATCATCATTTTCTGCGCCTACGCAGTGCTCTACGGCGCCAGCACGTCCTTGCCGGGACTGCTTCAGTCCGAATTTGGCTACGACGCCTACGTTTCGGGACTGGTGCAGTCGCCCTCCGGTCTTTTCTCCATCTTGGTGCTGTTGATTGTCGGCTTTGTCCTCGGTCGGGGCACCGACGCCCGCTGGCTGATCGCCGGCGGGTTGCTGGTCATGGCGGCCGGCTGCTATTGGATGGCGGTTGAGAACATTTACATCAGCCCAGGGCAAGTGATCTGGCCGCGCGTGGTGATGATTTGCGGTCTGTCGATGCTGTTCGCTCCGCTCAACGTGGCGGCCTTCAAATACGTCCCCCTGCACCTACGGGCGGCGGCGGTCGGCCTGTTCGCCCTGCTCCGCAACGAGGGCGGCAGCGTCGGCACCTCGATGGCTCAGACCATGGAGCAACGACGCTTGCAGTTCCACGTCTCGCGCACCGGCGAGTTCCTCGACCCTTTCAACCCTGTGGTGAACTCCTTCGCCGAGCAGGGCCAAGCGGTGTTCTTCCAGCAGACCGGCGACCCGGCTGGGTCGCAGCTAAAGACCTGGGCAGAACTGGAGAACCTGCGACAGCAGCAGGCGTCGTCGATGGCTTACTTCGACGTCTTCTGGCTGTGCGCCGTTCTGGGCGTCGCTCTCGTGGTTTTGATACTGTTCATGAAGCGCTCGGCGGCCGAGAAGGGCGCGCACATCGGAGCGGAATGAACCTGCCGCGGCCGATGTGGGATTCAGCGCCGGAACTGCACGAGATGCTCTGCGCCGATGTTATCGTCGATGGCGCAGAGCGAGGCAACCGGAACGACGCGGACGTCTCGAAAGCCAGCCTGCCGCAACAAGCCGGTGATCTCGGTTTCGGAGAAGGAAGCCATCCGCACCTCGACGCGACCGACCTCCCAGCCCTCGTGCTCGTGGACCGCGCTTTGTCCGAGAATGAAGTGAATCACGCCCTGTCCACCCGGACGCAGGACGCGGGCGAACTCGCGGAAGAACGCCGCGGTCTGCTCCTTGCGCAGATGCTGAATGACGGCGAAGGAATACACCAGATCCACGCTGGCGTCTGCCACCGCCGCGAGGTCGTTCGCGGCGTTGACGAGATAGCGAATGTTGTCCGCCCCGTTGAGCGCTCCGGCGCAGGCGAGGACTCCGCGCGACACATCTACTGCCAGGACGTGCTTGACGTGGCCGCTGACGGCCTTCGCCAAAAAGCCCGGCCCGCACCCGAAATCGAGGGCGGTCATGTGCGGTCGAAGGTAACGGCGGAGCAGCTTGTCGCACAGTTCGCGGCGCGAGAGGAGATTGCGTTCGTACTCTTTTTGGAGGACTTGACGGCGCGACAATTCCAGCGGATAGTAGTCCAGCCACTGATGCATCCAGTAGTGCGGGCTGAGCGACAGTAGTCGCAGGGCCAGCCCCTTGCGCAGTCGTCGCGGGCTGCACTTCATCATCCACGGCAGCCAGCCGCGATCGAGAAAGGCATGGTCCTTCGAGCTGGCGATCAAAAGGCGCGCGAGCCGCCAGCCCGGACTGGGCATGCGGTTCGGTTTCCACTCTCGCGCTGTGCCGGCGACGAGCGTCCGTTCTCTCTCCATGTACGATCTCCTTATTTCGTTCGCTTCTCTCACGCCGCCTGTTCCCGGCGCGTCTGCCTTGCGGCGACCAGGTCCAGGGCCGCTTGCAATCGCGGCCAGATGGATTCGGACTCGACCCATTGGGACATCCGCTCGCGGCTCGCGGCGGCGAGCGATTCGTACGCGGTCGGATCGCGGCGGGCGAGGTCGTAACTGGTGCGCAGCTGCTCGATCACCGAGGGCCACTCGATGCGATTCCACGTCGTTTTGAAACGAATCCGTTTATCTTGCGGCCAGAAGGCACGTTCCGCGGCGCTGGCGATGATAAATCCCATATCCGGCGTGAAATAATCACCGATGGCCGAGTGACAAGGCGTGACGCCCGGCCGGCCGGCCGCGAGGTAATTCAAGAGGGGCAGACAGCACCCCTCCGCGCGCGTCGTGGTCAGGTAGTAGGTGCTGGCGCGGGCCAGCGCCGACATCTGATCGGCGGAGAGATAATCGGTGATAAAAACGACCTTACAACGATGCGAGAGACCGGCAGTGCGATAGTAGTTTAGGGTGCCGTCAATCCAGAGTGAATCCGCAGCGACCAGTTTGACGACCAGCGTGGCGTCCTCACAATCGCGCAGGGCGGTGAGGAAACCGCTGATCAAATCCTCGCGGTTCTTGCGGCCGTCCTGCGGTGAGAAGATGCTCGTGTAGACAATGCCCGACAGTTCCAGTTCGTCGCGCCGGCAGCGGCGCAGATAGTCCTGCCACGTATCCGGCCCGACCGGCCGCACGCGGTTGCGCATCAACCTATGGACGAGCGGCGGTATCAAGGGTTTGATCGCATGACGATAAACCATCCGCGCATTGCCGATCAGCGAACGCCGAAGCGACGGACGCGGGGGACGATGCTCGCGGAACTCTCCCGCGTCGGGGCCGTCCCAGAGTTGGTGAGGAGGCACATCAGGGTCGGGGAAAACGTAGGCGGGGCAGCTGATGCGCGTGGTCGTCTGCGCCGACCAGCGCGGCACGCGGAAATACTCCGGCGGCGTCGGCACCGGCACCACGCGGATCGGGACGCGGATGCCGGCACGTTGCAGCGCCTCCGCCGTGAACGAACCGCAAACCAGAATGAGATCACAGCGGTTGGCGGTGGCGACCCAGTTGTTCTGCGGATTGCCGTCGAACGCCTCGGCGGGCACATCCGGGAACTCCCAGAACGGATATACCACGTTCGGAGCCGATGGCGTCAGGTAAACATCCTGAAACGGCAGAACACTGAGTTGAATCGGTTCCAACCCGCGCCGGCGGGCCTCACGGACGGCGGACTCGATGCGGCCGGCATCGCGCGGGACCGGGATGACCTCGCCCCAGCGCGACAACAACGGCGCGAGGAGCCGTGCCACGATGTCATACGAATAACCCGGCACGCCCAGACGATTGCCACGTGCCGTCTCCGTCGTGTAGGACGTGAGGATGACTGCCCGTCGTGGATTGCTCAGACCCATTGGGACTCCTTTGGCGAGCGGGGGCGTCAGCCCCCTGTTGAGAGCGTAACAGGGGGCTGACGCCCCCGCTCGCCGTGCCATCCGTTCACGCGGCGCGGTCGTGGCGCTTGCGGATCGAATCCAGATGTTCCAGCGCCGCACGCAACTGCGACCACACGCTTTCGACCCCGGCGCGTTCGTGCATGCGCCGCTGCGCGCCCACCGCCCGCGCTTCGTAGGCAGGACGGTCATGCCGGGCGAGGACATAGCTGTCGCGGAGGCGCTGCACCAGGGCGGGCCAATCCAGACGCGCCCAGGTCGTCTTGAGACGGGCGCGGTTGTCCTGCGGCCAGATTGCCGGCTCGGCGTACCAGGGAAGCGTCAGTCCGATGTCGTCGCTGAAATAATCGGAAATGGCCGTGTGACACGGCGAGATGCCCGGCCGGCCCGCCGCCAGATAATTCATCAGCGGCAGACAGTTGCCCTCCGCGCGCGTCGTGGTCAGGTAGAAAGTGCTGGCGCGCGCCAGCGCCAGCATTTGATCGTTCGATAGATAATCGGTGATAAAAATGATCTTGCAGCGATGCGATAGTCCGACGCCGCGATAGAAATCGAGCACGCGGTCGATCATCAGTCGCTCGGCGGTGACGAGCTTGAGGACCAGCGTCGCATCGGGTCGATCGTGCAAAGCGGATACGAATCCGGTGAGCAGATCCTGATAGTTCTTGCGTCCGTCGTGCGGGTTGAAAATACAGGTGTAGACAATGCCGGACAGTTCCAGGTTCTCGCGCCGGCAGCGGCGCACGTAGGATCGCCAGCGATCCGCCGACCATCGCTGCGCCAGGAAACGCGCCGCCTGGGTGAGCAGCGGCGGCGCGATCAACTCCAGACGTTCCAGCCACGCCCGCCGGGTCGGTAGGTCGGGCTTTTCAGCCTGACCTACGGAGTCGGGGGCGTCCCAGAGTTCTTGAGGGGACACATCGGGGTTCGGGAAGACGTAAGCCGGGCAACCGATGCGCGTAATCGCCTCCGCCGACCAGCGCGGCACGCGGAAATACTCCGGCAGCGTCGGCACCGGCACCACGCGAATCGGCGCGCGGATGCCGGCACGTCGAAACGAATCGACGGTGAACTGTCCGCCGACGATCGCGAGATCGCAGCGGTTGGCGGTCGCCACCCAATTGTTTTGCGGATTGCCCTCGAACGCCTCATCGGGCACGTCGGGAAACTCCCAGGCCGGCACGATGACATTGGGAGCCGAACGGGCAAACACCATGTCCTGGCAGGGCAGGAAACCGACGTGGATCGGATCGAGGCCGCGTCCGCGCGCCGCTTGCACCGCCGCCTCCACCGCGTCGCCGTCGCGGGCCACCGGAATGACCTCGCCCCAGCGGGCCAAGAGCGGAGAAAACAAGCGCGCGACCAGGTCGTAGGAGTAGCCCGGTACGCCGAGATCCCTGCCGCGCGTGGCGCCGGTGCGATACGAGGTCAGGACAACGGCCCTCCGCGGATCGCGGGCGCTGCTCACGGCGATACTCCTTCCAGGACGGCGGCACGCGGCCGACAATGTGAGGATTCTCCTGTTTCTCTATCGTTTGTCGTTGCCGTCGAGTTGAGGGGAAATCGCGATCGTGCCGATTGTGTGGAAGAGGCAAGATGTTTCGAGCAAAGAGACGACAACCTCGGCAATCTGGGCAGGAAGCGACACGGGAAAGGCAGATGAGACTCCGGCGCGACGCATTCGGTAGGTGCCGCGAGCCGAGCCGGACGCGACGTGCCGCTCGGCTCGCGGCACCTACCCAATGAGGTAGACACTCTCGTAGGGATCGTTACGATGGTCGATTGGTTGTCGCCGCTCGCGGCTTGACAAAATCCGTGCGATTTTTCGCGGAATGTTTCGGCGTCCCTGTCGTCTCTTCCATCGTTATGCGTCCTGACGATTTCGTGCGTCTGCTGGACAGCCACGGACCGCCGTTGATCCTCTACGCGCGGCAGTGGTGCGCCGCGCCGGAGGACGTGGTTCAGGATGCGTTCCTGAAACTGGTATCGCTTCGGTCGCCGCCGCGCGAGGTCGTGCCGTGGCTCTATCGCGTCGTGCGCAACGCCGCCCTCGACGCGGCCAAGGGCGATCGGCGACGGCTGCGGCGCGAGTCGGTCGTCGCGCGTGCGGCGCGCTGGTTCGTCGAGCCGGAAGTGGAGGGACTCGACGCCTCGACCGCCGTCGCCGCCTTGCAGCGCCTGCCCGTCGAGGAGCGCGAAGTCATCGTCGCGCGCTTGTGGGGCGGATTGAGTTTTGAACAAATCGCGGAAGTGGCCGGCTGCTCCGCCAGCACCGCCTTCCGCCGTTACAGCGCGGGACTCGACGCTCTGCGCAAGCAGATGGGGGTACCATGTCCGAACCGTTCGCCAAACGCCTGAGCCGTTTCACGCCCGAAGCTGCCGGCCTGGACCGCGACGCTCTGCTGTTCGCCGCCGGCCGCGCCTCGGTGCGGCCCAATCCGCTTTGGAAAGCGCTCGTCGCCGTGCTGGTCGCATTGCAACTGCTGACACTTGTGTGGTCGCTGTTACCATCCCTGCCGCCATCGTCGCCACCCGCCCCGCCTCTCGTGTCTCCCAATATCCCCCCTCCCATTGCGGCATCGGAAACGGATCTGATCGGGGATACCCAAGCGGTGGATATGTACGATGGGTTGTTATCAAGAAACCTCGACCGTCCCGTCCTGATCGGCAGCGAGATGCTGGTTCCTCCCGCTCCGCCGTTGCGCGCTTTCGGCACGCCGCCCTCGACCATTTTGAACTGACCTGTTTCCTCGCAATGGAGAACCGCCATGATGCGAACGCTTCCGCTCTGCGCCGTGCTGCTGGTCCTGACGCCGGTCGTCCGCTCCGCCGACAAACCGGCGCCCACTGAAACCGTGATTCGGATGAAGGTGCGGCCGGCGGCCGCGCCGATACCGGCGCTGAAATATCAACTGCTGCCGGAACTGACCCAGATGAATCCCGGCAATCCGATCCTGGCGTACACCAAATGCTTCGCCGAACAACAGAATTTCTGGCACACCAAGGAGATCAGGGAGAAGCGCGAGAAATGGCAAACGATGCCGCTGCAAGAGCTGCCCTTGGAAGAGATCAAAAGGACCGGCCACTACCGGGGAAATCCGCTGCGCTACGCCGATTACGCCGCTCGCCTCGATACGCCGGACTGGCAACTCCTCCTCCAGATCAAGAGCGAAGGCGCGAACTTGCTGCTGCCGGACTTGCAGGGACTGCGCGAGTTGGCGGGGGCGCTGAAAGTACGCTTCCGCGCCCAGGTCGCCGAGCGGCGCTTCGACGACGCCCTCGTCACCGTGCAGACGTTGCTGGCCCTCTCGCGGCACCTGGGCGAACATCCGACCGTGATCGGCAATCTGGTGGGGCTTGCCGTGGCTGGCCTGACCCTCGGACCCCTCGACGAGATGATCCAGCAACCCGGCTGTCCGAACCTCTTTTGGGCGCTGACGAACTTGCCGCATCCTTTCATTGATCTGCGCAAGGGCTTTCAAGGCGAGCGCGTCTTCTTGACGAAAGAGTTCGCCGCGCTCGATACGCGCGCGCCCATGACCGATACGCAGGTGGACAAGGCGGTGGATCGCCTTCAGGAGCTAATGAAGATCATCAACGTGAACAAGAACGTGAGCGACTGGCTGAGCGCCTCGGCCATCGACAAGGAGCGCGTTCGCGCCGCCCGCACACGTCTGATCGAGTCGGGCCTGGCGGAAAACAAGGTCAAGCAATTCACCGCTCCGCAGGTGATTTTGCTGGATGAAAAACTCGAATTCGAGGTGCGCCGCGATGAGGTGCGCAAGGTGATGATGCTATCGTTCTGGCAAGCGGAGCCTCTGCTGCGGGCCGCGAGGCAGCAACGAGGGAAACGAGAGGACAGCTTATTCGCTGGACTGATAGCGGGCGACAAGGTGAAGTTGGCGCAGACGCGGGTCGAACAGCGCCTGGGTCTGCTGCGCTGCGTCGAGGCGCTGCGGTTGCACGCCGCCGAAAACGACGGCAAACTGCCGGCCAAGCTTGAGGACATCAAACTGCCGCTGCCGGTCGATCCCGTGACCGGCAAGCCGTTCGTCTACAAACTCGACGGCGGCACGGCGATCCTGCGCGGCACTCCGCCGCCGGGCGTGAACGACCCCGCCTACAACGTCCGCTATGAGGTCACGATCGCCAAGTGATGCAAGCGTTTGAGAAGAAACGCGAAGCCACGACCGGCGATCATCTACTTGCGGCTGCCGGCGGCAAGATGGATCTGCGGGTCAACGGCGAACAAGATGTACTGGACCGAACCATCGCAATACGCCATGTTCAGGCCGGCCAGGTGGGCGCTGCCGAAGGCCAGAGTGTTCGTGTAACCCGGACGATCGCGCAGCGGCGGGCCGGACGTGCAACGCGAATTGTCGTTGTCGGCGCCGGCGTACAGGTTCTCGTTGTCCGCGGGATCGAGTCCATTGGTGTAATTATCGGGATTGAGATATTTTTCCCCGATCAAATAGGTATTGCTGGCGCCGTGCGAGATGTCGGTGATGCGGATCTCGCTGCGCTGGAAGATGACGCCCGTTAGGCCGGAGGCGTCCGGCCAGGGGAAGTTCGGCGAGTCGCCGGCGGCGAGGCTGGGCGGGCCGGGGAAGAATTCGTCGATCGGCGTACTGCCGACGTTGGCGGCGTAATCCATGCGGCCCTCGACATCCACCGGGTCGGTGTTGAAGAACGGCGTTCCCCAGCTGTTGGGATAGGCTTGCGACACCCGGCGCGAGGGACAGCTGAAGAGCTTCAGCGGCATCCGGGCGCGCTGAGCGAAGGCCGTTTGCTTCTGCGCCGCCGGCGCACCGGCGCCCAAGCTGTAAAGGTTCGTCTGTTCGATGTAAGGCAGGACGTTGAAGCCCCAGCCGCCCGGCTGCCGGCGGTCCGTGCCGCGATCGGGATCGCCGATCCAGCACCAGCCCCAGCCATCGGTCGGAAACTGTCCTACCTGAGTGTGATGATTGAAACAGCCCAGGGCCAGCTGCTTGAGGTTGTTGGCGCACTGGATGCGATTGGCCGCCTCGCGCGCGCTCTGCACGGCCGGCAGAATCAGAGCGATCAGCACGCCGATGATGGCGATCACCACGAGCAACTCAATTAGCGTGAAGCCCGCGCGCCCACTTTCGCCGGAGAAGGAATTGCGCCGCATGACCTTGCCTCCCGGATGAAACCTCAGAGATGTTCGAGAAACCCCGTCCCTATTTGGACCCGCAAGGGATGGCGTCACGACCCGAGCAAGTCCAGGCGAAGCACGCCTTGCTGGTCTGTTCCGACCTCGACGCCCAAGGTCGTTCCCTGGTTGTAGCGCGCCGGCACCCGCTCCAGACCGGCGGCATCCTTTTTCGACACCTCGATCCGAAACAGGCCGCGAGCCACGCCGGGTACCGCCGCCCCCGTCGTGGTGACGTTGGCGACGCCGGCCGGGTCGGTGACGCCCGAGGCCGACTGCAAGGCGTCGCCGAGGAACTTTTCCGGGACAAGCGTGACGGTGGCGCCGGCGAGGGGCTTGCCGTTGGACCGGACCTTGACGGCCAGCGCCGAGAGGCCGACGCGATCGGTCTGGTAGGATTGAATGCGCTGGGCAATTTCCGCCGCGCTGAGCCGGCCGTCGCCGTCCTTGTCGAGTTTCTTCCAGCAGCCGGCCAGGGCGGGACACGCCTTCAACTCGTCCTTGTCGAGAAACCCATCCTTGTTGCGATCGTACTGGGCGAGCGCTTCCTGGCCGGCCCGCTCCGGCGCGACGGCCGGGACGGGGATGCGCCGGCCCGCGCAGCCCAACAGTACGAGAAACACGGCCGGCAACAGCCGTCGCGCGGTGAAGACGGCTCCGCGAACCGATGGCCCGGCCATGCCGAATCTCCACAAGAGAGTTGCACTATAAAAAATGGGCGCAGGCGAGGTGATGAGGACACAGTGTACTTGGTCATGCGAGTCGAAGCAAACAGGAATTGCGGAATTTGCCTCGCGGCGGTCGTGCGCGGAGCCGGCCCGCATTGACTTCTCGGCTCTCGTCCGTCTATAACTGTTGGGTATGCTCCGATTCCCTTCGGACCTGACTCGTGCATAATCCGGCAATTTCTCACGCCCACAGACGAATAAGACGTGCGCTCCCCTTCGCCCGGAGCTTCCGCGACTCGCTACATTCAGGTGCTTCATGACCCAAACCAGGGAACTCGAACGCTCGCCCGTGGAAAACGGCTCCGGCAGCTTGAACGATCGGGTGCGCTCGCTCCGTTTGACGCAGCAATCCGCGACCAAATCGCGGACGGCCGTCCTACCGTGGGCGCTGTGCGTCATCCTTCTGTTGACCAGCGCGGCTTTCGGCTATCGGGCCTACCGCGTCGGTTCCCTGAATGCCGCCGGCGACTCGTCCACCACCTCCGACCGCAACCCCGCGCCGCCAGCTTCGACCGCTCCCACTACCTCCGTCGCCTCCAGCGGCGAGGTGGTCCTGCAAGCGAAGGGCTATGTGATACCCGCCCATCAGGTACAGGTCAGTCCCAAGGTCGGCGGCATGATCCTCAAACTCAACGAGAAGTTCGAGGAAGGACAGTTTTTCAACAAAGGCGAAGTGCTCGCCTGGCTGGAGACGGACGATTATGAGGCCGACTGGAAGCATGCCGTCGCGGCCCGCGATGCCGCCTATCAGCGCAAGGAGGAAGCGAAGTGCAATCGGCCGGAAGAGATCAAGGCGGCCTTGAATGAGTTGAAGGAATCCGAGGAGACGCTGAAGCAGCTGGACCTCGATCTGCGCCGCAGCGAGCGGTTGGTCGGCACCACCGCTCTGTCGGCCAAGGAATATGAGCAGTCCAAGTTCCCCCGCGACGCCATGAAACGCCGCGTCGATCGCCTCCGTTTCCAGTACGACCTCATGAAAAAGGGGCCGCGCGAGGAAAAGCAGAAGGCCGCCGAGGCGGACTGGAAAGCCGCCGAGGCGGATGTGGCGCGGACCAAATGGCGCCTCGATAACTGCGAAATCAAGGCGCCCATCTCCGGTCACATCCTTACCAAGAAGGCGGAGAAGGGCAACGTCGTCAATCCGCTGGCGTTCACCATCTCCTCCAGTCTGTGTGAGATGGCCGACCTCGGCGACCTGGAAATCGACCTGTCCGTGCAGGAACGCGACATCGCCCGCGTCGAGGAGGGGCAACTCTGCACCGCCATACCCGAGGCGTACCAGAACCACGAACCGTTCCGCAAGCGCCATCCGCGCGGCTACGAGGGCAAGGTCATTCGCTTGATGCCCATTGCCGACCTCTCCAAGGGCGCCATCAACGTGCGCGTCAAGGTGCAAATCCCTCCGGACGAAGTCGGCAAGGTGCTCAAGCCGCAAATGAGCGTTCTCGTTTCGTTCCTTCAGGCGAGCAAGTAGGAATGGGGACAAGCCCGGAGCGCCAGCGACGAGACGAACCCGTCGCTGGCACTCCGGGCTTGTCAGAGGTTTGGCGCATGCAACCTATCGTCGAGGTCCACGATCTCCACAAGTATTTCCGCCGCGGCAGCGAGCAAATCGACGTGCTCAACGGTCTGAACCTGGATGTGCCCGAAGGCGAGTTCCTGGCCCTGATGGGACCGAGCGGCTCCGGCAAGACGACGCTCTTGAACCTGATCGCCGGACTCGACTCGCCCAGTCGCGGCACCATCCGCGTCGGCGATCAGTTCATCAGCGGCATGAGCGAGGGCAAGCTCGCCGCCTGGCGCACGCGCCACGTCGGCTTCGTCTTTCAGTTCTACCATCTGCTGCCGGTCCTCACCGCTTACGAGAACGTCGAGCTGCCTCTGCTCCTTTTGCCGATGTCGTCGGCGCAGCGCCGCCAGCAGGTGACGACGGCGCTGGATCTCGTGGGCCTGTCCAATCGCAGCCGGCACCGGCCAGGGCAACTGTCCGGCGGGCAGCAGCAGCGCGTCGGCATCGCTCGCGCCATCGTCACCGATCCGACTATCCTCGTCGCCGACGAACCGACCGGCGACCTCGACGCGCGTTCGGCCGAGGACATTCTCAATCTGATCGTCGCTCTGCAAAAGAGCCTGCACAAGACGATCCTCATGGTGACGCACGACCCCCGCGCCGCCGTCCGCGCCGAGCGCGTGCTGCACCTGGACAAGGGCCAACTCGTCCGCGAAACCGGAGCCGAATCCTCGGAGATGGTTTTCAAGGGAAAGGACGCCGAGTGATTTCGAGAGCTTTGGCGAGCCGGGAAAGAGATTGTCATGAGCCGATTTGATGACTACCTGATGGCGTTTCTGAACAGCCCGTGGAACGTCCTCGCCGCGGCCGTGTTCCTGTTCCTGCTCGTGCTGGCCTTCGTTCACGCTCCCTACGTCCGCCTCATCGTCAAGAGCCTGGCTCGCAGCCCGCTGCGGACCATCCTGACCGGCATGGCCACTTTTAAGCTCGTCCTCATCATGACCCTCATCCTCAGCGTGCTGTGGCTGCTCGATTTGGTGACGACCGAGCGCAGTAAGGACTTCAAGGCCATCGTAACCGAGAAGTGGCAACTCCCCAGCCAGATGCCGTACTCCTACGGTGCCAGCCTCAAGGACGGCGCCGCCTCCGCGCCCGGCGACCTCCGGCCGCAAGATCACATGACCTGGCAGTTCTACGGCGGCACCCTCGACGAGAAGAAAACCCGTGAAAATCTCGTGTTCTTCTTCTGCATGGAGCCGAGCAAGGTGCTGACCATGATGGACATTTCCGACCACATGACACCGCAGGAGGAAGCCGATCTGAAGGCCGCTGTCAAGGCGATGGAGGAAGATCCGCGCCGCGTCCTCGTCGGCATCGACCGTCTCAAGGCCATGAACAAGCAGGTCGGCGAGCGCATCTCGCTTTTCGGCATGAACTATCCCGGCATCGACCTCGACGACTGCGAGATTTACGCCGTCCTGCCCGACGGCGGCCTCAATCAAATGGCCATCATGAATCGCGATCGGCTCAACAACGCCCTGGAAGCATACAAGCGGAAGAACGGCAAGGAGCATCCGCTGGCCAACAAGACCCTCAATCTCGTTTGGCTCAAGGTGCCGGACACCGGCTCGTACAATCGCATTGCCACGCAGATTTTGGAATCACCCACGTACACCGACCCGGCCGTCAAGGTCGAAACGGCGTCATCGGGCATCGCCTCGTTCCTCGACGCCTACCGCGACTTGCTGGCGGGGGTGAAATACTTCGTGATTCCCGCCATCCTCATCTCGCTGTCGCTGGTCATCGCCACGGCCATCAGCATCAGCGTCCGCGAGCGCCGCATCGAGATGGCGGTGCTGAAGGTGCTCGGCTTCGGCCCGACGCGAATCATGTTGATGGTGTTGGCCGAGGCGTTGCTGGTCGGGACGATTTCCGGCCTGCTCAGCGCCGGCGGCACGTTTCTGTTCGTCAACAACGTGCTGGGCGGCATCAAGTTTCCGATCGGCTTCTTCCCCGCCTTCCGTATCCCATCGGCCGCGCTTTGGTGGGGCCCCGCCCTGGGCGCGGCGACCGCCCTGGCCGGCAGCATCGTGCCGGCCTGGACCGCGCGCTCCGTCAAGGTTTCCGAGGTGTTCTCCAAGTTGGCGTAGGAGCCGCGAAGCACGGAAGGTGATTGCGGTTCGAGCCTCTCGGTGCGTTACTGATGCGCGGATAGGAAAAGAGGGAAAAGCCGCCTCAGGGATTTGAACCCTGGACCCCAGCTTTACGAAAGCTGTGCTCTACCGCTGAGCTAAGGCGGCAACTTATTGAATCACTTGCACTTGCGTCTTTTGCCATTTCCCTCCTACTGCCCTGTACAACCATAACTACAACCGCCATCATCATAACAGTGGCCGGGCGTCTTGACCACGCACCGGCCAGTGAACACAGCGAAACCCATGTCAAGGAGCCTTCGCCATGTCCAGGAGCAATTCTACCACGCCGGCCCCGTCCGGCAAGCCGGCCAAACCTTACCCTGACTTCCCGCTCACTGCCCACCCCGTCGGCCAGTGGTGCAAGAAGATCCGCGGCAGGTTGTACTACTTCGGCAAATGGGATGATCCCGACGCCGCCCTCGACGCCTACCTGAAGCAGAAGGACGATTTGCACGCTGGCAAGAAGCCGCGCCCCGATGCCGAGGGGGTGACCGTCAAGGACGTGGCGAACGCCTTCCTCAATCACAAGAAGTCCTTGCTGGACGCCGGCGAGCTGTCGCCGCATACCTGGGCGAAGTACAAGACGGCCGCCGATGAAACGATCGCTCATCTCGGCAAGAGCCGTCTGGCGGCCGACCTCGACTCACAAGATTTCGCCGCGCTGCGCGAGCGGATGGCTGCCAAGTGGGGACTGCATCGCCTGGCGGACATGATCCAGCACGTTCGCTCCATCTTCAAGCACGGCTACGATGCCGGATTGATTCCGGTCCCAACGCGCTTCGGTCCGGGGTTCGCCCGGCCGACGAAGAAAGCCATCCGTCTACACAAGGCCCAGCAAGGACCGAGGCTGTTCACCGCAGAGGAAATCGGCCGCCTGCTTGACACCGCAACTGTCTCCCTCCGTGCGATGATCCTGCTCGGCATCAACGCGGGAATGGGAAATGCGGACTGTGCGAATCTGCCGCTGTTGGCCCTCGACCTCGATAAGGGATGGCTGGATTTTCCGAGGCCGAAAACCGGCGTGGCCCGCCGCTGTCCGCTCTGGCCGGAGACAATGGCCGCGCTCCGAGACGTGCTGGCGAAGCGGCCGGAAGCCAAGAGCACAGAGGACGCCGGATTGGTGTTCCTGACGAAGTACGGCGACAGCTGGGCGAAGGAGAGCGAGGGCGGCCCGATCACCAAGGAAACGCGGAAACTGATGAACAAACTCGGCATCAACAGCCATCGCAATTTCTACACGCTCCGCCATACCTTCCGCACCGTGGCCGACGAGAGCAAGGACCAACCCGCCGTTGATTTCATCATGGGACACGAAGTCCCGCACATGAGCGCGGTCTACCGTGAGACGATCAGCGATGCACGCTTGCGAGCCGTGGCCGATCATGTACACGGATGGCTGTTTCCCTCGAGCGCGTTCGTCCGGAGTGTAGAATAGAACCGAACGGGAACACCGTGCGGGACGCTGTACGGCGACGGCCCGGCAAGCATTGGTTGTAGCTCCATGCGACGATGCTTGCCGTGGCCAGCCCGCCCCCAACATGGAGCAAAGATCTTGTCAGACTTGCCGAGAAGACGGCTCACTCTGGAAGAGTACCAACAGCAACTAGCGCTGTTGCGCGACATCGCCTACGTCGCACAAGACGCCGCGCGTCTCTATCTCGCCCTCTGGGACGTGCCCCACTGTCTGACAACAGTAATCAATGCCTTCCTCAATCTCGACCGGATGCTGTTCCCGGAAGGCTTGGCTTGGGAGGCGAGGGTGGACGATGTAGCGAAAACCCGCCGGCGCGTACACCACTTGACGGCAACGCATTTCTGGACGAAACCCTGTCCACCTAACGAGAAGATGCCGAAGGAAGCGATAGTAGCTCCGTGGATGCGACTCTACGATGTCTACCTTGCTCTCCTTCACCACTATGACCGCGTACTCGTCGATCATGGATGGGAGCGGCGCATCGCGGAGAGAACCTGGTCCGAGTCACCAACACAACCGGAGCAGCCGTCGCCCTCCGTGATTCGCCTGGCGGACACGGCGGAATTGCTGGCGGAGTTGTCATGGCACGGAGCGGCGGAGCCGCAGTGTATTATCTCTCTCGGTAATCAAAACTACCGTGTGGGAGACGCCGATCCCGTTTCGGTGATGGAGCGCGAGGACTTCATTCTTCAGGCGTTCTTGCGACGGTCGCCCCTAAGAGCGTTCGGAAAAAATGAAATTGTTATGGGGTCAAGAACCTCAAACAAATTAACGAGCAACCTAAACGGAGGAATGCCTCCTGAATCTCCGAGAGGCGATCGAGCCGACGCCGTAACCGCCCAAAGCCATGCAA
>DATBGU010000243.1:0-19971 GCA_036557825.1 Gemmataceae bacterium
CGAATCGGCGTCCTCCAGGCCGACGACGTTGCGGGCGAATTCGATGACGGCGCACTGCAAGCCCAGACAGATGCCGAAGAACGGAATGCCCTTCTCGCGGGCAAAGCGGATCGCCTCGACCTTGCCGCCGACGCCGCGATAGTTGAACCCGCCCGGCACCAGGATGCCATCGACGCCGCCTAGCACGCGCTCGGCTCCCTCGCGCTCAACCTCCTCGGCCTCGATCCGGCGGATCACCACGCGTGTGGCCAAGGCAATGCCGGCGTGGTCCAGCGATTCATAAACGGATTTGTAGGCGTCCTGGTGCTTGATGTATTTGCCGACCACGGCGATGGTCGTTTCGTGAATCGGGTTGATGATGGCGTGAACCAGCGTTCGCCAGCCGTTCATGTCCAGCGGCTGTGCGCGCAAGCCGAGTTTCTCGACGATCAGCTCGTCGAGGTGGTTCTCGACCAGACTGAGCGGCACTTCGTAGATGCTGAACGCCTTGTCGCGTTCCTCGATGACGGCGCGCGGCTCGACGTTGCAAAATAGGGCGATCTTGTCAGCCGCGTCCTTGCTCAATTCGCGCTCGGTGCGGCAAATGAGGATGTCGGGCTGAATACCGATCTGCCGCAAGCGCTCGACGGAGTGCTGCGTCGGCTTGGTCTTGGCCTCGCCGGCGGCCTTCAGGTACGGAATCAGCGTCAGATGGATGTACAGGCAGTTGTGCTTGCCGATGTCGAGCGCGAACTGGCGGATCGCTTCGAGGAACGGCAGTCCCTCGATGTCGCCGACGGTGCCGCCGATTTCGGTGATGACCACGTCCACGTCTTCCGTGGATAGCTTACGAACCGCCGCCTTGATCTCGTCGGTGACGTGCGGGATGACCTGCACGGTCTGGCCCTTGTAGGCGCCCCGACGTTCCTTCTTGATGATCGACTCGTAGATGCGGCCGGTCGTGTAATTGCAGTCGCGCGTGAGCGGGGCGTTGGTGAAGCGCTCGTAATGACCGAGGTCGAGATCGGTTTCGGTGCCGTCGTCGAGGACGTAGACCTCGCCGTGCTGGTAGGGGTCCATCGTGCCGGGATCGACGTTGAGGTAGGGATCGAACTTTTGCAGGCGGACGCGAAGGCCGCGATGCTCCAACAACATGCCGATGGAAGCGGACGTGAGTCCCTTGCCGAGGGAGCTGACCACGCCGCCGGTAACGAAGATGTGTTTGGTTTGCTTGCTGGCGGATGCCGTCATGGTGTCGTCTTATCAGGTGTCTCGACAAGCCCGGAGCGCCAGCGACGGGCCGAACCTCCGTCGCCGGCGCTCCGGGCTAGTGGTTGATGGATAACAGACGCAATGATACCCAATCGTTGAACACTTGTCAGGCACAGTCGATGGCGCGGGCGCGTCTCAGGCGGCGTGGCCGGTCCGGCTGTGCCGGTAAGCCGCGACGAAGCGTTCGTAATCTTCATACGTATCGACGCCAAAACCAGCCTGTTCGACAACCCCGACGCGAATCGGATGCCCCAGCGCCAGCACGCGGAGTTGTTCCAGTTTCTCCAGCTGCTCCAGCGGTTCGGGCGGCAGCGCCGCCAGGCGCAGCAAGAACGATCGGCGGTAAGCGTACAAACCGAGATGTTGAAGGAATCGCGCCGGCCGCAGGGCGAAGTCGGGATTGCCGTCGCGGACGAAGGGGATGGGACTGCGACTGAAGTACAGCGCTCGGCCCGATGCGTCCTGGACGACCTTGACGCAATTGGGGTTCTGCCACTGCTCCCGCGAATGCAGGGGAGTCGCCAGCGTCGCCATCTCGGAATCGGGGTGCTGGAGAAGCAAATCGAAAAGCAGATCCAGCGCCGCGGGGTCGATGAGCGGCTCATCGCCTTGGAGATTGACGATCAACTCGGCATCGAGTTGGCCGGCGACCTCGGCGACGCGATCGGTGCCGCTGGGATGGTCGCGGCGCGTGCGCACCGCCCGGCCGCCGAAGCTCTCGACCGCCGAGAAGATGCGCGGATCGTCGGTGGCGACGACGACAAGATCGGCACGCTGGGCCTGGCAGGCGCGTTCGTAGACGTGCTGCACAAGATATTTGCCGGTCTGCCGCAGCAGCGGCTTGCCGGGCAGTCGCGTCGAGGCGTAGCGGGCGGGGATGACGATGGCGGTTTTCATGCGGACCTCCTTGTCCGGGGTGGAGTCCATTCGCGGAGCGAGTGGATACCTCGTGTCGCGGAGCGACACGACCACACAAGGATTAGACCGCGACGGGGTTGGGCTGACAAGATCGTCCGATCAGCGCGTTCGGATCGGCGGCGGATCGTCGCCGTGTTTCTCGGTCAAATGTTGCAGGGCGAGCATTCCGGCGATCGATCCCAGCGTCAAGATGCTGGCCACGAACATCCAATTCGTGACCGCCGCGCAACCGCAGTCGTCCCGGAAGAATTCGCGGAGTCGTTTCCACATCGGTCGGTCCTCGCCGGATGCCCATCCTTCGCCGAGAAGTGTCGTCTGCCGACGTACGTGCAGACGCCATGCCGCTATTGGCCCGAACCGTTCAGGTTTGGATGCTCGGCTGTAAAAATAGAGAAAAATGCGCGGAATGGCTGAGAGGGATGGGTGAGGAAGGGCGAGCGCTGTTCGAGACGGTGTAAACCGGGAGCAACGTCGGACTGTAAACCGCGTTAAGGCAGATTAACAACCGGGGTCGCGGCTCAGGACGGCAGGGTACGGGCGATGGCGTCGGCGAGGGCGCGATGGGCTTGACTGCGCCCCCGCGCCAGAGTGCGGGCCGCACCGAGCGTGAGGTGCGGATCGGGGAACGGCAAAAGATCCAGCGCTTCGTCTCCTTTCTGATCGAGACGATAGCGGCCGCGCTCCAGCGTGACCGAGACGCCGGCGGAACGGAGCAGATCCAGATCGCGGTAAAAACCGCGCACGTCCAGACGCAGCCGGCGCGAGAGAGACTCGCGCGTCTGCGGGCTGCCGGCTAATAACTGCACCATCCGATAGAGCCGGAGGAAGCGTTCCGGAGTGACGGCGACGGTGGGTGTGGGTGGTTTCGCGGGTGTCTTGCGTTTCTTGGCCATATCGTCCTCGATACGAGCAGCGCCGGCGACTCATCGGATGCAGAGACTTGAGAGGACACGCGGGCAGCCATTTATATAGAGACGATAACTCTGGCGGTTGTGCCCATCGGTACAATTATTCGGATAGTAGGGAGGAGGAGGCGAGAAAGCAAGCGTGCCTCGGACTTACGGCAACGGCCACACCCCTCCGGTTCATTTATGCGCCTCCGTTCGAGAGACAATCCCATGTCACCGCTCGACTTCCTGGTCATCGCTCCCCATCCCGACGACGCCGAACTGGGCGTGGGCGGAACGATCGCGCTTTTGCAAGAGCAAGGGGCGCGGGTGGGTGTGCTCGATCTGACCGATGGCGAGCCGACGCCGTTCGGCAGTCCCGAGATCCGCCGCCGCGAGACCGAGGCGGCGACGACCGTACTGGGACTCGCCTGGCGAGGCAACCTCGGCCTGACCAACCGCCGCCTGGAAGGGACGCTCGACGCCCGCGCCCGGTTGGCTGGCGTCCTCCGCGAGCTTCGGCCGCGCTATCTGTTCGCTCCGTACTGGGAGGACGTTCATCCCGATCACGTTGCAGCCAGCGAACTCGTCGATGCCGCTCGCTTCTGGGCCAAGCTGACGCGCTGCGATCTGCCGGGCGAGCCGCACTTTCCCAAACAAATCCTCTATTATTTCAGCGTTCATCTCCGCATTCATCCCCGCCCGTCATTCGTGCTGGACATCACGGCGCACATGGACACGAAGATGCGGGCGGTGGCCTGCTATCATTCGCAGTTCATCGAGGGCCGGCCCCAGACACCGCCGACGCTGCTGGACGACTTGCGCGACCGTGCGCGTTACTGGGGCTGGGCTATTGGCGCCGGCTACGGCGAGCCGTTCGTGACGCGCGAGGAAGTGGGACTGCGCGGTTTGCGCGATCTGGTCTGACGGGGACGGCCGCGCCGAACGAATGCAGAATGCAGAATGCAGAATGCAGAATGAATCGAAATTCTGCATTCTGCATTCTGCATTCTGCATTCCTTTGGACGATACTCCTTCACGACCATCCCACAATGGCGTGAAGGGAGGTGGGGATTGGGACGTGAATTCAACGTCCTGGCGTTGATAAAGGGGGAAGAACGTTACGTTTACGTGTACGATGACGCCAGCCGCTCGCCCTTGTTGGAGACGTTCCGCGACCAGGCCGCCGACCCGGAACTGAGTCTGAACTGGTTCGATGCGGCGGTGCTGGCCCAGAAGGCCCGCGAACAAGCGGCCGGCGCGAAGTCGTCTCCCGACGCCTCCCGGCGCTTTTGAGGTAAAGGCATGGAAGAGAGCCTGGCCGAGTATCTGCGGCATCTGGCGCTGGAGAAAAATGCCTCGGCGCATACGGTGAAATCGTATCGCGAGGATCTGACGCAAGCCGTGGAGTTCTTCCGCACGAAACTCGGCAGCCACTCGCCGCGGGCCGATCAGTTGAGCACGCGCCTGTTGCGCGCGCACCTGGCCTGGTTGAGCGAACAGGGCTACGCCCGCAGCACCATCGCGCGTCGCCTCGCCGCCATCCGCTCGTGGTGTCGATTTCTGTGCCGCCAGGGCACGCTGTCGGCCAATCCGGCGATGGGCGTGCGCGGACCGCGTCAGGACAAACGCCTGCCGCACTTCGTCTCGCGCGAGGACATGACTCGCCTGCTGGAGACGCCGCCGTCCGCGGACCCGCTGGGATTGCGCGATCGGGCCATCCTCGAAACTTTGTATTCGGCCGGACTGCGCGTCAGCGAACTGACCGGCCTGGATGTCGGCGACGTTGAACTTGTGGAGGGCGTGGCGATGGTGCGCGGCAAGGGCCGCAAGGAACGGCTGGCGCTGCTGGGACCACCGGCCGTGGCGGCGATCGAGCGCTGGCTTCCCGAACGTCAGAACGTGGCCGGGCCGCGCGCGGCCAATCAGCCGGCCCTGTTCCTCAATCGCGGCGGCACACGCCTGTCGTCGCGCAGCGTGGGCCGGCTGCTGGAGAAGTACCTCAAACAAGCCGGACTCGACCCGCGCACCAGCCCACACACGCTGCGGCACAGTTTCGCCACGCATCTGCTCGACGCCGGCGCCGACATCCGCAGCGTACAGGAACTGCTCGGACACCGCAGCCTGGCCACGACGCAGGTTTATACGCACGTGAGCACGCAGCGCCTGCGCGACAGTTATCACAAGGCCCACCCCCGCGCCTGATTGGCAAGGCCGAGTGCAGGATGCCCAAGGGAGTCGATCGCATGATCAGCCGCTTCTCTCTCCGCTTGATGTTCGTTTGCTGCGCCTGCTGCCTGCTGCACACGGCCCTGCGCGCCTCCGCCTCGGCGCAGGAAGTGGAGTGGCGATCGGACTACGCAAAGGCCCGGCAAGAGGCGACCGAGAAGAAACGACCGTTGGTCATCGACGTGGGCACGGAGAATTGTCATTACTGTAAGCAGCTCGATCTGCGCACCTTCCGCGATCCGACCCTCGTCGCCATGCTCAACCAACGCTGCATCCCGCTCAAGATCGACGCCGATCAGCACGCCCGTCTGGCGGAGGCGCTGCGCGTGACGAACTATCCCACGCTCGTTTTCGCCAGCGCCGAGGGGCGTATCCTCGGCTACCAGGAAGGTTTCATTGAGGCCGCTCCGCTGCACGAGCGTCTGAACAAACTGCTGTTTTCGTCGGCGGCGCCCGATAGCGGCAACCGAGATCTGCAAGAAGCGGTGCAGGCGGTGGCGACCGGCGATTACGCGCGGGCCATCGCGTTGCTCAAGCCCGTGGCCGAGAACGGCAAGGACGCGACGCTCCAGGACAAGGCCAAGAAGATGTTGCAGGATCTGGAACAGCAAGCGGCGGGACGTTGCAGCGAAGCGCGGCAACTGGTCGAGAGCGGCAAGATGCCGCAGGCCGTCGAGACGGTGACGGAACTGGTGCGCGTCTATCCGGGCACCAAGGCGGCGCGCGAGGGCAGTCAACTGCTCGTCACGCTGGCCAGCCGCGTCGTGCAGCACGAGACTCCGCGCGGCAACCTCGCGCGGGAGCAACTCGACAAGGCCCGCGAGGACTACCGCCGCAAACAATACCTGGCGTGTTTGGACCGCTGCGAGGCGCTGATCGCGAACTACGCCGATTCCCCGGAGGGGACCGAGGCGAGAAAGCTGGCCGACGAGATCAAGGCCAACCCCGAATGGACCAAGCAGGCCTGCGATCAGATGGGCGATCGCCTGAGCAGCCTGTATCTGACATTGGCGGAGACGTGGCTCAAGAAAGGGCAGCCCCAGCAGGCGGTTTTCTATCTGGAGCGTGTCGTGCAGACCTTCCCCAACACGCGCAACGCCGACATCGCCCAGGTCCGCCTGGCGCAGATCCAGGGTCCGAGCAAGATGCCGGATGCGAACAAGTGATATGTCGAACAAGCCCGGAGCGCCAGCGACGGGCCGGAGCGCCCGTCGCTGGCGCTCCGGGCTTGTATTCATCAATCCGCCACGTACTCGAAGCCGTCGATCACGGTTTGGCTCATCAGCGTCCGCAGCGACCAAACGCCGATGACAATGGCGAGAACCCACGTCAGCGTGCTGACGCCGCCCGCGTACGTCATTCCCATCGCCGGATCGTCGAGAAGCACCGCAAAGAGGATAAACAGCACAATATACAGAACCCCGCCAAGCCCCGCCGAGCCAAAAGGAAGGATGGTCATGATGGCGGAGGCGATGCCCCAACCGCGCGACTCCATGTTCTGCATCTTCACCGCCCCAAAGATCGTGATGCCGTTATAGAGGAGCAAGAAGATGTACACGCCTATGATGATGAAGCGAATTATTCGCGAGGCCACCTCCGCCTCTTCCACAACGTCCAGATCTTCGTCCTTCAGCTCCTTGCGTTCCTTGATGTTTTTGATGCGCTCGATGGCGTTCTTGTCTCCCTTGTCCTTGTAATGCTTCGTAAGGATCTCCACGTAATTGACGGGCGAATCGCTGAAGACCATCGGCCAGAACGCGATGCAGATGAGAAGAATATCCGAAAGGCAACACAGTCCGCCGAGGAGGATCATGTAGTTGGACGGCCGCACCAACAGCTCCTGAGCCGGCCCGCGCAGATCCTTGATCGACATGTCCGGCGCGTACTCAATCTGCGGCCTCTCTTCCTCCTCTTCCTTCTCGTCCTCCTTGACGTAGCCGTAGATGCCGCCGCCGCTCTCCTCGTCGTCGTCACCAGCTGACATGGGAGGAGGTTCGGGAGCGGTGGCCTTCTTACTTGCGGCCTTCTCCTTCTTGCCCGCGACCTTCTTGGTCGGGCGCTCGTCTTCGTCCTCGACGAGTCCGGGCGTGGTGAACATAGTGCCGCACTTGGGGCACTTGACTTTTTTGCCGTCGGGCACCGGCTTGGTCGGCTTCAAAACCGATCTACAATCGGGGCAGGTGATTCGCGTTGACGCCATGGTTGCATGCCCTGATAGATTTGCGATGACGTTACCAGCCCGAAGCGCCAGCGAGGGCCGCCCTCGCTGGCGCTTCGGGCTGGTAACGTCATGCTATCCTACGAACCCGGCTTTCGCCAGACTGTAACCAGCGCGGATTGACCGAGGACGCGGATCGACAGTTGCCGCCGCGCCTGCCAGCCGACGCGGCGGGCCGCCGCACGCAGCGCCGCCCCGGCGCTGACGAGCAGCACGGCCACACCTCCGGGGCGAAGGACGCGATCGTACTCGCGCAGCATGGCGTTGTAGAGGGGGCCGACCGCTTCGGGGCTGCTCAGTTGCTTGCCGAACGGCGGATTGGACACGATGCGATCGACCTCGGCGGAAGCCAGCGGCATCTGGGTCGCGTCCCAGCGCGCCAACAGGGCCGGGCCGACGCGGCGGAGGTTCACGGCGGCGGCGCGGACGGCGCCGAAATCGAGATCGCCGCCCCACACCGGCACACAACCATCGCGAACCTGCTGCGCGGCGGTCAGCCGTTCCGCAAGCAACGTCCCGGCGCCGCACATCGGATCGAGGACGACGTGGCGTGGGCGGATCTCGGCGAGGCGGATCATCGCCGCGGCGATGGTCGGCCGCAACGATGCCGGCCGATGCTCCAACTTGTAGGTGCGATGGCGCATCGTGCGGTCGGACAGACGCAAGCCGCAAACGGCGGTCGCGCCGTCGATGGTCAGCCAGAACTCGACGGCGGCGTTCTCCTCGGCCGGCCGCCAGCTATCCGGCACCTTGCCCGCCAGCCCCTGGGCGAGCGCCTTGCCGGCGTCGCGGCGAAGATAGCCGTGCTTGCCCTCCATCTGCGTGACGAGGCGATAGGTTGGCCGGCCTTTTGGCTTCGGCCGGACCGTGTGATGGAGGCGCAGCAGGTTCGTCCAGTCCGCGTCGCGCGCCGTCCAGCGGCGGATGCGTTCGAGATCCTCGGCGCGATGCGAGAGTTGATCGGTGCCCCAGCCGAACAGGAACACATCTTCGGTGGTGCGCAGGCTCAACAGTCGGTCGTCGATTTCGGGCACGCGGAAGACGATGAGTCCGCGTCCAGTCTTCTTGACTTCGCCGCCGAGGTCGCGTTCGATCTCCTCCGCGGCGATCGGCTCCAGGCCGGGCTGGACCAAGGCGTAACAGGGCGGCAGCGAGGGCCGCGCGCGCGATCGAGACATGGATCAACCCGGTTTGTCAGGCTCTCTTGATCGAATCAACTCCCCCGTTATACTAACAATTTCCCACCACGGGCCGGCGATATTTCACGGGAGAGCGTTGCATGGTTGAGCAGATGCTAATCGACCTGAAAGCCTTGATGGTCGAGCGGGAAGACTGTGATGCGGGAACGGTCTCGAAACTGCGCGAGGCGCTGGCGCAAGGCGGCACGCAGTACCGCACCCTCCGCGATGTGACGGAGGTCATCAAGAAGAAGATCGAAACCTCCACCGGGGCCGCCGCCAAGCGTTGGCACCTCAAGCTCGGCATCGCCTCGTTCTTCCTCGGCTACATGCAGCAGGCCGTCGAGCATCTGCGCCAGTCCGAAGGAGCCTTGGCCGGCTTCTACCTCGGCCGCGCCCTGACTTCGCGCCGCGAGTTCGACGACGCCTTGAAGGCGTACGACAAGGCCGAGAAGGCCGGCTACAACGCCAATCAAGTGCAATTGCAGCGCGCCGGCATCTACCGCCAAAAGGGCGATCTCGCTCAGGCCCGCTCCATCCTCAACAAGCTCAACGATCTCTCCAGCCACAGCGCCGAGTATCATTATCAGATCGCCAGTTGCCATCTCGCCGAGGGCGAACGGAAGAACGCCATCGAGCACCTGGAGAAAGCGGAGAAGTTCGATCCGTCGCACACCGGCGTGCTGTTCCAGCTCGCCCACGCCAACGACCTCGCCGGCAACGACGACGAGGCCATCGGTTTTTACGAGCGCTGCCTGAAGCATCCGCCGGTGCATGTCGGCGTGCTGAAAAATCTCGGCGTGCTCTACGAGGACCACGAGAAGTACGACAAGGCCGTCGAGTGCTATCGGCGTGTGCTGTCGGCCGATTCGACCGACGAGCAGGCCCGCCTGTTCTTGAAGGATGCGCAAAACTCGCAGACGATGTACTACAACCCGGAGGAAGAGCACGCTTTCAGCCGTTTCAGTCAGGTGCTCGAAATCCCCGTCACCGATTTCGAGTTGTCGGTGCGCAGCCGCAATTGCCTGAAAAAGATGAACATCAAGACACTGGGCGACCTGACGCGCGTCAGCGAGCAGCAGCTTCTCAGCAGCAAGAACTTCGGCGAGACGTCGCTCAGCGAGATCAAGGAGATCATGGGAACCAAGGGGCTGCGTCTGGGCCAATCGCTGGAGGAAGGAGCGCAGCACGACATCCGCTTCCGGCCACAGCAGCAGTTGAGCGAGCAGGAGCAGGCGACGCTCAACAAGCCGGTCAGCGATTTGAACTTGTCGGTCCGCGCCCGTAAGTGCATGAACCGCCTCGGCATCAACACGCTGGGCGATCTCATCAACCGCACCGCGGACGAACTACTGGAGTCGAAGAACTTCGGCATGACCTCGCTGAGCGAGGTACGCGAGAAACTGGCGGTGTACGGCCTCACCCTGCGAGGGGATTAAAAAACTAACCACAGAGTCACAGAGAACACAGAGAGAAGACACAGAAAAGAATAAAAGCAGAAAGAGGAAGTACAAGGTAACCAATTCTTTTTCCGTTTCTGTGTCTTCTCTCTGTGTTCTCTGTGACTGTGTGGTTAGCTCTTTTTTTTGGATTCGCATGTCCTTTGGGCTTGAGTTGTTGGCGAGCGACGGGGCGGCGCGGCGCGGACGGTTGGCGACGCCGCATGGGACCGTCGAAACGCCGGTGTTCATGCCGGTCGGCACGCAAGCCACCGTCAAAGGCTTGACCCCCCAACAGGTGCGCGAGGCCGGCGCGCAAATCATCCTCGGCAACACCTACCACCTCACCCTCCGGCCCGGCGACGATGTCATCGCCGAGATGGGCGGACTGCATCGCTTCATGGCCTGGGAGGGGCCGATCCTCACCGATAGCGGCGGATTTCAGGTGTACAGCCTGGCGCCGACGCGCAAGATCGACGACCACGCCGCCGTCTTCCGCTCGCATATCGATGGCGCCCTCGTGGAGCTGACACCGGAACGCGCCGTCGCCATTCAGGAAAACCTCGGCTCCGACATCGCCATGTGCCTGGACGAATGTCCGCCGCACGATACGCCGGCCGATTATCTGCGCGTCGCCGTCGAGCGCACCATTCGCTGGGCCGAACGCTGCCGGACGGCCCACAAGCGATCGGACCAGGCGCTTTTCGCTATCGTGCAGGGCGGGACCGATCTGGAACTGCGTACCCACTGCGCCCGCGAACTGACGGCGATGGACTTCCCCGGCTACGCCCTGGGCGGTTTCAGCGTCGGCGAGACGGAGGCGCAGATGGTCGCCGCTCTGGGACCGACGGCGGCGCTGTTGCCGGCCGAGAAACCGCGTTACCTCATGGGCGTCGGGCGGCCGGAGGACGTTCTCGCCGGCGTGCGGGCGGGCATTGACATGTTCGATTGCGTGCTGCCGACGCGCAACGGCCGCAATGCGTCGGCGTTCACCGACGCGGGAGAGGTCCGTATCCGCAATGCCTGTCACAAGCGAGATCCGCAGCCGTTGGAGTCCGATTGTCCGTGCTATGTGTGCCGGCATTTCAGCCGGGCGTATCTGCATCACCTCTTTCTCGCCAAGGAGATGCTGGGTCCGTCGCTCTTGTCGCTGCACAACGTGGCGTTTTACTGCCGGCTGATGGCCGAAGTGCGGCAGGCCATCGAGCGGGGCAGCCTCGACGAGTACGCCGCAGTCCGTCTTGCCCGGTGGAGGCAATCGTCTTAAGATAACTTTTTCCCTGTTCTCTCCCTGGCCCGGAGCGCCAGCGACGGGTTGCTCGGCCCGTCGCTGGCGCTCCGGGCTAGTAGGCTTGTAGTTAGGAAGAAGCGGGTGCTCCATGCTGCACGCATTGATCGTGCTGGCTGAGGAAGAAAACAAACAACAAGGAATGAGTCCGTTCGGCTTCCTGCCGCTCATTTTGATCGCCGTTCTGTTCTATCTGCTGCTGATCCGGCCGATGAAGAAACAGGAGGCGGAACGGCAGGCGATGGCCAGCAACGTCAAGAAGAACGATGAGGTGCTTACGTCCGGGGGCATCTTCGGGACCATTGTGGACGTGGGCGAAGGCGACGATAAGATCACGGTCAAACTAGCGGACAACTGCCGCGTCAAAATGACCAAGGCGAGCATCGTCCGCAACCTGACGAACGAGGAGGCGGCCAAGGCGGCCAAGGCCGCCAAAGAAGCCAAGGCGTGAATCGGCTGCTTGCGGTTTGGCGGGCGGGACGCCCGCGCTCCGGAGCGCGGGCGTCCCGCCCGCTCCAACGCAAGCGGTCCTTGCGGAAAGGCATGAAGTCCGATCATGAAATCGTATCTCGGCAGAGTTCTCGTTTGCGTGGTACCGGTGGTGCTGGGCATCGCGGTGTGCGCCTGGGCGTCCTACTACGGCAAGTTCCGCCTCGGCGTCGATCTGGCCGGCGGCACCATCCTCGTCTACGAAGTGGACAAGAGCAAGGGTGAGCAGGACGCCAAGCCGGAGGACCTGGCGGCGGCACTGAAACGCCGCATCGACC
Organism: Gemmataceae bacterium; assembly: GCA_036557825.1. Taxonomy (GTDB): domain Bacteria; phylum Planctomycetota; class Planctomycetia; order Gemmatales; family Gemmataceae; genus JAJPHU01. The sequence goes on from DATBGU010000243.1 coordinate 12,176, forward strand.
CGGCCGACCTGCTCAACGTCACCATTCGCCCGGTCGCCGGCGAAACGCCGCGCGTCGAGATCATTCTGCCGACCGGCGGCCAGGGCGAACAGGCCGCCGAACAACAAGCCTGGCACAAGTTGCTGGAGGAAGTGGCCGCCAAATGGCCGCCGCCCGAAGACGACAAGAACATCTACACCAGCGCGCCGTTTGGACAAAAGCAAACGCTGATCGACCGCGCCAGCAAGGCGCACCCCAAGGACACCAAGGCCATCGCGGAGTTCGTCGAAGGCAATTACAAGGTGGCCAAGGGCCGCCGCGCCCTGACCAGCGAAGAAGTCGAGAACATCAAGTTGCTCATCGGGCAGCAGGGTCGGTTGGAGTTCCGCATCCTCGCCAACCCCGTCGATGACGGCGAGGCGATCAAGCGGGCGACGCAATGGATCGACAACGAGGCCAACGCCGCCGAGTTGGATCGCCTGGCCGTTCTCGATCAACCGCCGCCGCCGCCGCGCACCGAGGACGGCGGTCTGCTGTTTCCGGTGACTCTCAACGGCGAGACCGTCAATTACGGTTATAGCTGGGTCAAGGTGGGCAAGGAGGAGTTGTACAACCTCCATCTGAACAACGCGGCCGAGAATCAGCCGGCGCACGCACGCCGCTGGGCCGAGGTCGCCGAGGCGCGCAAACAGAAGAAAGCTATCACTCTCGGCGACGTGCTTTTGTACAGTCGCGAGATTCCCAACCCGCAGCGGCTCTCTCCCAAGGAGCGCGAGTTGGGCAAGAAGTACGAATATTTCATCCTGACGCGCAATGCCGAGTCGCGCGAAAAGGAAGTCACCGGCGATTACCTGTCGCGCGTGGTTTCCGGCTCCAATCAGCGCGGCGAGCCGGCCGTCCATTTCGGTTTCAAGTCCGAAGGGGCCAACCTCTTCTACGAGTTGACCAACCTCAACCGTCCGGCCGACCGTTCGGACGCCGGTTTCAAGCGGCGGTTGGCCATCGTCCTCGACGGTCAGATTCGCTCGGCGCCGTCGCTGAACCAGGCCATCCGCGACAGCGGCGAAATCTCGGGCGGCTTCACGCCCAAGAGCGTGCAGGAATTGGTGACGATCCTTCGCGCCGGCGCGCTGCCGGCAACGTTGAAGCCCAACCCGGTCAGCGAAAACAGCATGGGAGCGACGCTCGGCGAGGACACCATCTTCAAGGGCACGCTGTCGGTCGGACTGGCCTTCCTGGCCGTCCTGATCTTCATGCTGTTCTACTACCGTTTCGCCGGCGTCGTCGCCTGCGTGGCGCTGTTGGCCAACCTGGTGCTGACGGTCGCCTTCATGGTGCTGGTCAACGCCGCCTTCACGCTGCCGGGTTTGGCCGGATTGGTGCTGATGCTCGGCATGGCCGTCGATGCCAACGTGCTCATCTACGAGCGTCTGCGTGAGGAGCGCGAACGCGGTGCCAGCCTGGCGCTGGCCATCCGCAACGGTTACGACCGCGCCTTCCCGACCATCATCGACACGCACTTGTCGAGCATCTTCACGGCCATTGTGCTGTACGTCGTCGGCAACGATCAGCTGAAGGGCTTCGGCATCAGCTTGACGATGGGCCTCATCATCAGCTTGTTCACATCGCTGTACATGACACGGACGATGTTCGACCTGTGGCAGATGAAGGGCTGGCTGCACAAGCTGAGTTTCTACCAGGGGCTGGTACGGCTGCTGCACCGGCACCACTGGGACTTCATGGGTATCCGCTATTACTGGTTCACCGCGACGATCATCCTGACGTTGCTGGGCGCCGGCCTCTTCATCTGGCGACTCAACCCGGACGAGAAGGGCGGCAGCGTCATGAACATCGACTTCACCGGGGGCACCGCCTACACGGGCAAGCTCCGCGAACCGATGAGCATCGGCGAGCTGCGCGAGAAACTCGAAAAGAACGTGGAAGTCTCCGGCCTGACTTTGCAAGAGAGCGAGTTGGCCGACATCACTATCGAGCCGCTCTACCTGAGCACCGATCCGCGCGGCAAAAGCTCGCTGTTCACCGTGCGCACGGCCGAAAAGAACCCCCGGAAAGTCCAGCGTATCATCAACACGCGCCTGGGCGACGCGCTACAGCGCATTGAGTTGCACAAGTACGAGATCGCCAAGGACAACAAGTCGGCCATCCTGGAGTTTTCCGACCCGCACGCCGATACGCAGGCGTTCGCTTCGCCCGCCCAGGTGACGATGCTGCTGCGCGAAGAAGGGTTAGACAAGCTCCTTCGCATCGAACCGCTCGGGGAGGGACAAGCGGGGCGCTTCTCCAAAATGAAGGTCGAGTTGTCCGACCCGATAAGCAAGGAGAAGTTCGAGGACATCCTGACGAAGACCAAGGACGCCTTCGACACAAGCCCGCAGCCGGAGCGCTTGGAAAACTTCGACGCCCAGCTGGCGGCCAACACGCAGGAGCGCGCTCTGTATGCCATCCTGGCGAGTTGGGCCGCCATCCTGCTGTATCTGTGGTTCCGCTTCGGCAACTGGACGTTCGGCGCGGCGGCCGTGCTGTGCCTGCTGCACGACCTGTTCTTCACGCTCGGCATCATCGCCGGCGCTCACTACCTGCACGGCACCTGGCTCGGCAATCTGTTGCTCATCAGCGACTTCAAGATCGACCTGCCGGCCATCGCCGCGCTCTTGACGCTGGTCGGCTACTCGGTCAACGACACCATCGTCGTCTTCGACCGCATCCGCGAGGTGCGCGGCAAGAACCCGATTCTGACGCCGACCATGATTAACGACAGCGTCAACCAGACGCTGACGCGGACCATTCTGTCGTCGATGACGGTGTGGCTGGTGGTGATCGTGCTCTATATCTTCGGTGGCGAAGGAGTCCACTTGTTCTCCTTCGTCATGATTGTCGGCGTGATCGTCGGCACGTACAGTTCGATCTACATCGCCAGCCCGCTGCTGCTGATCTTCGGCGAGGGCACGCCCAGCGCCCGCGAACGTCAGCGCCAGGAATTTCTGGCCGCAGCGGCGAAGGCGTAGCGTTTCCTCGCCAGCCCGCAGCGCCAGCAAGGGCAACCCTTGCTGGCGCTGCGGGTTGGCGTTTTTCAAATCACCGTCCCATCCGGGATGATCGTCCCACGCGGGATCGTGATGATGCCTTCGCGGATAACCCAGGTGTCGTTCTCGGCGTCAGCCAGGTCGCGTTGATTGGCGATACGCACATTGCGGCCGATGCGGCAATCCTTATCAATAATCGCTCTCTCGATCACACTGCCGTCGCCGATGCCGATGTCCGGCAGGCCGCGCTGACGGTTCGCCAGGCGCTCCAGATCGGTCTCGTAGCGGTCGGCGCCGATCAGCACCGAATCGCGCAGCACGACATTGCGACCGATCCGACTGCGGACGCCGATGACGCAGCGCTCCAGGTTCGTTCCCTCCTGCACGATGCAGCCGTCGCTGATAAGACACTGCTTGACCGAGGCGGCGCTGATGCGCGAGGCCGGTAGGAAACGCATGCGCGTGTAGATGACGCCTTCGGGACTATGAAAATCGAAGGGCGGATCGTCGCCGGCCAGGGCCAGGTTCGCCTCGTGATACGCCTTCACGGTGCCGAGATCCTCCCAGTAGCCGTCGAAGACGTGGGCCTGGACGTGATGCGAACGGATGCTGCGCGGGAACACTTCTTTGCCGAAGTCCGTGGCCAACGGCTTGGCGGTCAGCAGGTCGAGCATGGCGTCGCGGTTGAAGACGTAGATGCCCATGCTGGCGAGGTACGGTCGGCCGGTGCCGTGGACGCCGTGCCGCGCGAGCCATTCGTCGGACATGCGCACCGGCTCCAGTTGCTCGTCGGTCTTGGGCTTCTCGACGAAGCCGACGACCTTGCCGGTCTCATCGACGCGGACGATGCCGAAGCCCTCGACCTGGTTGCGCGGCACCGGCAGCACGGCGAGGGTGGCATCGGCCTTCGTTTCGCGATGGGTGGCGAGCAGTTGGCGGAAATCCATGCGGTAGAGTTGATCGCCGGAGAGGATCAGCACTTCCTTGCAGGGATCCTCGACGACGTAGCGCACCTGCTGGCGGACGGCGTCGGCGGTGCCCTGATACCAGTCGGCGGCCTCGTTGGTCTGCTGGGCGGCGAGCACTTCCACGAACGCCTGGCTGAACGGATCGAACTTGTAGGTGTTGGCGATGTGGCGGTGCAGGCTGACGCTGAGGAACTGCGTGAGGATGTAAATGCGGTTCAGTCCGCTGTTGATGCAGTTGCTGATGGGGATGTCGATGAGGCGATATTTGCCGGCCACGGGAACGGCCGGTTTGCTGCGCAACTTGGTGAGGGGGTAGAGCCGCGTGCCTCGGCCGCCGCCGAGGATCAGGCTGAGAACGTCTTGCATGGACCGCCTCGCTGGGGGAATCGGGCCTTCGGACACGTCGCGAGCAGCCGCGCCGGCTGCGAGTCTGTACCATGTTATCACATGGCCCTCGACTGCGGAGAAGTACATTTTGTCCCGCAATGACGGAGGACGCGCGATCATGGCTGAGTTCGTGGTTATCGCCACCTGGCCGTTCGGACAAACCGCGGTGAAGACGGCCGCGCCGCTGCTGCAAGCGAACAAGCCCGCCCTCGACGCGGCGCTGGCCGGAGCGCAGGCCGTGGAAGACGATCCCAAGGTCCACTCGGTCGGCTTCGCCGGTGTGGGCAACGCCATCGGCACGGTACAGCTGGATGCCTCCGTCATGGACGGTCAAACACTGGCCTGCGGCGCGGTGGCCGCGTTGGAGAACGTCCGTCACGCCGCCGCGATCGCCCGCCGCGTCATGGAGAAGACGCCGCACGTCCTGCTCGTCGGCCAGGGCGCTCAGCAGTTCGCGATGCAGCAAGGCTTTCCGCTGGAGACGATGCACACGCCGGAGAGCGTGGCCCAGTGGGAGAAGGTTCGACCCAAGGCACGGCGACAGCCGGAGCCCCCGATGGGCGCGCCGGAAGGCAGTCACGACACGGTGACGGTGCTCGCCCTGGATCGCAAGGGATCGCTGGGAGGCGTCTGCACCACGTCGGGCCTGGCGCACAAGCTCCCGGGCCGCGTCGGCGATTCACCCCTTATCGGATCGGGATTGTACGTCGATAACACGGCGGGGGCGGCCGGCGCGACCGGCGTCGGCGAAGAAATCATCCGCATCGGCGGCAGCCTGATGATCGTCGAGGCGATGCGTAACGGCAAGGGTCCGCAAGAGGCGTGCGAGATGGCGGTGCGGAAGGTCAACGCCGTGGCGGTGCGTCGCGGCGTGCATCCGGCGCGGGTGGCGTTTTTGGCGCTCGACCCGCGCGGCCGCGTCGGCGCCGCCTGCACGTCGCAAACGAATTTTCAGTACGCCGTCGCGCGTCCCGGTTCGACGGAGTTGCTGAAGGCGAAGGAGATCGGGGTGGAAGAGAAGTGAAGAACGAAGGAGCCGCCAGACTCGCCTTGTGGGACGGCGGCGTATCGGTGTAAAGTCTCCCCGGCCCCCGGTGGGCCGATTGGATGGATGTTCCACGTGCAAGGATGCGCGTCGCATGAAGACCCTTCCGTTTCCGTCCTCCGCGCCGCCGACCGGCCAGCGCTGGTTCGCGCTCGCCCTGGTCCTCTTCTTCATGTTTCTGAGCATCCCCTACGGCGTGAAGGCCTGGCACAACGGCGGAGCGATCACGCGCTGGCAGCCGCAACTCAGCGACATGGGCAAGGGCGTGGACATCGCCGAACGATACAACTATCCCAATCCGCCCATTATGGCTCTTGTCCTCTATCCTCTCGCCTGCCTACCCGATGCCGTGCAGCGGTTGGGAGTGCCGGAACGGGGGGCCTCCATGCTCGCCGCCCTGTGCTGGTTCTACATCAAGGTCGCCCTGACGCTGCTCGCCTTCCGCTGGGTGTTTCAACTCATCGAGGAGAAGTCCCGGCCGTTCCCACTGTGGGCCAAGTGCATGACGGTCCTGCTGGCGCTGCGGCCGATCATGAGCGACTTGCAGCACGGCAACGTCAATCTGTTCATCCTCTTTCTGGTCGTGGCCGCGCTTATGGCCTATCACCGCCAGCGCGATGTTCTGGCGGGCGTCGTGCTGGGCCTGGCCATCGCCTGCAAGGTGACGCCGGCCCTGTTCGTGCCGTACTTCGTGTGGAAACGCTCGTGGAAAGCGCTGGGCGGTTGCGCCGTCGGACTCGTCCTTTTTCTCTGCCCCGGCCTGGTGCCGGCGGGACTGCTGGGCTGGGAGCGTAACGAGCGCCATCTGGTGAGCTGGTATTACGACATGGTACACCCTTTCGTCGTCGAGGGGAAAGTCACCAGCGAGCACCACAATCAATCGCTGCCCGGCCTGGCGTCGCGCCTGCTGACACATAGCCCGTCGTTCTCCACCTACGTCAACAACGAGTACACGCCGACGCATTACGACAACCTGCTGGATCTGAGTCCTGGCGCGGCGCGCTGGCTGGTCAAGGTGTGCATGGGGCTGTTCGCCCTGCTCGTCGTGTGGGTCTGCCGAACGCCGACGACGCCGCGCGAGAACTGGCGGCTGGGCGCCGAGTTCGGAATCGTCCTCTTGGGCATGCTCCTATTCAGCGAACGGACCTGGAAACACCACTGCGTCACGCTGGTGGTGCCGTTCGCCGCGATCTGCTACTACCTGGCGGCGTGCGCGCCGGGCAAGGGGTTGCGCGCCTATCTCATCGGTTCGCTGGCGGCGTCGATGCTGCTCATCGCCACCACGAGCAACACCGTGCCGGACAGCGCCGTCGATCACGGCAAACTGCACCAGCTTTTCGCCAAGCAAGCGCAAGTGTACGGCGCCTTCGTCCTGGCCTACTTCGTTCTGTTGGCCGCCCTCGTCGTGATACTGCGTCGTCCGACCCCGACCGTGTCCACCTCCACGTCGCTACCGCGCGCCGCTTGAATCCCATTCTCTCCCTTTTTCCGCAAATCCGCATCGCCGGCGCAAGTTGTTCGTCTTTTCGCGTCCGCCTTGCAGCGGCAGGGGCAGGGTCGAGCGAAATGACACAACCTGGTGTCTCCCTCCGCGACAGTCCAAACCAGCCTGCCTCATGCCCTCGAAATGCAGTCGCCATAAATTCTTGCTCTGACGGCGATTGCGAGAGATGGCGATTTCGGTGAAAAAAAGATCGCTTTTGGTATGAAAGTCGCCTAACAAAGCGACGCACTGAGACATCCAACCTAACGGCGTGCGTTCGATGGCATCGCCCGCCCGGTTCCAAGGGGGAACTCACCATGAAGACTTCACTGCCTCGTTTCGCACTGGCCGCGGTGGCTGGATTGAGCATTCTGGCCCTGGCGCAGACGCCGGTTCACGCTCAGTTTCGCCGTGTGCCGGTCGTTCGTCCGGTGCCCGTCGTCCCCGTCACGCCGGCTCCCCGCTTGCCGGTTGTCGTCCCGCCCGTCCGATCGTACACCAATCCGTACATTCTGCCGGGGCTGACCGTCAATCAACTCGGTGTCCTCAGCGCTCTGAGCGCGGACCCGACGATGCTGCCGCTCATCAACAGCTATTACAACATGTATCGCCCCATCTCCATTACCTCGATGTACCCGACGGTGCCGTACATGACGCCGTACATGACGACGACGACCCTCGGCGCGCCGGGGATCGTCGGCAACCCGTACAACTTCTACAACCCGTACTTCGCCGCCTTCGGCCTGTATCCCTAAGAGCGTTCGGAAAAAATGAAATTGTTATGGGGTCAAGAACCTCAAACAAATTAACGAGCAACCTAAACGGAGGAATGCCTCCTGAATCTCCGAGAGGCGATCGAGCCGACGCCGTAACCGCCCAAAGCCATGCAA
>DATBGU010000244.1:0-9248 GCA_036557825.1 Gemmataceae bacterium
CGACGCAGGAGGCCCACCGGAGGGGTATGGTGGGCCTCCTGCGTCGGCCCACCCTACGGCTACATGCCTAACCACCTGATAAAAGAACGCCGCGATCCCCACCAGGAGGGCCAGCAAAGCGAAGACGCCGCACGTCGCCCACGTTTCCAGGACGAAGTTGTGGGGATCCTTGATCTTTTCCTGGGCGGTCGGCAACATCAGGCGCGTGTAGTTTTCACGGAAATTGCCGGGGCCAACGCCCAGCCACGGTCTTTCGACGATCATCCGCCAGGTGGTCGGCCAATAATCCAACCGCGCGGCGGCCGTGGTGGACGTTTTGCCCATGCCGGTCGTCAGCAGATCGCTCGACAAAACGGCGTAACCCAACCCAATGAGCAGCAGCGCTCCCGCCAGAGTGGCGATCCAGTGCGCACGCAGTCGCTGCCGCCCGATCAGAACGGCGACGCCAACCGCCGCCAGGACGAACCCCAGCATGGCTCCTCGGCTGTGCGTCAGCCACAGCGCCGCGCCGCCCAGGATGGCGAAGCACGCCGCCAGGATGGTCTGCCAGTTTGGAGCGCCCGTTCGCCGGCACACCACCACCGCCCCAATGAGGCCCGGCAGCCACAGCACGAGATAACTGGCGTAGCTGTTGGGGTTCGCGTAAGGACCAAAGATGTTGTTTTCCAACGTGCGGCGGCGCAGCTGTTCGAGAGAACCTTCGGTCGCCACCTGAACGCCGCTCTCCGTGGCGGCGGCGCGCAATTTCTCCGGGTCTTCCGCCAAACGCCGATTGCTCGGCAGCTCGACGAACTGTTGATATATACCCTGTGCCGACAGCGCCACCGCGCCGGCCAGCACCACGGCGAACAGACCGCGCTGCTCGGCTGGCGTTACGGCCAGCTGGCGCATCACGAAGAAGGTGACGAACAGCCCGAACCATTCCCAGGCGATGAGCCGGGCCGGGAACTTGTAGCGGGCGGCGAACTCGGCGCTGACAAAGACGAGGGCCACCGTGGCCAGAAGGGCTGTCTGCACCAGTCCGCCATACCAGTTTTCCGATTGCGGAGTGTCGATTGCGGATTGCAGACGGGAAGGCAATTCCTTGTCGGAGGAGGTCGGCCGCAGCCAGAAGCGCCAGACCGCCCAACCGGCGGCGGCCACCAGCCACAGCAGCGTCAGCACCATGCCCCACGGGTCGGACAGGTTGTCCGTCAAGCCGGGATCCTCGCCGAGAACCAGCGGCCGGGCGACCAGCAGCGTCGTCACCAACACCAGAAGGGCGCGGCGCAGCAAGACAGGTCCGGTCAGGGTCGAGGGCGGAGCGCTTTCAGGCGCCGGGGTGATTGCCGTCGGTTCCGGCGTTGGTTTGTGTTTGCGAGACGTAACGCGACTCCTTGGTTGCGAATTCCATGACGGCGAGGGCGATCCACCAGACGCCGAGTTGCCCGACGACCAGCACGGCCACCGTCCAGCTTGTCACCGCATAGAGTATCAAGCCGCTCGCCCCACTGGCTAGCGCCAGCAAATAAATGACGCACACCGCCGTCAACCCCGACAGGCCGCGGCCGACCAGGCGATGCGATAAGTGCTGCTTGTCGGCGTGAAACGGACTGCGCCCCTGGGAGAGCCGAAGCAGCACCACGGACAGCAGATCGTAACAGGGAACGGCCAGAATGCACAGCGGCACGCCCAGCGACCACGACGGCCCATCGGGGCGCAGCGCGACTTGGACACTGCCCAATCCGAGCAGGAAACCGAGCAACGTGCTGCCGGCGTCGCCCATGAAGATGCGCGCCGGCGGACGATTGAACCACAGAAACCCCGACAGCGCCCCCATGAGGACGACGAACGGCCCCCACGCCGCCGGATCCGGCGATGCCCTCAGCCAGGATGTCGCCGCCAGGAAGGCCGCCCCGATCCAGGCGACGCCGCCGGACAGGGCATCCATGTTGTCGAGCATGTTGAAGGCGTTAATCATCCCCGCGATCCACACGACCGCCGCGGCGCGAACCGGCCAAGAGGACGACGGCAGACAAAAGAAGACGGCCAGGACGGAGACGCCGAACTGCACGAGCAGACGCGACTGCCACGACAAGGGGTGCAAATCTTCAAGCAGGCCAAGCAGAAAGACGATGGTCGCAAGCAGAATACGAACATCCAACCCCCAGGCCAGCGCGGATGTTCCAATCGCGGCGCCGAAGAGGGCAATACCGCCGGCCTGCGGTGTCGGCTGCGTGTGGACCTTGCGATCGCTGGGATAGTCGATCAGCCCCAAACGCGGCGCCCAGCGGATGAGGACCGCCGTCAGCACCCACGCGATGACCAGCGGACAGCCGAACAACGAGGCCAGCGACGAAAGCCAGTCAGGGACGCTCATCCGCCGCCCTTTCCTCGCGAAGCCGCTGCCGGTAGTACTCGCGGGCCTGTTGCAAAAAATCGTGGACGCACGGCAAGCGATAATCGGCATACGTCCACGGCCACGGCTCGAACGCGCTGGCCTGGTAGTGCAGCGTCACCTCGGCGAAGATGCCGTCGCGCAGATAGATGCGATGGGCCTGGTCCTTCGTGGTCGCCAGCATGAATTTGCCCAGCACCAGCAGTCCCGGATCGAGGTTGACCGGCCGCGCTTCGGGATACGCGGCGGTGACGGCCAGCTCGTGTTCGAGAGCGTTCGTTTGCCGTTTGATGTCGGCAAGGCGGTCGGGCGGAACAACCCGCTCGAAGGCGAGGAATTGCTTGCGTAAATCGCGCCCCATGCTGGCCTCGTAATAGCTCGTCTGATTGAAGACAAACGGCTCGCTGCGCAGGCCGACCGAACCAAAGAGCGTTTCCAACTTCGCCTGCGCCCAGGCGAACGCTTCCTCATGGCGGCTGAACACGGCCACGACGAGCAGCGCGGGAGCAGGGGAGCGAGGTTCGGACATACGCCTTCCGGGGACGCAGAACGACGAACAAATGGATACGGTCGGTATACCATGTTTCCGCCCGTTTGGGCACTTCACCCGCTTGACCCGCAGCCCAATTGGGGTAAGAGTAGACGGCGGCAGTCAAGGCGGAGCAGTTGCAAGAGGTCGGATTGGCCGGACCCTTCGCTCCACACCGTCCATGTCTCCTTTTTCACCCTTCCCCCTTACCGCAAGGAGATCGCGATGCTCGCGAAGGCGATCCAGGCGAAGTTCCCCAAAGGGATCCGAATGCCGGATGATCTGGTCAAGCTGTGTGACTTCGCCGAGGAGAACGGGAATTCCGTCAGCGGCTGCTTCGAACTGGTCCCCGATTCGGCAGAGGCATGGTTCGGTGATGCCGAGGTCGCGTCTCGGTTCGCTGATCGCCCTCTGGTTTTATCGCGAGATGGATCCTGCGCAAGCTCCCGTCGTGAACCTTGGCTCGGAAGGAGAGGACAACATTGTGCTGGCGACGAACATCCGCGAGTTTCTCAAGCTGCTGGGTATCGGCTACAGCGAGTTTGGACCGCATTACGTCAACGGCGAGCCGGATGACCCCGATTCGGCGGCCGAGCTGCGGGACTGGCTGGTCGAGGAATACGACATGACAATACCCGCGACCGCGAAACCGATTCTTGCGAAGGCGCGGAAGTCACATCCCGATATCGGCGCCTGGATCGAGAAGTGGAGGCAGAAGCGCGAAGAGACTTCCTGAGCCAGGACCGGCTGATGTTGTCGGCGAAGCCCCCGAAGACAGGGGTTGTTCGGGTTCTGCGAGGAATGCGAGGGGGGCAAGCACCTCAAGAGACGGAATTGCGCGAAATGGCCTTGCCAGGCGCGACCAGAGGGGGAAAGGTTTCGCAGGATCTAACTTCCACCCCACGGAGGGTATCTTCATGCGAATCCACCTGTGGTTCTCGTTTCTGAGTTCCGCGGCGCTTGCGCTGATCGCTTGCAGCGCCGACAGCGTTCGGGCCGGCAGTTTCTTCGGCCCAAGCTGCTACGGTTCCGACTACGCCTACCAATATCCAAACCGCGCCCACAACTACTTCGGCTGTGGTCCCGACTCCCAATGCGAGGCGCGGCATCCGCTGTTCAAACATCGCTGGCTCCGCAAGCATCAGGGCGGGCAGGGCGACGGGACGGCATCCAACATGATGCAACCCAACATGATGCAGCCCAACATGATGCAGCCCAACATGCTCCCGGCCAATGCGATGCCCGTCGAGTCCATGCAGGCGCCAATCGTGCAGGCTCCGGTCCAGCAGGCCCCGGTCGCGCAGGCTCAGGTCGTCACGGGACAGCGTTGCACCAAATGCGGCATGACCGCAGAAGTCCAGCAGGCCCCGGTCGCGCAGGCTCCCGTCGTCACCGCCCCCATCCATACGACCTCGGTCGCTCCAGCCCCGGTGCCCGCGACGCCCGCGGTGCAGTCCCGAATCGTCCCCGTTCCCGCGCCGCTGCCGTCGGGTCCGGCCAGCCCCGAACCGCCTGTGGTGAACCAAGGCAAACCGCCGTTCTGACGGCTCGTCGGCGGGCCGGGAACAATGGCGTTCCTGGCTCGTCCGCCTCTCCCACCCATTCAGCCGCAACGCGCCAAATTGCCGTCACAGTTCGTTTCCCGTCGAGCATGTGCTTTTAGGGAGTCGGCTCAAGATCCGAGCCAGGAAGGCAAACCATCTTGCTGCATTTAGAGAGTTGAGATTCCTAACTAGCGTGTGTATCATTATTTAGGCGACCTTCACAGCGATCGGCGGCTCGGTTCGGAAACCACGGCGCAACCGTACGGAGTTACCGTGGAGGCGCGAGAGAGGCTTACCTCCGGCCACATTTGGGGAAATAGAACGATTCCTCTTCCCTGCGTTGGTGCGGGTGGTAAACTTAGCAACCGGGACAGAGAAGCGATGAGGAACCCAACCATGCCAGGGATGGCTACCTCAACGACGAGGGATCGTCGCCTGTTATTGCGCTTGCAATCGCAAGCCCTGCAATACTTCCTGGACAACCAAACGCCGGCCGGTCTGGTTCTCGACCGCCAGCGAAATCACGGCCCGCTGCGCCGCGGCGGCCTGTGCAGCATCTCGGCCACCGGCATGGGCTGGATGGCGCTGGCGCTAGCGACGGATGATCCCTACCGGCTTCTCAACTCGTGCGAGGCGGTGGCGCGCATCCGCACGGGACTACAAACGGCCCTGCACGCGCTGCCGCACAACCGCGGCATCGTGCCGCATTTCGTCGATGCCGACACCTTCCACGTCCACGGCTGCGATTATCTCAGCACCGTCGAGACAGCCTGGTTGGTGGCGGGGGCGTTGTGGTCGGCTGAGTTTCTGCGCGACGCGGAACTGGAACGCCTGGCGCATGCGCTGGCCGAACGTATCGACTGGTTTTACTGGACGGCCCCCGAGGAGTCGGCTGTTCCCTTGCTCCGGCACGGACAGACGCGCGAGGGGCGTTTCATTAACTGCGCCTGGGATCGCCTCAACGGTGAAACGGTTTTCATGTACGTGCTGGCGGCCGGGACGGAAGAGGGGCGCGCTCTGCCGGGGTCGGCCTGGTCGCATTTACGGTCCTTCCACGGAACGATGGCTGGGCTGCACTTCAACAACAGCGATCTCGGCCTGTTCGTCTTTCAGTACGGCCTGGATCTGCTCGACCTGGACGACTGGCTCGATCCCAACGACGTCGATCTGGCGTCGGAAGCGGGGCTGGCGGCCGAGGCGAATTACCGCGTGTGCCGCGAACTCTCCCGCACCTACACGACCTATCGCGATTACTGGGGCTTGTCGGCCGGCGACGGACCTGGCGCAGCGCCTGCGGAGATCGCCTACCACTGCTACGCGCCCGCCGGTCCCCTTGACGGCACGGCACACCTCACCGCCACGCTCGCCTCGATCGCCCATCGTCCCGAACTCGTCGCGGAAAACCTGGAGCGCGCCTTCCACGAGGACCGCTGGACGCTATTGGGCCGCTACGGGTTCAGCAACGTCAACGCCGATCGCGGCTGGGTCGGTCCCGACATGGTTGGAATCGATGCGGGAGCGGCCGTCCTCGCCCTGGACAATCACCTCCACGACAACCGCGTCCGCCGGGTCTTTCACAGCGTCGCTTGCGTCCAGCGTGGACTGGAACGCTCGGGTTTCCGCTCGCGCGCGGCTCGAGTGGCTCGCGCCGCCTGAGCGGCCTTTTCTTTTGCTCGTCTCTACGCGTGGCAGGCGATGCCGCGTTTCTCCGTAGAATGGCCTCATAAGTTCGACCAACCGGACGAGATGAGGACCAGCCGCCATGACCGGAGTGGGAGCCTTCCTGGACGTTCTTGCCGCCGCCGGCGTGAAGCACATCTTCGGCAACCCCGGCACCACCGAGTTGCCGCTCAACGACGCCCTCGCAACCGACCGGCGTTTCCAGTACATATTCGGGCTGCACGAAATCCCGGTGATGGCGATGGCCGACGGCTACGCGATGGCCTCGGGCGGCGTCGGCGTGGCGAACGTGCACATCTGCTGCGGCCTGGGCAACGCGATGGGCATGCTCTACAACGCCCATTGTTCGGGGAGTCCGCTGCTGCTGACCGTAGGCCAACAGGACCGCCGGCTGCGCTTCGAGGAGCCGGTCCTGGCCGGCGACATGGTCGGCGTTGTGCGGCCGTGGACGAAATGGGCCGCCGAAGTTCAGCGCGTCGAGGACATTCCCACGGCCGTGCGAAGGGCCATCCAGACAGCGCTGACGCCTCCGACGGGTCCGGTGTTCCTCGCCCTGCCGGTGGACGTGCAGATGGAGACGTGCGCCGGACTCGACCTGTCGCCGCCGTCGCTGCCGGACCGCCGCGTTCGTCCGCCGCTCGACGCCTTGCGCCGCGCCGCTCTCGTGCTGGGGCAGGCGAAGAATCCCGCCATCCTGGCCGGCAGTCGCGTGACGGAGTGCGGCGCGACGGGCGAACTGGTCGCCGTCGCCGAGCGCCTGGGAGCGCCGGTGCTGTCGGAGCAGGCGACCTCGCATGGCCGTCTGCCGTTCCCCACCGATCATCCGCTGTACGCCGACGGCTTGCCGCTGTGGTCGCCGGAGGTGCGCCGCGTCCTGTCCGACTTCGACGTGCTGCTCGTCGTCGGCATGAACCTGCTGCGCAGTTACATCTATCACGAGCCGGCCCGGCCCATTCCCGAGGACGTCCGGCTTGTGCAGATGGACAACGACGCCTGGCAAATCGCCAAGAACTATCCCGTCGAGGTCGGCGTCCTCGGCGATCTGAAAGCCGGTCTCGCTGAACTCGATCAGATCCTGGCCGGCGTCATCACCGGCCCGCAGGCGGCAGCGGCGCGAACGCGGCTGGACCGTTGCACGACCGCGCGGAGAACCATGCAGGAGGCGTTGCAGGCGAAGATCGCCGCCGAGCGCGAGCGACGCCCGATGACGCCATTGACTCTGATGGGGGTCCTGGCGAAGGTGCTCCCGGCGAACGCGGCCGTCGTCGAGGAGGCGGTGACGACGACGAACGGGATACTGGAGCGCCTCGGCGTCTTAAAAGATCCAACCGGATACTTCGGTCATCGCGGCTGGGCGCTGGGTTGGGGTCTGGGTTGCGCGCTCGGCGTCAAACTGGCCTGGCCGGATCGTCCGGTGCTGTCGCTGCTCGGCGACGGGGCGGCGCTGTACGGCATTCAGGGGTTGTGGACCGCGACGCATCACCACATCCCCGTGACCTTCATCCTGTGCAACAACGCGCAGTATCAGATCCTCAAGCATTGCGGCGACGTGATGCCGCTGCCGAACATGGCCGCGAAGCAATACCTGGCGATGGATTTGGTGCAACCGGAGATCGACTTTGTGGCCTTATCCCGTTCGCTGGGCGTCGAGGCGCGACGGATCACGGAGCCGGAGGAGCTGAGCGAACGGGTGCGGGAATCGTTGGCAGGTGATAAGCCGCAATTGTTCGACGTGGCGATCAGTCGTTAGACTGAGCAGGGAGGAGTAATTCTTATGAGGACGACCGAAACCACCACCGGCATCCCCGAAGAGGTCAAAGCCCAATTACGAGAAACCCTCGATGATCTCGTCAAGGGCATTCGTCGTCCCGACAAGATGAAAGCAGCCTGCGAACGTATGGATCGGATGCGCGAGGAAAACCGCAAGCTCTTCGGCGAGCAGAACATCGCCGTCGAGTTGATCCGTCAAACCCGCGACCAGGCATGAAGTGCGTTCTCGGCAGCAGCCACAGGCATTGGAGGATCCCCATGACGCTTCGTGAATTTCTTCTCCAAAATGCCCCTCGCGATGAGATGCGGCGGCGAAAGTGCCGCGACGAATGGATCGCGGCCGTCGATCGGTTGCTCGCGCAATTGTACGCTTGGCTCACGGAGGCGGGCACCGCGGAACTTCTCGACCTTGAGCCGCTCGAGTTCGCCGAACGGGAACAGGGCTTAGGCAGCTACCGTATCAAGGGATTGGCCATTCACTTTGGCGAGCGCACCGCGAAGGTGGTGCCGGCCGGTCGCAATGTTCTCGCTCACCTGGGACCGTACGCCGAAGCCGGACACGAGAACGCGGAAGGCCGCGTGGACATCACCAATGGGGCTTACAAATACTTTCTCTATCGTAAGCTGAACGACGCCGCCGAGGAGCAATGGTTGGTTCAGGACGAACGCTCCGCCATTCGGCCGCTCAATCGAGAGCAGTTCGAGGCCATCCTACAGGCTTTGCTGTCGTGATTGCTTCCCTTGCCGACGCTTGGCTCTGGTATGAATCCGCGCGCCGATTGGTGCGGACAATGGGGCGCTTGGGTGAGAATCATTGGACCAACCTACCGTGGGATGGCGGCCTTGGCCGCGATAACCAGCTGAAAGAGCTTACTTCGGCAAAGATCCTTAACGACGCGCGAACGGTCCTCGACGATCTCGACGACCTGTGCGTGCTTCTGCTGTTCTCTGTGTTTGAGGCCGCCATTCGCGAGCGGGTACTGGCCGAGGTGGAGGTCGAGTTGCCTCTGCCACGCCATGTGGCGATCCGGCGTGCTCTTGAAGAGATGAAAGAAGGCATCGCGCATGGCAGTTTCTTCAAAGTGCTGGAACCTTACAAGCACCTCGACGCCGATCTAATCGAGCATGTCAATCAGGTCCGCCGCTATCGCAATTGGGTAGCGCACGGCCGGCGCACGGAGCGACCTGCCGTTGTCAATCCGACGACGGCTTAGAGCGTTCGGAAAAAATGAAATTGTTATGGGGTCAAGAACCTCAAACAAATTAACGAGCAACCTAAACGGAGGAATGCCTCCTGAATCTCCGAGAGGCGATCGAGCCGACGCCGTAACCGCCCAAAGCCATGCAA